>CAXTCI010000257.1:0-6496 GCA_964242325.1 uncultured Acetobacteraceae bacterium
GCCTCAGGTAGTGCAAACTGGCGGGTCAGACAGCCGGGCCAGGGCCGCGCCGGCCCGGCGCCGTCAGTGCAGCCGGCGCGCGACGTGCGGGCTGTCGAGGTTGAAGGCGGGCACGGCGGCGTCGAACTTCTCGCCGGTTTCCGGGATCGTCATGCAGTAGCTGCCCTCCATGAAGCCGGATGGCGTGTGGAGGGGGGTGCCGGAGGTATACTCGAAGACCTCGCCGGGTCGCAGCACCGGCTGCTCGCCGACGACGCCGGGGCCTTCGACGAGGTCCAGCTTGCCCTTGGCGTCGGTGATGCGCCAGGTGCGGCGCAGCAGTTGGACCGTTTCCGTGCCGCCGTTGGCGATCCGTACACGGTAGGCCCAGACCCAGGTGCCGGCGTCGGGGTCGGATTGCTCCTCCAGGTAAAAGGCCTGCACCCCGACTTCGATCCCACGGGTGACGGCGATATAGTCGGCGGTCATCGGCTACTCCGCGGCGTGCTGCATGGCGGGTTGTCTGGCGGCGTCCAACGCCGCCGTCAGGTCCTCGATCAGGTCCAGCGGGTCTTCCAGCCCGACGGACAGGCGCAGCACGCCGTCGCCGATGCCCAAGCGCGCCCGCTCCTCGGCGCCGATCTTCATGTGGGTGGTGGTGGCGGGATGGGTGACGAGGGACTTGGAGTCGCCGAGGTTGTTGGACACCGCGACCAGGCGCAGCGCATTCATCGCGGCGAAGGCGCCGGGCTTGCCGCCGGCGACCTCGAAGGCGACCAGGGTGCCGCCGGCGGTCATCTGCGACATGGCCAGCGCGTGCTGCGGATGATCGGCGCGGCCGGGATACCAGACGCGGGATACCGCGGGGTGCGCGGCCAGGCTGTCGGCGACCGCGGCAGCGGAGCGGCAACCGGCGTCCACGCGCAGGTGCAGGGTTTCTAGCCCCTTCAGCAGCAGCCAGGCGTTGAAGGGTGACAGGCTCGGCCCGGTGTTGCGGATAAACGGCTGCAAGGTGTCCTCGATCCAGGCCTTGCTGCCCAGCACGGCGCCGCCGAGGACGCGGCCCTGGCCGTCTATGTGCTTGGTGCAGGAATAGACCACGATGTCGGCGCCTAGCTGCAGCGGATGCTGCAGCAGGGGGGTGGCGAACACGTTGTCCACCACGACCAGGGCGCCGGCTGCGTGCGCCAAGGTGCAGATGGCGCGGATATCGAGCACCTCCAGCATCGGGTTGGAGGGGGACTCCAGCAGGACCATGGCCGCGGGTCGGGATAGGGCGGCGCGCCAGGCGTCCATGTCGGTGCCGTCCACGAACTCCGAGGTAATGCCGTAGCGGGGCAGCAGGGTGGAAACGATCCAGTGGCAGGAGCCGAACAACGCGCGGGACGCAACTACGCGGTCGCCGGCGCGCAGGTGGCTCAGCATCGCGGCGTGGACGGCGGCCATGCCGGTGGCGGTGGCGCGGCAGGCTTCGGCGCCCTCGATGAGGGCGAGTCGGTTTTCCAGCATGGTGACGGTTGGGTTGCCGAAGCGGCTATACTGGTAGTGGGTGGCGGCGCCGGTGAAGGTGTCCTCGGCCTGCTCGGCACTGTCGTAAACGAAGCCGGAAGTGAGGAAGAGCGCCTCGGAGGTTTCGCCGTAGGGGGTGCGGGTGGTGCCGCCGTGGACCAGTTGGGTTGCGGGGCGGCGTGGGGTGCTGGACATTCGGTGCAGGCTTTCATCGTGACGCGTGGGGCCGACGATGCCAGCGGCGGCCCGAATAGGGACGCCACGGGCCTCTTTAGCGCGCTTGTTTAACCTCGCCGCAATCCGGCCGGACAAATCACGAGGTGGGCAGAGCCAAGATAGGGAGGGGGGCGTTGCGCGGTCAACCGCCAATCCGTATAACGGCGGGGTCGCGGGTGTAGTTCAATGGTAGAACGGCAGCTTCCCAAGCTGCATACGAGGGTTCGATTCCCTTCACCCGCTCCAAGTTTCGTTATGGGCTGAGTGGCTCCCTCTCTCTCCGGGAGAGGGTTGGGGTGAGGGAGGCCGCGAGGACCTGGCTTGGGCCTAATGTGGGCCGATACGGCGCTTGCCGTTTCCCTCACCCCGACCCTCTCCCGGAGGGAGAGGGAGCAGTTAGCGGGTTGGGCGCGGCGGGGTGGCCGAGTAGTCGTAGAAGCCTCGGCCTGCCTTCCGGCCATACCAGCCGGCCTCGACATACTTCACCAGCAACGGGCAGGGGCGATACTTGCTGTCGGACAGGCCGTCGTGCAGCACCTGCATGATGCTCAGGCAGGTATCCAGACCGATGAAGTCGGCCAGCTCGAACGGACCCATCTTGTGCGCCGCGCCCAGGCGGAGCGCCGAGTCGATGCCGCCGATGGTACCCACCCCCTCATACAGGGCATAAACCGCCTCGTTGATCATCGGCAGCAAAATGCGGTTGACGATGAAGCCCGGGAAGTCCTCCGACACTGCGGTGATCTTGTCCAGCCTCGCCGCGAGGGCCTGCACCGCCTGGAACGTCGGCTCCTCCGTTGCGATGCCGCGGATCACCTCGACCAGCTTCATCACCGGCACCGGGTTCATGAAGTGCATGCCGATGAACTTGCCGGGCCGGTCGGTGCCGGCCGCCAGACGGGTGATGCTGATGCTGCTGGTGTTGCTGGCGATCATGCATGACGGCTTCAGGTGTGGCGTCAGCGTCTGGAAGATCGCGCGCTTGACTTCCTCCTTTTCCGTCGCCGCCTCGATTACCAGGTCGGCGCCGGCAAAGGCGGCGTAGTCGGTTGACGCAGTGATGTTGGCAATCGCTGCCACACGCTGGTCCGCGGTGATGGCCTCCTTGACCACCTGGCGGTCCATGTTCTTCGCGATGCCGGCCATGGCCTTGTCCAGCGCGTCCTGCCGCATGTCCAGCAGCACCACCGGCAGCCCGGCCAAGGCGCAGACATGGGCGATGCCGCTGCCCATCTGCCCCGCGCCGATCACCCCCATCGACTGCACGGCCGACACGGCCTCACCGACCGGGCCGGCCGCCGCAGGCGCGTCCATCGCTAGGGCGCCCGGGCCAGCTCGGCCTCAAGCTCCGGGAGTGCGGTGAACAGGTCGCCGACGAAGCCGTAATCCGCCACCTGGAAGATCGGCGCGTCCTCGTCCTTGTTGATCGCAACGATGACCTTGCTGTCCTTCATGCCCGCCAAGTGCTGGATCGCGCCCGAGATGCCGATGGCGACATACAGGTCCGGCGCCACGATCTTGCCGGTCTGGCCCACCTGGTAGTCGTTGGGCACATAGCCCGCATCCACCGCAGCGCGAGAAGCGCCGACGGCCGCACCCAACTTGTCCGCCAGCGGCAGCAGCAGCTTGAAGTTCTCGCCGTTCTGCATCCCGCGCCCGCCGGACACCACGACGCGTGCCGCCGTCAGCTCCGGGCGCTCGCTGCGGCTGAGTTCCGCCGATACGAAGCGGGAGGTCGCGGCGCCGTCCGGGGTGGACACGGCCTCAATCTCGGCGGACCCGCCCGTCGCCGCAACGGGATCGAAGCTTGCGGCGCGTATGGTCATCACCTTCTTGGAGTCGCTGGACACGACGGTTGCCATCGCGTTGCCGGCATAGATCGGCCGGATGAAGGTGTCCGCGTCGACGATGCCCGACACGTCGCTGATCGGCTGCACGTCCAGCAGGGCGGCCACGCGCGGCATCACGTTCTTGCCGGTGGCAGTGCTGGCAGCCATCAAGTGGTCATGGTGCCCGGCCATGCTGACCAGCAGCGCCGCTAGCGGCTCGGCGAGCGAATGCTCATAAACGGGGCTGTCGGCCACATGGACCTTGCCGACGCCGGGCAGCTTGGCCGCTGCCTCTGCGGCGGCCTGCACGTTGTGGCCGGCCACGAGGACGTGGACGTCGCCGAGCTTGGAAGCCGCGGCGACGGCGCTGCGGGACGGCTGCTTGATGCCGGCTTCGTCCCAGTCGAGCAATACGAGCGATGCCATCCCTAAATCACCTTTGCTTCTGTACGGAGCTTCTGCACCAATTCGGCCACTGACCCGACCTTCTGGCCTGCCACACGCTTCGGCGGCTCCGCCACCTTGACCAGCTTGAGCCGCGGCGCCGGGTCAACGCCGAGGTCGGCGGGCTTAATCGTCTCGATCGGCTTCTTGCGCGCCTTCATGATGTTGGGCAACGAGGCATAACGCGGCTCGTTCAGCCGCAGGTCGGTGGTGATGATGCAGGGCAGGTCCAGCTCCAGCGTTTCCAGCCCACCGTCGATCTCACGCGTTACCGTCAGCTTTTCACCCTCGATGCTGATGCGGCTGGCGAAGGTGCCCTGCGGCCAGCCCAGCAGCGCCGCCAGCATCTGGCCGGTGGCGTTCATGTCGTCGTCGATCGCCTGCTTGCCCATGATGATGAGGCCGGGCTGCTCCTTGGCGGCCAGTGCCTTGAGCATCTTGGCGACCGCCAGCGGCTGCAGCTCCACGTCGGTCTCAACCAGGATGCCGCGGTCGGCGCCCATCGCCAGGGCGGTGCGGAGCGTTTCCTGGCATTGCGCCACGCCCATCGAGACCACGATGATCTCGGTGGCAACACCCTTTTCCTTCAAGCGCACCGCCTCCTCGACCGCGATCTCGTCGAAGGGGTTCATGGACATCTTGACGCCCGCAGTCTCGACGCCGGAGCCGTCGGCCTTCACGCGGACTTTCACGTTGTAGTCAACGACCCGCTTAACGGGGACAAGGAGCTTCATGGCAGGTCCGATGTGGTTGGGGGGTTCACTATCATGGTTTTGGCACCGTTCCGAGCGGGGATGCGACGTCCCTGCCACCGAAGGCGGTTGCCGCCACAAAGTTGCCGGACGTTATGGGGCGGGAAAGCCGGATGTCAAACCTGCCGCTATCCCCTGACCATATACAGCAGGGTGATGAACAGCAGCAGGGCGATGCCTTGGAACAGGACGCGATACTGCATCAGCTTGTTCGCCCGCCGGCCGTCCTGCGTGCCCCTAACCATGCCGAGCAGCCCGGCGAACAGCACGCCCACCGTCGCCAGCAAGGCCAAAACCACCAGCACCGTCAGGAATGTCGTCATAACCAGGCAAGTGGGTGCGCCAGCCCGCCTTGTCATCCCGCGCATCGCGCCGGGGCCTGCCGCCGTGCCTCCCCTTGCGGCGGGCATAGGATGTCCCGCTGCGCCGAGAACGGGAAGTTAACGGGAGGGGATTGATGCAGGTCGTAGCCGTCACGCGTGTGCTGGACGAGGCGGACATCGTCGAGGCGTTCGCCCGCCACACCGCGGCCTACGTGGACCACCACGTATTCCTGGACAACGGCAGCACCGACGGGACGCTGGCGATCCTGCAGGCGCTGCACCGGGACGGGCTGCCGCTGACGCTGCTGCAGGCGCGCAACGTGTCGTTCAGCGAACCTGGGCACCTGACCCAACTGTTCCGCTTCGCCATACGGGATCTCGGCGCGGATTGGGTCGCTTGCCTGGACGCGGACGAGTTCCTGGACGACCGCGGCAGCGCGGCCGGGCTGCGCGACCTGCTGCAGGCTTTGGCGGAGGCCGGCCCGTCCGTCGCCTCGTTGCACCTGCCGATGACGGACTACGTCGCCACTGCCGCGGATGACCCGGCGCAACCCGTGGCACCGCAGCGCATGCGCTGGCACCGCGCGCCGGGCGACATCGGCAAGGTGATCGCGCGCGGCGGCCCGGGCCGGGCAGGTGCTGCCATCCTGGCGGGCGGCCATGCGGTCCTGCCGGACGGCCCGGACGCGCCGCCGGGACTGGCCGTCGCGCAGGCCGGGCTGCGCCTGGCGCATTATTCCGAGCGGTCGCTGTTCCAGTTCGCCTTGAAGGCGGTGCGCGGTTGGAGCCGGGTCCTCGCCGCGGAGGCCGCGGTGCAGGAGGGCGGCGCGTCCTACCACTACCAGGCCCCGTTCGAGGCGTTGCGGGACCGGCCTGCGGACCTGCTGCGGCATCCGGACTGGCTCGCGTTCCACCAGGACACGGCGGGCTTGGCCGAGGACCCCATCGCCTACCTCGGCGGACCGCTCCGGCACACCGGGCCGGTAGACGACGCGATGCGGGCGGTGCAGGGCCTGATCGGGGTGGTGCAGGACCTGGCGCTGCGGCACCGCCGGCTGCTGGAAACCTTCCCGGAGGTGCGCCGCCAGGTGGCGGCCTGGGACGCGGAGCTGATGCGCCTGATTTGAAGCGCCGCCGGAGAAACGCAACTTGTTCCGGGTTGACACCCCACCGCCTTGGGTGTTGCTCCCCGAAAATGCGGCAAAGCCTCCTCGCCCTCCTTGCCCTGCTGTTCGCAGCGTTCCTTGACCCCGGCGCGGGCGGTGTCGCCCCGGCAGCCGGGCAGTCGCTGCCGATCCCTGTGGCACCTTCCCGCGTCGGTCCCGCGCCTGATTTCCCGGCGCAACCGGCGGCGCCCGGGGCAACGCCGGTTGCGCCACAGCCTTCCCCACCCCAGCCTGCGGCGTCCGCGCCGGCCGCACGCCCGGCTGCCGCGTCCCCGGCG
>CAXTCI010000258.1:0-6411 GCA_964242325.1 uncultured Acetobacteraceae bacterium
TGCGGGCGGCCATGCGGCGGCCGATGCTGGTCTTGCCCGCGCCCATCAGGCCGACAAATACCATGCTCCTTTCTCCCAAGTGCGGGAGAACGTCATGCACACTGATATCCATGCTTTCCAGGAGTGACCCTCAACGTGCCGGTAAAGAAGGTACAATTATGATCTGGGCTACCAGACTTAGAAAGCGCTGGAGGACAAGCAATTGGGCAAATGGTTCGACACTATAGAATGAACGGCAGCTTATGTTCGAAATTCGGCATTGCTATCGCGAATTCCGGACCAAAGCACCGGCGCAGTGTCAAAAGACCGTGCATTTTCTTAGCTTTTCCGGGAGCACATTTGCACCAGGCGCTTTGCGGGGGCACAGGTCCAGGCATTCAACCAGTGGCCAAGCAAATGACCAATAGCGCCATCCCGGAAGGGGGCTGCCTAAAGCCCCAGTCCCTCCCAAGACAGCTTGCCGGACCTTGCAAGGTTTGCAAGGTCCGGCCGGGCGTCCAACGCCGCTATGACGATCGGGTCACGGCTGTTGGACATACCAAGAGCAGCCGCCTGCCCGCCCGGTCCACCGCCGTCCAGGGCCTGGCATACCTCGTCCAATGCCCGGCCATGGTTGGCAAATGGCCCAACAAGCCGCCACAAGCCTGCCGGCACCGGGCGCCCAGCAACCCGGCGTTCACGCGCGTAGTCCACCAGCATGGCTGCCAGTGCCGTGTTGGCCCGGTCGTCGAGGCCAACGACCCCGTGCAGGGGGCAGCCGACGAACACTGCCTTCACGATCATCTGGTTCCACGCCCCCTCGTCCAGCCAGGCTGCCGGATAGGGGTTGTCCAGCGCCACGGCACGGAAGACCGGAAGCATGTTGCTGCGCAGCCCTTCCGCTGCTTGCGCCCGGTGCGCTTCCGGAAACGGCAACAGGGAGAGCGCCTGGTAAAGACAAATCAACTCGCCAAGGTCTGCCGCCTGGAACAGCCGGTCGAGCATAGGCAGATATCCCGCATCAGGCGGACAGGTCAGCAACAGCACGGTCCGGGCCACCTGGTCCCGGGTCCAACCCTTCAACACAAAGCCTCGGTGCAGGAAGGCCGGAAGCTCCTTCCGCCCGACACATCGGGGCGCCGCCGCAAAAGCGGCGAACATGGCGCGCTCCCCTCCCCCTGCGGCGATGCCGCCCGCAGCCGCGTCAAGCCAGGCCAGGCCATCCTCCCCTTGCACGGCCAACCAGCGGTGGAGCGCCGCGACGGCGCCCGGCGGCCTGCTGATCTGGTTCATTCCACCACCTCGTTTCTAGGGCCGCAGGCCCGCAGCGCCTGCGCCCGCTTCATCCATTGGAGACCCGCATGAGCACCACAACGGCATCCCCGAGCCCGATCCAAACCAGCCGACTTTGGGCCTACCTGACGCTCACCCGCCCAGCGAACGTGGTGACCGCCCTGGCAGACGTGCTGGCCGGGGCAGCGGCAGCCGGGACGCTCGCGGGGCTTCCCGGCCTCCTGGTTGCGACCGCCGCGCTTTATGCCGGCGGCGTTGTGCTGAACGACGTGTTCGACGCGGACCTGGATGCGCGCGAACGCCCGGAGCGCCCGATTCCGAGCGGCAGGGCCAGCCGGGCCGGGGCCGGATGGCTGGGGGGCGGGCTGTTGGCGACGGGGATCACGGCGGCGTCCGTCGTGTCCGCCTCCAGCGGCGCCGTAGCTGCGGCGATAGCTGTGATGATCCTGCTTTATGATGGATGGGCCAAGCATCATCCCCTGGCCGGCCCTGTGGCGATGGGGCTGTGCCGCGGGGTGAATTTGATGCTCGGCGTTAGCGCTCTGCCGGCGGCGCTGGGTGCCGTATGGCCTCTTGCCCTGCTGCCGTTGGCCTACGTCGCCGCCATCACTGCCATCAGCCGCGGGGAGGTACACGGCGGCAGGCGCGCCACGGGATGGCTGGCCGTCGCCTTGCTGGCTGCGGTGTTGGGCTCCCTGGCAGGCGTGCAGGTGCAGCAGGGGCACCTGCTGTCGTATGGGCTCTTCTTTTTGGTGCTGCTGGCCTGGCGGGTGCTGCCACCCTTCGTGGCGGCGGCGCGGAACCCACGGCCGGCGGCGGTCGGAGACGCCGTGCGGGCGGGTGTGCTGTCGCTGATACTGCTGGACGCCGCGCTTGCAGCCGGATTCGCCGGGCCGGTTCATGGCTTGGTAGTGCTGGCGCTATGGCCGGTTTCGATGCGGTTGGCCCGCTTGTTCGCCGTGACATAATACTCCGGGCCGAACAGGTGCGCCAGGATCAGGTCATGGACGTCGGCCGCATCCATCACGCCCTTCGTCAGCAGCGCACGGGACTTTGTGGCGACTAGCGGCCCTTGTCCAGCATCACCCGGCGGCCGCCCGTGCGAGCCCCGCACCAACGCGGCATCCAAGGGGATCACGTCCAGCAGGGTGCGGAAGCCAAGTGCCTTGCGCGCCAGGATGGACGCGACCTTGGCGGCTGGGAAGCGGAGGACCGGGTCTATGAACAACTCGGCGGGGTCGTAGCCGGATTTACGGTGAATATCCACCGTGCGCGCAAAGTCCGGTGCCCGGTGGTCGTCCAGCCAATGGTAGTAAGTGAACCAGGCTTCCGGCGCCGCAATCGCAACCAAGTCACCCCCACGAGAGTGGTCCAAGCCGCACTCCGCCTGCGCCGTCCGGTTCAGCACCTGCTCCACGCCTGGCAGGCGCTCCAACAGGTTTCGCACCCTAGGCCCAAGCTCCGGGTCGCGCAGGTAAACATGTGCGACTTGGTGGTCCGCCACCGCGAACGCGTCGCTCGCGCCTGGGTCCAGCATATCCCGTCCCAACTCCTCGCGCACTGCGAGCCAGCCGGCCTCCCGCAGCGCGCGGTTTAAGTGGATCGGGTAGGTGACGGGCGTGATGCCGTACTCCGACAGCACGAGGACCTGCACGCCTCGTCCCTCTAGGAACCGGATCAGCCCGGCCAGCACCGCATCCAGCTGCCGCAGGTCGGCCGCAACACTGGCGCCGCCCGGCCCTTCCCGTTGCAGCACGTAGTCCAGGTGGGGCAGGTAAACCAGCGAAAGACTGGGCGCGTGCTCGCCTTCCACCGTTCGCGCTGCATCGGCGATCCATTGGCTAGAGCGTATGCTGGTGCGCGGCCCCCAGAACTCGAACAAGGGGAAGCGTCCCAGGGAGCCCTGCAGCGTGTCGCGCAGGCCGGCGGGATGTGTCCACAGGTCGGGTATCTTGCGCCCATCCGCCGGATACATCGGACGTGGCGTCACGCCGACATCGGCGCCGGCGTACATGGCGAACCACCAGAACAGGTTGGCGCAGGTGAAAGCCGGGTCTAGGGTACGCGCCGCGTCCCACACTCGCGGCGCCTGCACCAGATGGCTGGACTGGCGCCAGAAACGGATTTCGGCGGCGTCTCGGTCATACCAGCCATTGCCCACGATGCCGTGCCGGGCTGGCGGCATGCCGGTCAGCATCGTGGCCTGCACCGAGCAGGTCACGGCCGGCAGACCCGGACGCAACGACGCCTGAGCTGCGTTCGCCATCCAGCCCGACAGGAACGGCATGTCTGTTCCCACCAATTCCGGGGTCAGCCCCACCACGTTCAGCACCGCAAGACGCTGCAGGACGGGCCTGGCTACGCCGCGCATGAGCGCACCATCGTCGAGTCCAGGACGCCGAGGACCCAGCCATACTCCCGCAGGAGCGATTGCGGCAGGTCCAGCCGTAAGGCAGGCGGCAGCACGTCCCAGGTATACGTTTCGATTTCCAGGTGGGTGCATGACGGATTGGTCAGCACTTGGCCCAAAGTTTCCTGCAGTTCCGCCTGCGTTGTCGCAAGACCGCTGCAGTCCGGCCAGAAGATCGGCACGTGGAAGTGGACGCGCCACTCCCTCGCCATCGGGTCCGAGATGCCGCGCAGCGCGTCATGCAGGTCCGGGTGGCGGCGCAGAGTGCCGTCCGCCCGGCGCTCGACTACTTGGTGCAAATAGGTGGACTCGGCAAAAGGCCGCAACCGCTCCACCAATCGCGCACGCTCTGCTGGGCTGCCCAGAGGCGCCTTCAGCGCGGCGCTGATCTGCAGCTTGCCTATCGAGATGCCGTGGGCGCTCAGCAGGCGCAGCGCGTTTGGGCCTGCCTCATACTCGACGGCGGCGTGGCAGGCATCCCAGCACACCCGCACGTGCCGCAGCACCGATGCCGAGCCACCCGCCGCAGTGCCGGGCAGCAGGTGGTTTTGGAAGAAGGCCAGGGTTTCCGCAGCGTCTTCCAGCAGGCAGTCAGGTTCTGGCTCCAGGTCGAGGTGGATGACTTTTCCAGTGTCCGCCTCCAAGCGCGCGAGCATTCTGACCACCTCAAGCAACTGCGCTGCCCCGGCGGCAGCGGCGGCTTCACGCTCTGCAGTCGTCGCATGCCAACGCTTGTAGGAGACCGGCACGGTAGAGATCCCGCCCTCCACCCCATCGGGCAGCAGTGCGGCGAGGATGCGGGCTAGACGCATCGTGTAGGCAAACCGCTCTGGCCTCGTCCAGTCCGGCGCATACACCCGGTCCTTGACCGGGCCGCCGTGAAAGCTGCCGTAGGGAAAGCCGTTCAGGGTGAAGACGTATAGCCCCTGCTGCCCAAGCCATGCGGCGAAGCGCTGCAGGCGGTCGCCTTCCAGCAGTTCCCGCGCAGCCAGATCGGACAAGCGTAGCCCGACGCCGAAGGGCGCAACGGGGGAGAGTTTGGCCTTCAGGGGCGGCAGGTGGCAACAAAGCTGAGCCAGGATGTCGTCCCAGCCCTCGCCAGGGTGGACGTTGGTGCAGTAGGCCAGGTGATGCTGGCCGTTGGGTCCGACGCGCATGGCCGAGCCGTCAGGAAATCAGGACGGGGTCGGCAGGCTCGACGCGCGGCGCCTGGCCGCGCAGCACGGAGTTGCCGTCGAAGAATTGCCGCTGGTCTATCGGCAATGGATGCAGCCAATCGGCCTCATTGAACCGCCCGCTTGCCCCGTAAGCGGCTAGGGCATTGCCGTAGCAAGTCGCGCGCATGGTCTCGGGCGCGATGCCGCGCGCCAGCATCAGCCCGGCGGTTTTCGGCACGGCCAGCGGGTCGGACGCGCCCCAGTCAGCCGAGGAGTCCACGATGATGCGCTCCGGCCCGTATTGGCGGACGACCTCCACCATGCGCTCGTTGCCCATCTTGGTGCGGGGATAGATGGTGAAGCCTGCCCAATAGCCTCGGTCCAGCACCTCCCGCACCGTTTCCTCGTTGTTGTGGTCAATCACCACGCGGGCGGGATCAAGGCCGTGCTCCTCGCACAAGTCCATGCTCCGTTGCGCACCCACTTTCTTGTTCCGGTGCGGGGTATGGATCTGCACCAGCATGCCCAACTCGCGCGCCAACGCCAATTGAACGTTGAAAGCGTGCTCCTCAGCTGCGGTCATGTCGTCGAAACCGATCTCACCGACGGCGACTACTCCGTCCTTTTCCAGGTAGAGCGGCAACAGGTCTAACACGTCCTGAGCTAGCCGCTCGTTGTTTGCCTCCTTTGAGTTTAGGCCGATGGTGCAGTAATGGCGGATGCCGAACTGGCCGGCGCGGAACCGTTCCCATCCCAGCAGGCTCGCGAAGTAGTCTTGCATGGACCCCACGGAAGTGCGGGGCTGGCCCATCCAGAACGCCGGTTCGATCACTGCGACGATGCCGGCGTCACGCATCCGCTCGTAATCATCCGTCGTGCGGGAAATCATGTGGATGTGAGGGTCAATATACATGGGCGGGATTGCAGGGAAATACGGGCATGTCATGTAGCTAACTCCGACTTAGCAGAGGCGAATTGATCGTGGCTGGGCGAGGTTTGGGTAATTTTTAAGATAGCTTCTCTTCTACTTCTTGCTCCATCTTAGTATTTCCCAGCCTGCCAAAGCGGCGGAGTAACTGCGGCGAGCAGCCTGGCGTTTACCGGGCACTTGCCAGGCTGCAAAACTTTGTCCTCCTGAGTTCGGGCGGCATCAGGTCAGAACAGGAAACTAGGCAACGCACGAACATCAACGACGTCTGGATGTTGGCTGCTAACGTGACTCTCTACGCATTTGCGAACCAACATCTACAAGTTTCACACTCTCCAGCTCATCACTCCTCCTGCGTTGTTGGCGCAAGCCAAACCGAAAGTCGCTTCACATCGGCATGAGGTTTGATGCATTTCGAACAATTAGGCGGTTTTTTTCTAGGCCGGCAAAGTTGGCTGCTACAGGGGCCTTGCGCTACGGTTCTGCCGTTTTGCAGGAGATGAGGGATGGGCAGGACATCGGCGCGGCCGCAGCCAGATCGGGAGCGTGTGCTGGTTGCGGTGCGCAGGCTTTGCCCGGCGTGTGGCGCGGCGATGCGGGTCCGCTACGAGAACCGCCGCACGCTGGTGCTGCTGTCTGGGCCT
>CAXTCI010000259.1:0-6240 GCA_964242325.1 uncultured Acetobacteraceae bacterium
CGAGAACCACATCCTACGCTGGATCAAGGGCTTGTACTATGCCCGCCAACCCTCATGAATTTTTCAGGCTAAGTAGGCTTACGCGGCCTGTCACACAGAGGGCCTGCGGCCGTGCCAGGCCGCGTAAGCCTGCTTAGGTTTTTTATCTGTGCGCAAACTTCCAGAGGTTTGCTTAGCTGCTGCTGTTCCGTTGCTGCTTGTGGGCCTGCTGGGGGTGCCTTTCTTCCACCAGCTGCGGCCTGCCGTTGAGGAACGCGCAGCGACGCGATTGGCACTGTTCATGCTGTCCGAGCACGCCCACGCAACCCTGGTGCGGGGCGGCCTGTTGCCAATCGTGGCGGTGCGATAACGCCTTTGCGTTTGGCCTGGCTAGCCTGACCTCGCTATGCACGATGGAATATAGCACTCCCGCTGTAGCCGTGAGGTCAACATGACAGCAATTACCTTTTCCGGCTCGGCCGGTATCCGGGCCACGTTCCTGGCTTCAGCGGCCTTCGCTGTCCTGCTGGCGGCCCAGACGACACAGGCGGCCGCGCTGACGCTAGATGCGGCCGGCAGCTTGTCGACAGCCTTGACCACAGTGGCCAGTGATTTCACCGCGGTCACGGGCACGCCGGTCACTACCAGCTTCCAGCCTTCCGGCACGATTGCTCAGGAGATTGAGGCCGGAGCACGGCCCGACGTGTTCGCCAGTGCTGACACCGGCAACCCGGCTGCGTTGCAGGCTGCGGGGCTGGCCGGCCCGGTGGTCAACTTCGCCAGCAACAGCATCGTCGCGGTCGTCCGCGCCAACGAGGGCGTCACCTCCGCCAACTTGCTGTCAACCCTCCTAAATCCCTCGGTGCGGGTGGGCACCTCAACCCCCGTCTATGATCCGCTAGGTGACTACACGGAGCAGGTGTTTGCCGATGCCGACGCCTTGGACCCCGGTGCGAAGGCGACGCTGGACGCCAAGGCCCAGCGCCTGATTGCCGGACCGACCTCGCCCCCGGTGCCGACCGGGCAGAACGCGATAGTTTACTTCCTCGACACGACCGATACGACTGACGTGTTCTTGCAGTATTACACCTCTGCCATCGCCGCGGTGGCGCTCGACCCCAGCCTGGCCATAGTTGACCTGCCGGCCAACCTCGCGGTGTCGGCCGAATACGGCGAGACCATCATCAACGGCGCCCAGGAGCCTGGTGCGACGGCTCTGGAGAACTACCTGCTGTCCCCCACCGCGCAAGCGGTGCTGGCCGCCAACGGCTTCGGGCCGCCTGCCCCCGTGCCGGAACCGGCAAGTGTGGCCGTGCTCGGGTTGGCGCTGGCCGGGCTGTTAGCAGTCAGGCGGCGCCTGGCGTGAGCTGGACGCAGACACTTTCCAATGCCGCCCAGTCGTAAGGCGGCCCAATCTTAAGTCCGCCAACCACCTTCCCATCACGCTATGTTCAATGGAATACTGCCTCTGTAAAATAAAGCGGAGGCAGATTATGCTTGGACGGGGTTGGATGACGGCAGCATTGGTCGCCTCCTGCGCGCTTGCCGCCCCGGCCAGGGCGGTTCCGACTTCCTTCACCGTGTCGGGCGCGGTCGGGACGCCGGGCACCTATGATGCGGCAGCACTGGGGTTGCTGCCGCAGTCAACGCAGGCCGTCACCTACCGCGCGGGCAGCAGCACGGTGTCGGATAATTTCACCGGGCCGACGCTATGGGGTGTGTTGCAGGCTGCGGGTGGCGTCACGGTGAACCCGGCCAACAAGAACGACCTCCTCCGCCAGTACGTCATCGCCACGGGCGCGGACGGCTACGAAGCGGTGATCTCGGCGGGCGAAATCTCGCCTCAGTTCGGCAATAAACAGGACCTCGTGGCAACCTCCGATACCGGCGGAAGCCTGCCAAGCCCGGACGGCTTCGCCCGCATCGTCGCAACCGGCGACGTGGCCGGCGGACGCTACGTGTCCAACCTGACCAACCTGACAGTCGCAAGCAGCCCCGCGCAGCCCGGCACAGGCGGCGGCACGACCGCGACGTTCGCCGTAGGGGGGGCGGTCACGACGCCGTCCACCTTCACCCTCGCGTCCCTGGAGGCGCTGACACCCTACACCGAGACCGTCACCTACCTGGCCGGCGGCACCCCGGTCACGGACACCTACACTGGCGCCCTGCTGTGGGACGTGCTGAGCAGCGACGGCATCATCACGAACCCTGCCAACAAGAACGATGTGCTGCGCCGGTTGGTGACGGCGACCGGCAGCGACGGCTACCAAGTGGACTTCTCACTCGGCGAACTCAGCCCCAGCTTCGGCGATGCCCCGATCCTGGTCGCCTACTCGGATACCGCCGGGCAGATCGCCGGGGGCGATGGCTTCGCCCGCATCGTCGTGCCCGGCGACATTGCGGGGGGCCGCTACGTGTCCAACCTCGCCAGCCTGACCGTGTTCGACGGCACGGCCGTGCCTGAGCCAACGAGCCTGGCCCTGCTGCTGGCCGGGCTGGGCACGGCCGGCCTGCTGCGGCGGAGCCAGCGGGCCTGAAGCCAAACCCGATGGTGCGCGAGTCCGAGATACGTCCGGCGGAGGTCGCAGTCGCGGTGCCGGCCGCCACCGATGCCGGGCTGGTGTTCATCGGCCGCATCCGCACGCCCTGGACCTCGCGCTTGGACACGCCACGCCAGGGCCGCCCAGACGGCCCGCTGTGCCGGCTGGAGCTGTTCGAGCCGTGGGTCGCAGCGCTGGCAGGACTGGACCGCTACGAGCGGGCCGAAGTGATCTACTGGCTGCACCTGTCCCGCCGCGACCTGGTGCTGCAAAGTCCGGCCAATGACGGCACGGTGCATGGGACCTTCTCGCTCCGGTCGCCCGTGCGGCCCAACCCGCTCGGGACCTCCATCGTGCGGATCGTCGGGATCGAGGGCGCAACGGTGCTGGTCCGTGGCCTGGACTGCCTGGACGGGACGCCGCTGCTGGATCTCAAGCCGGACCGCGCCGGGTTCACCCCGCTGGCGCCGCCGCAGGCCGGGGACTTCGAGGTGGGCGACGGAACGGCAGGGGCGGATGGCCCCCGATAGGCATTGAGCCGCGCAGTCCGGCCGTGCTATTTGTAATATACGATCGGGTACAACGATCCGGCCACAGGCTGCGCAAGACAGGCAAAAAGGGGAAACGCCAATGGTGGACAAAGTCCTGACCGACATCGCGAAAGAGATCGCGATTCGGCCGCATTACGACAACTGGATCGGCGGCAAGTGGGTGCCGGCGGTCCGCGGGATGCAATTCGACAACGTGTCGCCGATCAACGGCAAGGTCATCTGCACCATCGCCCGCTCGACCGCCGAAGACGTGGAATTGGCGCTGGACGCCGCCCATGCCGCCCGCGAAGCCTGGGGCCGCACGTCCCCGGCGGAACGCTCCAAGGTGCTGAACAAGATCGCCGACCGGATCGAGAGCCGGCTGAGCACCCTGGCGCTAGTCGAGGCGATCGACAACGGCAAACCGATCCGCGAGACGACGCTGGCCGACCTGCCGCTGGTGATTGACCACTTCCGTTATTTCGCCGGGGTGATCCGCGCGCAGGAAGGCGGGATCAGCGAGATAGACCACGACACGGTTGCCTATCACTTTCACGAGCCGCTGGGCGTGGTCGCACAGATCATCCCGTGGAACTTCCCGATCCTGATGGCGACTTGGAAGCTGGCGCCCGCGCTGGCCGCCGGCAACTGCGTCGTCATCAAGCCCGCCGAGCAGACGCCGATGGGCCTGGCCGTGCTGATGGACATGCTCGCCGACATCCTGCCACCCGGCGTCGTCAATGTCGTGCAAGGCTTTGGCGTCGAGGCCGGCAAGCCGCTGGCGCAGAGCAACCGCGTCGCCAAGGTCGCCTTCACCGGGGAGACCACGACCGGCCGCCTTATCATGCAGTATGCCTCCGAGAACATCATCCCCGTGACGCTGGAATTGGGCGGCAAGTCGCCGAACATCTTCTTCAAGGACGTGATGGCCGAGGATGACGACTTCCTCGACAAGTGCCTGGAGGGCTTCACCATGTTCGCCCTGAACCAGGGCGAGGTTTGCACCTGCCCGAGCCGGGCGCTGGTGCACGAGAGCATCTACGACCGCTTCATGGAGCGGGCCGTGGCGCGGGTCGGCAAGATCGTCCAGGGCAACCCGCTGGACATGAGCACAATGGTCGGCGCGCAGGCGTCCAACGACCAGCTTGAGAAAATCCTGTCCTACTTCGACATCGGCCGGCAGGAGGGCGCCAAGACGCTGATCGGCGGAGAGCGCGCGCAGCTCGGCGGGGAGCTGGAGGGCGGCTACTACGTGCAGCCCACGGTGCTGGAGGGCAACAACTCCATGCGCGTCTTCCAGGAGGAGATCTTCGGACCCGTTGTGTCGGTGACGCGGTTCAAGGACGACGAGGAGGCGCTGTCGATTGCCAATGACACGCTGTATGGCTTGGGCGCCGGGGTGTGGTCGCGTGACGGCAACCGGGCTTACCGGTTCGGCCGGGCGGTGCAGGCCGGGCGGGTGTGGACCAACTGCTATCACCTTTATCCCGCCCACGCGGCCTTCGGCGGCTACAAGGCGAGCGGCATCGGGCGGGAGAACCACAAAATGATGCTCGACCACTACCAGCAGACCAAGAACATGCTGGTCAGCTACAGCCCGAAGGCGATGGGCTTCTTCTAAGGCGGCAAGCACGGGGCGGCGGGTATCCTGCCGCCCCTGATGCGGGGGCACGGCATGGTGGAACGGGTGCTGCTCACCCCGGAGGCGGCGGTGGTGATGTCCAAGCTGCGGACGCTGCACGGCCCTATCATGTTCCACCAATCCGGCGGTTGCTGCGACGGCAGTTCCCCTATGTGCTACCCGGCCGGGGAGTTCAAGGTTGGCGCGCAGGACGTACAGCTTGGAACGATTGATGGTGCAGCCTTTTATATGGGGGCGGCGCAGTTCGAGTATTGGGAGCACACTCAGCTCATCATCGACGTGGTGCCGGGCCGCGGCTCTGGGTTCTCGCTGGAGGCGCCCGAGGGAGTGCGCTTTCTGACCCGCTCCCGCGTATTTACGGACGAGGAGGCAGAGGCCTTACGGCGACAAGGGCCGCCGAATCGCGGTGGTTGACGACATAGGGAGTGAAAAGACCAATGTGATCCGCGCTTTGGTCCCGTTTGGCCCTTCAAACCCTGCCAAATCAATGCGAAATGACCTGTCGGATCACTCCGCTGTTCGGTGAGCTCGAGTTGAGGGTTATCCGTATATGCTTATCGGCTTATTCCCTGTCGCGCCCGCTTACCATCGTGACCGACTTGAAGAAACGTGGCGTCGCGTTCCGCAACTTGACTGAACGAATGGACACCACCACGCCGTATGGCGAGCTGCTGTTCGGCAGCTTCGGCTTGCTGACCCAGTACGAACGAGCGCTCACCCGCGAGCGCGTCGTCGCCGGCCTGGCCGCCGCCAAGCGTCGGGGCCGCAAGGGCGGGCGTCCGCCCGCACTCAACCCGGAGCGGGTGAAGTAGATCGTCTCGGTGCTGGAAGGCGGCGCCAGCAAGGCCAGCGTGTGCCGGCCGGAACTGCGCCGGGTGTTGGATCAGTTGCGCGACGGCGAACCGTGGTGGTCTGGAAGCTCGACCGCTTGAGCCGCACCTTCAGGACGTGCTGCACATCATGAAGCGGATTGCCAGCGCCGGCGTCGGTTTCCGCAGCCTGACCGAGAACACCGACACCATCATGCCCACAGAACAGATGATTCCCATGATGAGCAGCTTCGCCGAGCTCGAGCGCCCCATGATCCGCGATCGCACCTCGGCCGGCCTCGCTGTCGTTGGGGCCGAGGACCGCGTGAGCGGACGGCGCGAGAAGCTGGACACAGCCAAGCAACGCGAAGTCGCTGAAAGCGTCATCACCGGCTGCAAGTCCGGCGCCGACGTGAACTCGTCCAAGATCAACCCCCGCTCAGCACGGGTGCCCGACGAATACCGTCCCACAACCGCTTCCACCAACTCATCACGCGTCGCCATGCTGATCCGCCTCATCACCGCCCCCAACAAAATCCGGCCGGGAGCAAATCAGGGGAGGCAATACACCAACCGTTGGGAGCATTTCAGACAAGGCAATGCGAGCTTTAAGCTTGTTCGTCCGTATACAGGTGTCTGCGGTTTCAACCCCGGTCGCCTCGCGTCAGGATCTACCGGCAATCCCGCTCTAAAGCGTTAGCCCGCCCAGGAAGTCCTTTAGCGCGCCGTCCGCGTCCGTC
>CAXTCI010000260.1:0-6171 GCA_964242325.1 uncultured Acetobacteraceae bacterium
CGATTGGCCCAGGCACGCAAAAACGCTCGCAACCTCACTCCGACAGGCTGCTAGGATTGGGCAGTCCCTGCAAAGAGCGCTCCTGCTTCCTTTCCCTCCGGGAAAGGGCGGGGGTGAGGGGGGCTTGGCCGGAGCGGGGAACCAAAAGTGCCGCTGGATAGCGACCCCGCTTTAGACAGATCCGCACCCGCCCGCCCCATCCCCTCGACCCTCTCCCGGACGGAAAGGGAGAAGCAGTTGCTTCTCGGCGCCAGCCCGTCTGTATCCGCCCCTAGAACGTCACCCCCGTCCGCACTCCAAGCACCACTGCATCCCGCAGCCGGTGCGCTGGATTAACCGGGTCAGGCACGCCTCCCAGCGGGTTGAAGATGTATTGCGCCGTCGGCTGCACCTGCAGCCAGGGGGCGAGTTGCGCCTGGTAGGTCAGCTCCAGCACCGTCTCGTGCCGGCGGATCGGGTAGAAGCCGCCCCGGAAACTCGCGGTGTCCGAATCCAGCGCGCTCGCGGTGTCGCTGATCCGCGCGACGCCCACTGCCAGGCCGGCGGTGTCGCTGTCGCGCCTAGGGATCAGCCCCTTGTACGTCACCCCGGCGTCCGCATAGAAATTGACCAGGTTGCGGTCCCCCGGCGCTCCCATTAGACGGACGAAGCCACCGAGACCCTGGTCCTTCGTGCCCGGCTCCCGCCACAGCAACTGGTCGGCGACGCCATACAGGCCATAGTTGTTGCGCCGCCGCTCCCCCGTCGCCTCCGTGCCCAGCCCGGCCAGGCTGACCCCGTTGCCGTTGCGCCGCTGATCCGGGAAGGGCTGCGAGTCGTAGTAGCCGCCCAGCTTATACGTGCCGGGCAGGCCGGTGGGATTGTCGCCGCCGTTGATGCCATACTGCACCTCCGCGATGGCGAACACGCCGTCGCCCAGGCGGAACGCCGTGCCTGAGGGATCGCGCGCCTGCGGCTGCCCAAGCCCCGGCCCGGCGGGGTCGCCGTTGAACACGCCCACCAGCAGCGCCAGGTCCTCCCGCGGCGCCCAGCGCACCCGCACCCCGGGCGTCGCCAGCGGGTAAGACGGCCCGCCGCTCGGCAGGTCGGAGCTGGGCAGGGTGCTCCAGCCAAAGGTATGGTTCAGGAACAGGCCGCCATACTGGGTGATCATGAACTCCTGGTCGGCGGCGAGCTGTCCGACCCTGACGGACAACTTCTTCTCGAACAGTTGCTGCTCGTACCACAGCTCGAACAGCAGGGTGCCGCGCTGGGCCTCGATGCTGCTGACGGTGTTCAGGTTGTTGTCCAGCGCGTTCGCGCTGAGTCCGCGGCCGTGGATCTGGTAGCCCGTCGCATTGAAGGTGCCGCCGGGCAGGCCGATCAGCTTCTCCAGGTCCAGGCCGACGCCGAATTGCAGCAGCCCCTCGAAAATCGCTGTCTGGCGGACGCCGCCGGAGGGATTGCCGAACACCTCGAAGGTCTCGTTCAGCCCGAAGGTGACGCCCCGGTCCGCAAGCGCCGGGCGCAGGCCGCCCAGCGTGCCGAACAGGTTGGCACGGTCCCATAGTCCGGTGGCGGTCTCCTCGCCGGGCTTCACGCCGGTTTCGCCGCCGGGGACGGCCTGGCGGGTTTCTGGGGTGGCGCCGGGCGCGGTGGGCGATGATTGGGCCAGCGCAGGCTGGCCGAGCAAGGCCAGCAGCAAGCCGGCTGGGATCACATTCTGACGCATGATGCCTTCCGCGATGCGGCCGGACCATGCCGGGGATTGCGGCAGGCGGCAACCGGGTGTTGGTTGGCTGCGAGGTCGGCGCCCAGCCGGCATGGAAACGGAGCCGGCGACCACCGGCATCCCTGGAGGACGCCCGAAATGCCGGTCACCCGACGCATCCTGCTTGGCTCCACCCTGGCCGCGGCGGCGCCCCTGACGGCAGCGCGCGCCCAGCCCGTGACGATCCGCCTGGGCGTGCTGAACGACCAGTCCGGCCCCTATCGCGACAACACCGGCGGCGGCTCGGTCGCCTGTGCCAAGCTGGCGGTGGAGGAATGGGGGGATCAAGGCTTCAAGGTCGAGGTGATCAGCGCCGACCACCAGAACAAGCCGGACGTCGGCGCGAGCATTGCCCGGCAGTGGCTGGACCGGGACGGGGTGGACGTCATCATGGACGTGCCGACCAGCTCGGTGGCGCTCGCGGTCGCCAGCATCGTGCGGGAGCGGAACAAGGTTTATCTCAATAGCGGCGGCGGCACGGCGGACCTGACCGGGGTGCAGTGCACGCCCAATACCGTCCATTGGACCTACGACACCTATATGCTGTCCCGCTCCACTGCGACGCAGCTTGTGAAGCGCGGCGGGGACAAGTGGTTCTTCATCGTTGCAAACTACGTGTTCGGCCAGCAGCTGGAACGGGATGCCGCGGCCTTCGTGAAGGCGAGCGGCGGCAGCGTCGTCGGCCGGGCGGCCTATCCTTTCCCCGAAACCACGGACTTCTCGTCCTACCTGCTGGAAGCCCAGTCGAGCGGGGCGAACGTGATCGGCTTCGCCTCCGCCGGCACCGACACGGTGAACGGGGTGAAGCAGGCGCATGAGTTCGGGTTGGGTACCAGCATGAAGCTGGCAGCGCTGCTGGCGCATCCGACAGACGTGGACGCCATCGGGCCGGAGCTGGCGCAGGGGCTATACCTGACCGGCACCTTCTACTGGGACATGAACGAGGGGACGCGAGGCTTCACCAAGCGGGTGATTGACCGGATGCCCGGCAAGCGCCCACCAAATATGATCCAGGCCGGCTGCTACGCCGGCGCGCTGCACTACCTAAAGGTGGTCAAGGCGCTCGGACCCGCTCGGGCCAAGGCGGACGGCGCCGCGGTGGTGGCGCAGATGAAGGCGATGCCGACGATGGACGACGCGTTCGGCCCCGGCAGCATACGCGGGGACGGCCGGGCGCTGTTCCCGGCCTACCTGTTCCAGGCTCGTGCGCCCGCGGCGATCAAGGGACAGTGGGACCTGCTGGACCTGGTGGCGACCACGCCCGCCAACGAGGCGTGGCGGCCGTTGGCGGAGGGAGGATGCGCGCTGGTGAAGACGTAGCGTCCGTCACAGATTCCTTGTTGGATGGGATGGACATGGGCGCTCCCACGAATGCGTGATCGCCAGGCCATGCACAGTGTAAGAGGGCGTTAAGCAACTTTCGCCATATTCCAGCCCGACCGCCGACTGCGGCACCTCGCAACGCCAGAATGGCATGCCGCAAAGATCACCCATGGCCCTCAACACCCGTGTCCGGAACTGGGACAGCCTGTCCGAGGACGCCCAACTCGCCCTGGCCTGCCAGGCCCTGCACCGCGCCGCCGAGTCCATCGCCGCCCAGGCGGAGTGCCTGGCCGGAGAGATGGAGGATGGCAACTTGGCCGACCGTGGCGGGGCGGAGGCGTTGCGCATGCTGGTCGCCGTCGTGCGCGCGACCAACCCCGGCACCATGGCTGTGGCGGGGCACGCGTGATGCGCGGCGTGCGTCACGCTGTCCTGGCCTGATTTTGGCCGGGCCGGCATGGGCCGCCACTGGGCCAACGGATGCCGCGCGCGCTGCGGTGCCGGAGCCTGCGACGCTGGCCCTTGTCGGTGCTGGGCCGGCTGTATTGGGGAGTGGCGCCGCCGGGACATGCTGCTACGCCGCCTCGACCACTCCTGAACCGGGCAGCGCGGCGCCATGTATCCCGCACTTAGCGGCCTGTTGCCGGTTGCAGCCGCTGCGTCCCATCACGCCGCCCGTCGCACCTGGCGCCCGACCGCTGCGCCGACCAGCGCGAGCGTCGGCCCGCCGGTGGACCAGGCCCGCCCGCCCTCGACCAGCGCATCCAGGGTGCCCAGCAGCTCCCGCTGGTCCACGCGCCCGCCGCGCTCGATCAGCGCCGCGGGAGTGGCCGGGTCCAGCCCGGCCGCCAGCAGGCCGTCGCGCAGGGCCGGCAGGCTGTCCAGACCCATGTAAACCGCTAGGGTTCCCCCGCGCGCCAGCGCCGCGAAGTCCAGGTCCAACGCGCCATCCACCAGGTGCCCGGTCGCGAGCGTCAGCGTCCGCACCGCCCCATCCCCGGCAGGGCCATCGCCGCGGTGCGTCAGCGGGATGCCGGCCCCGGCGGCGCAGGCCAGTGCGGCGGTGACGCCGGGCACGACCTCGAACGCCACCCCCGCCGCGGCCAGCGCCGCCGCCTCCTCTCCGCCCCTGCCGAACACGAAGGGGTCACCGCCCTTCAAGCGCACGACCTTGCGGCCTTCCTGGCCCAGGCGGACCAGCAGGGCGTTGATCTCCTCCTGAGGCATGGAGTGGTTGGACTTGGACTTGCCGACGCCGATGCGGTCGGCGTCGCGCCGGGCCATGTCCAGCACGTCCTCCGTCACCAGGCGGTCGTGCACGATCACGTCCGCCTCGCCCATCAGGCGCTGGGCGCGCAGGGTCAGCAGGTCGGCAGCGCCCGGCCCGGCGCCCACCAGGTAGACGATCCCCGCCGGGTCCGCCGCCCCGTCCAGCACGCGTGCCATCTCCCGCTCCGACGCCGCATCATCACCGGCCAGCATCAGGTCGGCGACGCGGCCGCCAAGCGCCCCTTCCAGCACCCGGCGGCGCAACGCGACCTCGGGGAAGCGCTCGCGGAACCGCTCCTTGTAACGGTCGGCCAGCGCGGCCAGACGGCCATAGGCGGGGGGCACCATCGCCTCGATCCGGGCGCGCAGCAGCCGGGCCAGCACGGGGGCGGCACCGCCGGAGGACACGGCGATGCTGAGCGGCGCGCGGTCGATGACGCTCGGAGTGATGTAGCTGCACAGGGACGGCTTATCCACGATGTTGACCGGGATGCCACGCGCCTGGGCCGCCGCCGATAGCGCCGCCAGTTCGTCATCGGGCGCGTCGGCGCCGATCACCAGGGCGCAGTTGTCCAGCAGACCGGCGTCACCGGCACCGAAGCGCGGGGCGGTCGCGACCAGCCCGCCGGCCCGGCGGAGGGCGCCGGCCTTGCGTTCGGCGGCCTCGCCCTCGCCGATCACCAGCACGCGGCGGCCGGTCAGGGACAGGAAGATGGGGAAGTATTGCATCCGCCTAAGGTTGCGGCTCCATGCCGCTGGGGCAAGCGGGGGCTTGCCGCCGTGTCGCCAGGGCGTGCAGAACCCCGCGCACAACACGGGGGAGGCACCGATGCGGGCAGTGGTGATCGAAAAGACCGAGGGCGGCCAGTCCGCAACCCTGCGCGACTTCCCGGAGGCCGGGCTGATGGAAGGCAACGTCACCGTCCGCATCTCCCATTCCTGCCTGAACTACAAGGACGGCCTGGCGCTGACCGGCAAGTCGCCCGTGGTGCGCCGCTTCCCGATGATCCCCGGCATAGACTTCGCGGGCGTGGTCGAGTCCTCGGACAGCCCCGACTACAAGCCCGGCGACGCCGTGCTGCTGAATGGCTGGGGCACCGGTGAAACCCACCTGGGCGCCTATGCCGAACGCAGCCGGGTGCCGGCGGGGTGGCTGATCCCGCTGCCGGACGGCCTGACCGCCGCCCGCGCGATGGCCATCGGCACCGCCGGATATACCGCCATGCTGTGCCTGATGGCGCTGGAGCATCACGGCCTGCGCCCCGCCCACGGCCCGGCGGTCGTGACCGGGGCCGCCGGCGGCGTCGGCTCCGTCGCGGTGGCATTGCTGGCCGCCGCGGGCTGGCACGTGATCGCCAGCACCGGGCGGATGGCGGAGGAGGGCTACCTGCGCGACCTCGGCGCCGCGGAGGTCGTGGACCGCGCCACCCTGGGCGGGGCGCCGCGCCCGCTGGCGAAGGAGCGTTGGGCGGCAGGGGTGGACAGCGTTGGGTCGGCGACGCTCGCCAACCTGCTGTCCATGACGCGCCCAGATGGCGCCATCGCAGCATGTGGCCTGGCGGGCGGCATGGACCTGCCGGCGTCGGTGGCGCCCTTCATCCTGCGCGGCGTGGCGCTGCTGGGCGTGAACAGCGTGACGGTGCCCCGGGCGCGCCGAGTGGTGGCCTGGGGACGGCTCGCGAAGGAGCTGGACCTGGACAAGCTGGATGGGATGACGGCGACGATCCCGCTGGAACAGGTGCAGGACGCTGGCGCGCGGATCATCGCCGGGCAGGTCCGCGGGCGGGTGGTGGTGGAGATAGGATGACCCTTCTCCCTCTCCCTCCGGG
>CAXTCI010000261.1:0-6103 GCA_964242325.1 uncultured Acetobacteraceae bacterium
TGGCCCAACCCGACGACCAGGGTGCGCAGCGGGGTCACTTTACCGCCCCGGCGGTGATGCCTCGGATCAGTTGTCGGGAGAACAGCAGATACAGCACCAGCACCGGCAGCACCGCCAGGGTCAATGCGGCCAGCACGGCGTTCCAGTTGGTGACGAACTGGCCGATGAACGCCTGGGCGCCGAGCGTCACCGTCCGGGTCGCCTCGCCCGGCGCCACGATCAACGGGAACCATAGGTCGTTCCAGATCGGGATCATGGTGAACACGGCGACGGTCGCGACCGCCGGGCGCACCAGCGGCAGCACGAGGCGGAAGAAGATCGTGTATTCCGACAGACCGTCTATGCGCCCGGCGTCCTTCAGGTCCTTCGACACGCCCTGCATAAACTCGCCGAGGATGAACACGGCGATGGGCAGGCCCTGCGCCGTGTAGATCAGGATCAGCGCCAGGTGCGTGTTCACCAGGTCCGCCGCGACCATGATGTTCAGGATCGCCACTGTCCCCAACCGGATCGGCACCATGATGCCGAGCGCCAGGAACAGCCCGAGCAGGCGGTTGCCGCGGAACCGGTATTCGCTGAGCGCGAAGGCCGCCATGGCGCCGAACAGCAGCACCGCCGCCAGCGACCCCACCGTCACGATTAGGCTGTTGCCGAAGTAGCGCATGAACGCGCCCTGCCCCAGCACCGTCCGGTAGCCAATCATGTCGAAGGTCGCAGGCCCTGGCAGGCTGAGCGGCGCCCCGAAGATGCCTGCCCGGGACTTGACCGAGTTCATCACTACGAGCAGCACCGGCCCAAGGCAGAGCGCTGTGTAGAGCAGCAGCACTAAGTGGACCGCACCCCTACGCAACGGCAGGGCGCGCGCCTGGCGCAAGGTCCCGCTCACAGTTGGTAACGCCGCATCCGCGACTGGATGCCGAACAGGTAGGCCGACACCCCCGCCAGGATGATCAGGAACATCATCGTCGCGATGGCAGCGCCCATGTTGGCGTCGCCAAGCTGCAACTGGTTGCCGAAGAAGGTGCGGAACAGGAAGGTGCCCAGGATGTCGGTGGCGAAGTTCGGCCCGGCATTCGCGCCGTTCACCGTATAGATCAGGTCGAAGGCGTTGAAGTTGCCGACAAAGGTCAGGATGGAACAGATGCCGATCGTCGGCCAGATCAACGGCAGCTTGACCTTCCAGAACTGCGCGAAGCCGGTGATCCCGTCGATCTCTGCGGCCTCGATCAGCTCGTGCGGAATGGCCAGCATCGCCGCGTAGATCAGCATCATGGGGATGCCCACGTATTGCCAGACGGAGATCAGGGCGAGCGTGGTGAGCGCGGTCGCCTCCTGCCCCAGCCACGGGTGGAACCAGCCGCGCAGCCCGACCGCGCCCAGCAGCGTCGGCGCCACGCCCCAGAGCGGGCTGAGGATCAGCTTCCAGGTGAAGCCGACGACCACGAAGGACAGCATGGTCGGCAGGAAGAACGCCGTCCGGTAGAACGCCGCTCCGCGCAACCGGGGCAGCGACAGCAACGCCGCAAGGGCGATCCCAACCGGGTTCTGCAGCAGGATGTGGAAGGCGAAGAAGTAGAAGTTGTGGCGCAGCGCCGCCCAAAAGTGTTCCGACCACCTGGGATCGGCCAGCAGCACGCGGAAGTTGTCGAGGCCGACGAACACCGGCGCGTGCTCGACGCTGCGATACAGCGCGAGCCGCAGCGTGTCGGCCAGCGGCACGATCATCAGGGCGGTATAGACCAGCAGGGCCGGCGCCAGGAACAAGGCGATGTGCCAGCGCCGGGCACGGGCCGGCGCCGCCTCGCTGGCCGCCGCGACCGGCAGCAAGGGGGCATCGGCCGCGAGCCGCTCAACCCCGGCCATATGCGGCTCCGCCTTTGTCATTGCCCGGCCTGCCATCCGCGGGCCTGGCGTCGCCCGACCTGGCATTCCCCGACCTGCCATCTACGGATCGCACGGCGGGCGTTCCGGCAGCCGACGCGTCGCCGCTGGCTATTTCCCCGGCTTGTACCAGCTATCCAGGCCTTTTTGCAGCTTCTGCGCCGCCTGCTCCGGCGTTTCGGTGCCGTTGATCACGTTGGCCGACTCGACCCAAACCTCGTTCTCAAGGTTCGGCGTGCCGCGCGACAACATCTGGTAGGTCGAACGCATGGTGGACTTGCACTCCTGGCGGAACGCCAGGAACTGCTGGGCCAGCGGGTTGGTGACCGGCACCGGCTGCGTCTGCATGCTGTAGAAGCCCGGCAGCGAGTCCGAATACACTTTGGCGAACTCCGGCGACGCCACCCATGCCAGGAATGCCTTGGCTGCGTCGGCGTTCTTGCCATGCGCGTTCATGCCGAAGGCGATGTCGGGGTGGTCGGACACATAGCAGGGATCACCCGCCTTAGGCACCGGCGGCGGGAACGCACCCATCTTGAACTGCGCCTGGCTTTCGAACTGCGCGATCTCCCAGGACCCCGCGGGATAGATCGCCGCCCGGCCCAAGGTGAACAGGTTCTGGCTATCCGGATAGGACTGCGCCTTGTAGCCATCGCCCAGATACGGCCCCCACTTGGCCAGCTCCTGCAGCGGCGCGACAAACGCCGGGTCGGTCAGCTTTGCCGTACCGCCGATCAGCGCCTTGCGCCCGTCCTCGCCGTGCCAGTAGTTCGGGCCGATGTTCTGGTAGCCCATCGTCGCCGCCTCCCACTGGTCGGGGGTGCCCATGGCGAGCGGCACGTAGGTGCCGTCCTTCTTGAGCTTGTCGAGGTCGGTGAAGAACTCCGCATCCGTCTTGGGCGGCTGGGCGATGCCGGCCTTGGCGAACGCGTTCTGGTTGTAGATGAAGCCGTGCAGCACCGCCGCGGCCGGCACGCAATAGGCGGTCTGGCCGTCGTCGGTGGACCAGCCGGCCTTGGACACGGCGTTGAAGTTGTCCATGCCGGGGATGGCGTTGACGCCGGCCAACTGCCCCTTCTTGAACAGCTCCAGCGAGGCGTCGAACGGGCGGCAGGCGATGATGTCGCCCGCAGTGCCGGCGTCAAGCTTGGAGTTCAGCGCGGCGTTGTATTCCTTGGGCGCCGTCGGCTGGAAGTTGAGCTTGATGCCGGGGTGGGTCTTCTCGAAGACGGGGATGATCTTATCCTGCCAGATCTGCAGGTCGTCGTTGCGCCAGCTTTCGATGATGAGCGTCGTGTCCGCCGCGAGGGCCGGAGGCGCGAGGAGGGCCGCGCCAGACAGGAACAAAGCGGCGGCCTTGGTCGTCATCTTCATTCGGCATCCTCCGTTGCGGCGGAGCATCGCAGATGCTTCGCCAGTGTGGTCAGGCCATAGGTTCCCGGCCCTGCGGCTGCACCATCCTCAGCCGTGCTCGACGGGACCACCGGCGCGGCGGGACCGCTGGCCGGAAATCGGGACACCTCCGAAGCCCGCCCCATCTTGCCGTCCCTGCGGGGGTGGCGGACCTACAAGGCCAGCGTGTTGCCTGACAGCATCCCATACCAACAGCCTGCCTTGGTCAACGCCTTTGTGTCCAATGGCCTAGGGGAACGGCGCGTTCGCCGAGCCGCACGAGGCCCGGCTATCCCCGGCGGCTCAGGCCTCCGCACGCCGGAGCGCGGCAGCCCCGGTCCGGGATGCGGCGACGACGCGCCCGATCAGGTCCACCGTCCTGGCGCGCATGGAGACGACGCCGTACTGCGACTGCGCCCGTGCTTCCGCACGATCCAACTGCGCCGCCGATCCCAAGGGGTTCGCCAGCACGGCGGCTACCGCAGCCGCCAGGGCGGGAACATCCTCCGGTGGGACCAGCGTTCCCGCCGTGCCGCCCTCCAGGATCTCGGACGGAGCGCCGGTGTCGCTGGCGATCAACGGCACCCGCATCAGCATCGCTTCGATCAGCGTGCGGCCGAACGGCTCCGGATCAACCGAGGGGTGGATCACGGCGTCGCACGCCTGCATCAGCCGGGGCACGTCGGACCGCTGGCCGAGGAACTGCACACGGTCGGCGATGCCGAGGTCGCGGGTCAGCTCGTGCAGGGTGCGCGCATAGGCATGTTCACCGAACAGGGCGTCCCCGGCCAGGATGCAGCGCACACCGGGAAGGCGGGCCAGGGCTTGCAGCACGACATGCTGGCCCTTCCAGGGCGCAAGGCGGCTGAACACCCCGATCAGCGGCCCCGGCGGCAGCCCGAGCTGCTCGCGCAACGCCTGTGGCGGCAGCGGATCACGCACCAGGTCAATGCCGTTCGGGATCACGTGCACCAGCCCTTCCCGGCCGCCGGCCGCCGTGAAGGCCGCCGCCGCGACCTCCGAGGGGACGATCACCCGGGCCGCGCAGCGATTGGCCAGCCCGACCTGCAAGCGCCGCTGTCCCTGGCCGAAGTGCTCGGAGCTGATGATGTCGTGCAGATGCCAGATCAGCGGACGCCGGGCCAGGGTCGCCGCGGCTGACGCGAGGACGAACGCCTTTTGCGAGTTCGCATAGATCACGTCATGCCGGCGCGCAGCCGATGCCAGCCCGAGCGTGGTCGCCGCCAGCCGGCCCGCAACCGGCAATGCCCGCAGCAAGCTGCTGTCCCGCCGGACGCTTGCCAGGCCGCCGCCCCAGCGCGCTACCTGGACCTGCACCCCACGGCTCCGCATGCCGACGTTCAGCGGTCCTTCCTCGAACAGGTAGGCCGAGGCGCCTGCCCAGGCTTGCACCAGGTCCAGCAGGACCAGCTCGGCGCCTGCGCCGGTGCTGGTGTGGTTGACGAACAAGACCCGGGGGCTGGGCATCAGCGTGCAGCCGGGGCGAGTTGGACGCGGCGATCATGGAGGGTCGGGACCAAAGCAGCCGGCCGCCCCTCGGCAGCGCCGCCCCGGCCAGCACTGGTCAAGCCACCGCTTACGCCCAAGGGCGGTGCGGGCAACGGCCACTCCGGCTGGTCTCGGGGATGACCCGGCAGTATCGCCGACCGCTCCGATACAGAAGCGTGGCTTCCGAAGATGGCCGGACCGAAAACCGTGCTGGCTGAAGTCTGCGCTGCTGGCGACATGGCGGCGGCGCTTGCGGCGCGCCGTGTGAAGTTGTCGTGACCGATCGAAGCCGGAACGCAACGCTTGCTCGGGCGGCACATAGTCATCCTCGACGTACCTTCTCGGCCGTTTGGGTCAGCCGGTCTGATCCGGTCGTACCTTGGCAGTAGTGCCCATACTCGGTGCGCGGCGAGTCATGTTTCGTTATGATGCCGAACGGGCCTGTCGTTCCACGTTGCAGTGGTCTTCTGACCGGACTGAGACCGGGCCGCCGCGCCGTGCCGACGGGCGGGGCGCTCCGGCAGTCCGGCCGACTTGGCTGACCTCCTCAACGCCCCAGCCATAGACTGCTTGCCGCCCGGCTTTGGCCGGCGCCGCTTCAACGTGCTGGGAAGTAACCGGCCGATGCGCTGCTCGCAGTCGCGGATGTTCTCACACGACACGGTCATGCCCTGGCCACAAGGATCGCCTCTCCATCGTGCAGGCTCAGGCTGAAGCATCGGTGAAGCCGTGCCACGTGCCCGGTCACCTAGGCCAGAAAGCGCAAGCGGCAGCAGCGGCCAGCGCGCGTCGTCAGTCCAGCCAAGCCGCCGCAAACCCAGAGACCGCCGGCCCGGCAAATCCCGGCAAAGTCGCCCGGCTCAGCACTATGAATTTGAGAGGCGTCCCAACGTGGAAGGTAAGTTGATGACAGGACGGCGGTCATGCCTGGAGCTGTTCTATCCGTAACAACTCATGTGCCTTTATGCCCCTAGCGATGAGGATGCTAGGTCAGTTCTTCCCAGTGGACTCTCGCCATGGGAAATGATCGAACAAACGATCCTCTCTTGACCATTGTGGCAGTAGCTGCAATCACGATCCCGAGAGAGCGAAGCAACGCACAGGCACCAGAAACATCCATTCGACACTGAAATTAGAGTAATCGAGACCGCTTCTGCTCTTTGTTAGTGGATGTTACATTTATCGGAGAATGATGCCATGTCGATACTTACGGTCGGTTCGGGCCAGGAATTTTCTACCATTACCGCAGCCGTTGCAGCCTCTCAGGACGGCGACACCGTGCAGGTCCAGGCCGGCACCTACACCAACGACTTCGTCACCG
>CAXTCI010000262.1:0-3189 GCA_964242325.1 uncultured Acetobacteraceae bacterium
CGGTGACGAAGTCGTTGGTGTAGGTGCCGGCCTGGACCTGCACGGTGTCGCCGTCGCTTGAAGCGCTCACAGCAGCTGCAATTGTCGAGAACTGCATACCAGCGCCAACGGTTAGTATCGCCATGTCGGAATCTCCCGATGTAAGTTGACAAACAGTCACAAAATCACAGTTTGCAGATCGGGTAAGATATCATCACAGCATTCTTGCCGATGATGACAGCGCCCTCTTGAGTGATATTCCAATGATGTGGTCTGCTCGCTGTATCGTGATCGCATTGGTTGTGTATTTGGTCAAGCCGGCTTTACGGTCAATTATACATTTCTTAGCCATACCAATCGTTCGTTCTGCGACCCTTACCGAAACCGGTTGCGTCCTCGGTCCGCTTCCGCGTTAAGGTGCGCTGCCAAGCTCGGGCAATCCGCCCAGGGACCACTCGTGATGGGGCGCATGGGATGAAGCTGGACATTAACGGCCAGGTGCACGACGTGGACGTGGACCCTGCGACCCCTCTGTTGTGGGTGCTGCGCGATACGTTGGGCATGACGGGCACCAAGTATGGCTGCGGCATCGCCCAGTGCGGCGCATGCACCGTCCATCTGGACGGCGCGCCGACCCGGTCCTGCCAGCTTGCGGCCGGCGACGTGCAGGGCAAGGTCGTCACCATCGAGGGGTTGTCGCCCGACAGCACCCATCCGGTGCAGCTTGCCTGGATGGCGCACCAAGTGCCGCAGTGCGGATACTGCCAGTCTGGTCAGATCATGGCGGCAGTGGCCTTGCTGCGCGACACTCCGGCCCCCACGGATGCCGACATCAACGACGCCATGACCAATATCTGTCGCTGCGGCACCTATGGCCGCATTCGCGCCGCCATCCATAGCGCCGCCAGCGGGAAGGCATAGGCCATGACGCACATGACCCCCCAGTTGAACAGGCGCGCCTTCCTGGTGTCTGCGTCCGCCGGGGCGATGACCCTTGCCTGGCCCGGCGCCCTGCCCACTGCGGCCGAGGCTGCACCCGCCGCTGGCGCCGTGCCGGTCGGCATCTGGGCCACCATCGCACCGGACGACACCATTACAATACGCATTGCCCGGTCCGAGATGGGCCAAGGTACCATGACCGGCCTGGCCCAGCTCGTCGCCGACGAGCTGGAGGCGGATTGGGGCCGCGTGCGGGCCGAGTACGTGGCGCCAGAGGTGAACCTGGCCAGCAAGCGCGCCTGGGGCGACATGCTGACCGGCGGCAGCCGTGGCCTACGCACATCAGTGGATTATGTCCGGCAGGGTGGGGCCGCGGCGCGCACGATGCTGGTCCAGGCCGCCGCCACCCGCTGGGGCGTGCCGGCCAGCGAATGCGTGGCGCGGGACAGCGTCGTCCGGCATGCCGCCAGCAACCGCAGCCTACGCTACGGCGAGCTGGCCGCCGACGCCGCCAAGCTGCCGGTGCCCAAGGACGTGCCGCTCAAGGAGCCGGCGGAGTGGCGCATCATCGGCAAGCCGCTGCCTCGGCTGGACACGGCGCCCAAGGTGAACGGAAGCGAAACCTACGCGATGGACGTGCGGTTGCCGGGCATGCTGCAGGCAGCCATCGCGCAGTGCCCGGTGTTCGGCGGCAAGGTGGGGTCGTTCGATGCCGCCAGGGTGAAGGCCATGCCCGGGGTGCGCCATGTCCTGCCGGTGGGGGACAACGCCGTGGCCGTGGTGGCCGACACCTGGTGGCAGGCGAAGACCGCATTGGAAAAGCTGCCCATCACCTGGGACGAGGGTCCGAATGCCGCCGTCAGCAGCGACACCATCGCTGGCCGGCTGCATGAAGGGCTGGATGCCACGGACGCCTTCGTCGGCCACAGGATCGGCGATGCACCGGCGGCGTTGGCGTCGGCCACGCGCAAGGTCACGGCGGACTATGGCACTCCGTTCCTGAATCACGCCACGCTGGAGCCGATGAACTGCACGGCGCAGGTGACTCATGGTGAAGGCGGGGGCGACCGGGTGGAGGTCTGGGTCGGCACCCAGAACGGCGATGCCACCCTGGCCGCGGCGGCGGAAGCCGGCGGCGTGCCGCTTTCGAACGTCAAGGTGAACAAGTATATCCTGGGCGGCGGGTTTGGCCGGCGCGGGTTCCAGGACTACACGCGGCAGGCGGTGCTGCTGGCCAAGCAACTGCCGGGCACGCCAGTTAAACTGATCTGGTCGCGTGAAGAGGACATGCAGCACGGGTACTACCGCCCGATCACGCAGGCCCGCATGACCGGGGCGCTGGACGACAAGGGAAATCTGGTGGCGCTGTCCATGCGGATCAGCGGGCAGAGCATCGCCGCCACCTTGCAGCCGACGCGGACGGGCATGGACCCGCAGCAGTTCCAAGGGCTGCTGGCGGACGAGTTCGGCTACCTCGCCATCCCCAACCTGCTGATCGACCACGCGATGCGGAACACGCATGTGCCGGTGGGGTTCTGGCGCGGGGTGAACCACAACCAGAATGCGGTTTACCTTGAGTGCTTCATGGATGAGCTGGCCCATGCCGCCGGGCGGGACCCGCTGGAGTTCCGGCGCTCGCTGATGGCGCGCAATCCGAGGCACCTGGCGGTGCTGAACGCGGTGGCGGAGCGGGCGGGCTGGGGAATGCCGGCTCCGGCGGGGGTGTTCCGGGGGCTGTGCCAGAACGCCGGGTTCGGCAGCTACACCGCGGCTTGCGCCGAGGTTTCGGTGTCAGATAAGGGCGAGCTGACGGTGCACCGCATCGTCGCCGCAACCGATCCCGGAACGGCGGTGAACCCGGACCAGATCAACGCGCAGGTGGCGGGCAGCTTTGCCTATGGGCTGGGTGCCACCTTGTATGGAGAGAACACGGTCGAGAAGGGGCGGATGGTGGAGGCCAACTTCGACACCTACCAGGTGCTGCGGATGGCGGAGATGCCTGTCGTGGAGACGATCCTGATGCCGTCCGGTGGGTTCTGGGGCGGGGTCGGGGAGCCGACGATTACCGTGGCGGCGCCAGCGGTGCTGAACGCGATCTTTGCCGCGACGGGCACGCGGGTCCGGCAGTTGCCGATCAAGAACCAGGATTTGCGGAAGGCATGAGGCTGGACGTGCTGCGCAGTTTGGGGCGGGAGATGTGGGATGGAGCAGCTCTGGGTGTGCCGCGAGCCGCCGAGTTGAAGATGCCGCCCTGCTCCCTCTCCCTCCGGG
>CAXTCI010000262.1:3289-5995 GCA_964242325.1 uncultured Acetobacteraceae bacterium
GCTTCGTCTTGTACTGGATGCCACATGCCGGGGGCGGGGGTTGGGGTGCTGCAAGGGCGACCTGCGGCTGAGACTGCGGGGGAGATGGAGGCGTTCCGCTCTGGGGCGCGCCCGGCTACGCTGATGAACCGCATCGTGCGTGGGTTCACGCCGGACGAGGTTCGTGCGCTGTCCGACTGGTTTGCGACACAGGGATGAGCACTCGTCGCGCACTCCTTGGCGGCGCGCTGGCCGTGCCTTTCCTGGCCCGGCCGGGCCAGGCCGCCGGGTCGGCACGCGTCGTGGTGGTGGGTGGCGGCTATGGCGGCGCGTCCTGCGCCCGGGCGTTGCGGCAGGCCGACCCGAAGTTGGACGTGACGCTGGTGGAGGCCAACGCCGAGTATCTGTCCTGCCCGTTCAGCAACCCGGTCGTGGCCGGGCTGCGGAAGATGGATGGGCAGCGGTTCACCTTGCGCGGCCTGGACGGCATCCGGCTGGTGCAGGCCCGTGCGACCGCCATAGACCCCGCGGCGCGGGAGGTGCGGTTCGACGGGGGCGCCCTGCCCTATGACCGCCTGGTGCTGTCGCCCGGCGTCGAGATGCGCTTCGACGCCTTGCCGGGCTATGATGCTGCTGCCGCGGAACGCTTCCCGCATGCCTGGAGCGCTGGGCCACAGACCCTGCTGCTGCGCCGGCAATTAGAGGCGCTGCCGGATGGCGGCACGGTACTAATGTCGGTGCCTGCCAACCCCTACCGCTGCCCGCCTGGGCCGTATGAGCGCGCGAGCCTGATTGCCTGGTTCCTAAAGACACATAAACCCCGCGCCAAGCTGCTGGTGCTGGATGCGAAGGATGTGTTCTCCAAGCAGAAGCTGTTCCAGGCGGCTTGGCAGACCCTGTACCCCGACACCTTGGAGTGGGTCGGGCAGTCCGCCGGCGGGACGGTGACGGCGGTGGACCCGGACGGGACGTTGCAGACCGACTTCGGCTTGCACAAGGCGGACGTGGTGAACGTGATCCCGCCGCAACGGGCCGGGCGCATCGCGTCCGTCGCCGCGGACCGCAGCGGTTGGTGCCCGGTTGATCCCGTGACCTTTGAGAGCAAGCAGGCGCCGGGCATCCACGTGATCGGTGACGCGGCCATCATGGGGGCAATGCCCAAGTCGGCGTTTGCCGCCAATGCACAGGCCAAGGTCTGCGCCGCAGCCATTGCCGCGCTGCTGTCCGACGCGCAGCCGGAGGAGCCGCGGCTTATCAACACCTGCTACAGCCTGGTGCAGCCGGGGTATGCGATCTCGGTTGCGGGGGTGTATCGCCCGGTGCACGGCCAGTTGACGGACATCGAGGGGGCGGGCGGCACCAGCGCGCTCGATGCGCCGGCGTCCGTGCGGGCGCTGGAGGCGCAATATGCCGAGGCCTGGTATCGCACCATCACGCTGCAAGCTTTTGGCTAGCGCCGCGCTGCTGCTGCTGACAGCAGCGGAGATGCCGGAGCCGCTGGAAGGCTTGCAGGGCGACCCCGTGCGCGGCCAGGCCGTCGTGACCCGGCAAAGCAGCACCTGCATCCTGTGCCATGCCGGGCCGTTCCCCAACCCGCACCTGCAGGGCAATGTCGGCCCGGACCTGCATGGCGTCGGCGCCCGGCTGACGGTGGCGGAGCTGCGGGCGCAGATCGTGGATGCGCGGCGGACCAACCCTGCAAGCGTGATGCCGACGTTCTGGGGCACGGAGGGTCGCACCCGGGTCGGCCTGGCCTGGCAGGGGCGGCCCATCCTGGGGGCGCAGGAGATCGAGGACGCCGTGGCCTACTTGTCCACCTTGCGGGAACCGGCGCCCATGCCGGACGGGAAGCCATGAACCGGCGCCGGTTCCTGGTGATGGGCGGCGCGCTGGTTGCCGCTCCCTGGCTGCCTGCCCGCGCGACGCCGGACGCCGTGGCTGCAGCCATTCGCGAGGTCACGGGGGGCATCCCGCTGCAACAGGGTGTGGTCCGGCTGGACCTGCCGATGATGGTCGAGAACGGCAACGCGGTCGGCATGACGGTCGGGGTGGACGATCCGCCGTCGCCCGTGCGGTCCCTGCATGTGTTCGCGGACGGTAACCCGTTGCCGAACGTGCTGCACGCGGTGTTTGGTCCGGCGGCGTTCCGTCCGCAGGTGATCACCCGCATCCGGCTGGCCAGTTCGCAAACCGTTCATGCCGTTGCCGTGCTGCAGGACGGCGCGTGCTGGACGGGCAGCGTGGACCTAGTCGTCACCCTTGCCGCCTGCCTGGAGTAAGCCGCGCATGGCCCGCATCCTGCTGAACGTGCCTAAGCAGGCCCGCCGGGGCGAGGCCATCGAGATCAAGCTGCTCATCAATCATCCGATGGAAACGGGTCAGCGGCGGGATGAGACCGGGCAGATCGTGCCGCGCAACATCATCAAGGACGTGGTCTGCACCTATGGCGGCGCGGAGGTGGTGCGGTTGGAGCTGTTCCCGGCGATCTCGGCCAACCCCTTCCTGCACTTTGCCGCCCGGGCGGAGGCGAGCGGGCCTGTGGTGCTGACCTGGACGGACGACTTGGGCGCCGTGCAGACGGAGACGGTGCAGGTCGAGGTGACGTGACGCGGCCTGACGCGGCGGCGTTGACTTCGCCGGGGCAGCGGATGGAGGTGCTCGACGCCGAGGTGATTCAGGCGTTGCCTGGGATTGCCAATTAGCTCCTTGCAATGGCGGTATGATACC
>CAXTCI010000263.1:0-5934 GCA_964242325.1 uncultured Acetobacteraceae bacterium
ATCCACCAATCCTACAGCGTGCATCCGCGTCGCGTTAAGTCCGACAGGCTGCTAGTAGGGCCTGTTACGGTCGCCGAAATGCCACACAAGCCGCCCCGCCCGATGTCAGGCCGTCCCACCTCGGAAGGCCAGGCAGTGTTCACCATCGTGTCGGCCAACTACATCGCCATGGCCGCCACGCTCATGCAGTCCGTCCGGGATCATAACCCCGGCGCCACCCGCTTCATCGTGCTGGTGGACGCGATGCAGGACTTCCCCGGGCTGGACCTGGCGGCGGAACTGTTGCCTGTCGACGCTTGCGGCATCGCTGGCTTTGGCAACATGGCGCTGTGGTATGACGTGATGGAGCTGAACACGGCGGTGAAGCCGTCCGTGTTCCTGCACCTGTTCGGCCTGGGCTTCGGTCAAGTGGCCTACCTCGACCCCGACATCCTGGTCACGGCGCCGCTGCAGCCGGTGTGGGACGGGCTGGAGGGCCATAGCTGCGTGCTGACGCCGCACCATCTGCAGCCGCTGCAGGATGGCCGCCATCCCAACGACCTCGCGATCATGAAGTCGGGCGTTTACAACCTCGGCTTCCTCGGCCTGCGCAATGACGAGGACGCGGCGCGGCTGGCGCGGTGGTGGGCCGACCGGCTGCTGACGGAGTGCCGGGTGGACCTGCCGGGCCACAGGTTCACCGACCAGCGCTGGATGGACCTGGCGCCCGCCTTCGTGCCGCGGACGCTGATCCTGCGCCACCCCGGCTGCAACCTGGCCTATTGGAACCTGCCGCACCGGGAGGTGCGCGGATCGGCGGCCGCCGGCTTCACCGTGGACGGCCAGCCCTTGGTATTCGCGCACTTCAGCGGCATCAAGCCGGACGACCCCTGCAGCTTTTCCAAGCACCAGAACCGCTACACAGTCGACACGCTGCCCCCGGCGATGGCGAAGTTGTGCGCGGAATATCGCAGCCGCGTGATGCGCAACGGCTGGGCGCGCACCGGCGCTCTGCCCTATGCCTTCAGCCGCTTCCCTGACGGCCGCCGGATCGAGCCGATCATGCGCCGCTGGCTGCTGCGCGCACTGGATGCTGGCCGCCTGGACCCGCAGGAGCCGGTCCGCATCCCGTCCGACTTCTTCGACCACCCCGAGGACGGGGCAGCGCTGGGTGCACCGATAACTCGGCTGATGCACCAGCTTTGGCTGGACTGCCTGGACCTGCAGGCGCACTTCCCGGTCGCCACGCCCGCAGGGGCCGCGGCCTACCGTAGTTGGTTCCTGTCCGGCGAGGCCGCGGCCAGCGGGGTGGACCCGCGCAGCATTGCCGCCGCGCGCCGCCTGGGCCTGCCGCGCTCGTCCCCCACGCAGCAGCCGCCCTGGCCGCGGCTGGCCGGCACGGTCTGGTCCGGCCCGGCGGCGGCCGCGGCTGGCTTCCTGGCGGAGGACGTCCGCTTCGAGCTGGACGGCGCCGCTGTCCTGCTGCCACGTGGCCTTGCCCTTGGCTGGGAGCGCCGGGCCGACTTGCAGCACCACTTCCCCTTACGGGATCTTGGAAGCCTGAACGCCTATATCGGCTGGTGCCTTACCAGCGGCCTGCACGAGGGCTTCGTCGCGGCGGAGATGATCTCGGACGGGCTGGTGGCGTGGCTGACCGAGGTTGCGCCGGACGCCGGGCCGGCGGGGGCCGACGTGCCGTTGACCCGGGCGCTGATGCTGACCCAGGGCTGTGCGCTGGGACGCGGGGTGCTGCCGCCGGCCTCGGGCTTCCCGGGGGAGCGCACGGCGCGGCTGTCCCATGCGCTGTGGTTCTCCTACCTGGCGCCTGCCCTGCTGCGCTGGCCGGACGCCCTTGCAGCACCCGTGCGCGCCTGGTTCGCGCGGCCTAGCGAGGTGTCGGCTGCAGGCTTCACCCTGAACCGGGCCGCACTCGTGCTGTGGTGGCTGCGCCCGGACGTGGCTGCGGCGCACCCGATGTTCGACGAAGCGTCGCGCCAGGAGTACCTGCTCTGGCTGCTGGTGCACGGGTTGCGGGAGCTGGGCTTGGGCGTCGGCGCCCTCGACCCGGCGCTGGCGCAGCAGTTGCCGCGGGACGTGCCGCGGCTTCCAGGCGTGCCCTGGTTCGCCAAGCTGCTGCACGGGTGCCGGGCGGACCTGCGGGACAGCTTCGACCTGGCCACGCCGGCGGGCCGCCGGGGCCTGGCTGGCTGGTGCAGCAGCTTCCTGCCGGCGGAGTATGCCGGCACGCCGGCGGGGCAGGTCCTGTTCCCGTCCGCGCAGGCCACGGCTCCCGTACGGGCGGCGCTGGCGCTTACGGGCTGCTGGACCGGTCAGACCGGGATCGGCGAGCATCTGCGGGGCACCGCCGCGGCGCTGCGCAAAGCCGGCTTCGATGATTTCGTGGTGCTGGATGCCCCAAGCGGCCGTATCCACCACGCGGACGGAACCACCCTGCCCAATGGCACGCCGGTGCGGGTCGGATGCAACATCCTGCACATGAATGCCGAAACTGCGCTGGAAGACTGGAGCCGGGTGCGGAGGTTGAAGCTGGAAGCCGGACGGACCTTGGGATGGTGGGCCTGGGAGTTGGAAGCGCTGCCGGCCCGCTGGCTGACCTCCTACAGCTATGTTGACGAGTTGTGGGCCATCAGCGCCTTCACGGCTGACGCGCTGCGCCGCCCTGGCCTGCGGCCCGTGCGGGTGGTGCCGCAATCCGTTGCCCTGCCGGACGGTTTCAGGCCGAAATCACGTGCCAGCTATGGTTTGGCAGAACGGGAAACGATATTCCTGTTCATGTTCGACCCGCATTCCTTCACCGCACGCAAGAACCCGGAGGGTATTGTGCGGGCTTTCGTCCAGGCGTTCCCTGCCGGGGACGAGCCGGTGCGGCTGATTATCAAAACGCACCACGGCGCGGACTTCCCGGAGTTGATGGCGACGCTGCGGGCCTCGTCGGGCGATCCCCGGGTGGAGGTTCGGGATGAATATATGGGTCGAGAGGACGCTCTGGGCTTGATAGCCGCCGCGGATGCTTTCGTATCGCTGCACCGGTCCGAGGGGTTCGGGCGCGGCCCGGCGGAGGCGATGCTGCTGGGCAAGCCGGTCATCCTGACCGACTATTCCGGCACGCAGGACTTTGCGGATGCTGACGTGGCGCTGCTGGTGCCGGCCAGCCTGGTGCTGGTGGCGCCGGATGAGTACATCGGGGTGGAGGGTCAGCGCTGGGCCGATCCAGACCTTGATGCCGCTGCGGCCCATATGCGGTGGGTGGTACGCCATCCGGCAAAGGCAAGAGCCTTGGGAACGCGGGCCAGGGCGCGGATCAAGGCCAGGCATGGGCCGCTTACGGTGGGACGACAAGTGCTAGAGATGTTGGGGATCACGCCTCGTTCCTGCACCGCGGTCCAAGCCGATAAGCCGGTCAAAGCAAGCGCACTTGCCCTCATCCAATCCTACCCTTCTGAAGCGTCTGCCAAGACACGGCGTGAACCCCACGGTTTCAACAAGTAAACAGCAAGGGGTGAGGCGCCAACCCCGGTGTTTACCGGCAGCATAGAACGGCAGTCAGGTCTTCCGGCGCAGCAGCTAGCGCAGCAGTGTTCAGAAAGGGGTGCATGCCCCAAAGCGCTTTCATCCGTTCCGGATCAAGCTCAAGGCTGGTCATCTCCTGGACGGCAGCAGAATATCCGTCCTTCAAGGCGGTCGAAAAAGGGTTCAGGTTGCTGACGGCGACCAGCCCGGTTGGCGGGCAGTCCAGGAAGCGGATATGCAGGTCCGGACGGCGCGACTGCAAGGCGAAAAGCACCCGCCATACGTCACCGGTCCAGGCATCGCGGTACGCGCCTTCGCTGTCATCACCTGGGCGTGGCTTGCGCTCAGCCATTCGGGAGTTCAGCGGTAGGCAGTCGTGAAGCAGCACGAGCGTACGTCGGTGCGCTGAACGCTCGGTATTGATAAAATCGCGCAGGAGGTACTCCGCCCGGTGCAGGCCGTCCAGGAACGCGATGTCCGGCCCTGCCGGGAAATAAGCACGTAAATCCTCTTGGGCGAAAAAGTCGTCCGCCGTTGATTGGAACATCAGGGTTCGCCGGCGCCGTTGCCAGACATGAGACGCGATCTGGTAGTTCGGGTCTACGCAAACGGCATCGCAGGAAAAACAGTTCAGCGACAGACCGGTGTTGGTTCCGACCTCAAAATAGGATCGTGGGTGCAGCTCGCGGTTGAGCAGGGCCAAGAAGTCCAAGTAGTAGGGTCCGCGGTGTTCACAGGTGTCCGTGCCGCTGAAATGCCGTTGATGCACTGCTCCTCCGTCCCCCAGCCAATGACCAGTTCTCTTGCAAGCCGGCATGTCCAACCTCAAGCCCAGGATACATAATGCCAGGCAATGGTTGGAGACCATCGACGAGATGATTAGAATGCAGCCCGGGGAAGCCGCTGTCACCCGCATCCTGCCTGCGCTGCCGGGGCCGTCAGCAGCCGAGGCTGATCCAAGCCTGGCGGACGTTTGGCTGCCGGTTCATACCCTGATGGCGCATCTCCGTTCTTTCGACAAGAATGAGGGCGCAGTGCAGGCCCAGCAACATGGAATGATACGAGACGGCTGCTTCCTGATGCCGTCCCCCTTCACCGGGCGTCCATCCGACCTGTGCAGCCAGTCATGGTTCCACGAGTTCCAGTTCTACTTCGAGTTCGATGCCGGGCCACACGGGCGTTACTTCTGGATCAGCAGCATGCTGGACCGCGGGTTCCGGCTAGATACCATTTGGTTCCCCGACCGCTGCGTGGCCGTTGCCAATTACCCGTCCCAAATGGATGGCAGTCGGTTGGAGCGGTTCGTGCAGAAGCTGGCCCAGGGGCCAGCAAAGCCGGTTGCAGCCCCGCCCTGGACAAAGGTGCCGCGCAGCGCAGTGGTTGGCTTCCAGCACTTCATGCACATGCTTTGGAACGAACTGCCCGCCTTGGACCGCCTGGCAACAGTCGGGCTGCCTGGCAATGCCTCGCCAGCCGTGTTCAGCATCGCCGTCCAGCATGAGCCGTTCGGCCCAATGCAGGAGCTGTTCCCTGAGCTGGCGGCCTGGATGCGGCCGTTGATTTACGACGACATGCCGGACTGGAACGCCACACACGGCATGGTGCTGGGCCTTGGGTCCAGAAGCATCACGCACGGCACGCAGGACCGGGTGCTGCGGGTCGCGAAGCGCTACACGGGAGCGGACACATTGGCATTGCAGGAGGCATTCAAGGCCGCCCATGATCCAGTGTTCTGGGTGTCGGTCAAGCCGCCTAAACGCACGTTAGCGGACCAACCGGCGATGCTTGCGGGCTTGATCCGCATGCTGCGGACGGAGCACTCGAACGCCGGCTTCATCCTGGACGGCGCATCCCTACCCTGGGACTTCCCGTGCAGCCCGAATTACCCGCCTTGGTTCCACTCCGTTTCCCAAACCGCCGTGAGCGGGTCCAGCGTGATCATCAACATGGTGATGGCTATGCTGGATAGCGGGCGGGAACACGTTATGACGCTGAATGGTCTAGGCGCCTGCGAGGAGGCGACTTGGGGCGGGATTGCGACGTTTTATGTGTGCCATGGCGGGACGATGCAGAACAAGATCGGCTGGCTGCACCGCATCCCCGGCTTTGTCCATTCCAACCTGTCATTCATGCAGTCTATCCGCGCTGCGCCGCCCGTGGTGGAAGGGGCAGCATGCTTTTACGCGTCGGCGGACCTGATCCGGGATGATGATGCGGCCCTGTATTCATCCCACGACCTCGACCGAAAGGACCAGAACTACACCCTGGCGTCGCTGGAGTGCTTTGTTGATGAGGTTAGGGCGGCGTTCCATGCGTCGAGAGAGAAAGGTTAAGCAACGGGCTGATGCTGAGTGTTGGGAGCGTTAGATTGGTGGAGGGGGTTGGATTCGAACCAACGTAGGCGATGCCAGCGGATTTACAGTC
>CAXTCI010000264.1:0-4255 GCA_964242325.1 uncultured Acetobacteraceae bacterium
ACGGGCGGACACGCAGGCCGCGGCGCAGGCAGGCCCGCGCCAGCCCGGCCACCAGCAGCGATTTGCCGACGCTGGAGCCGGTGCCTTGCAGCATGATGGCGCGGGCCGGAGAGAGCGAAGTCAATCGACGCTTCCTCCGCCCTGGGCGGGGTGGTCCGGAACGGGATGGCGCGGGATCAGGCCGCTCCCCTGGTCAGCACCGCCGGCTCAATCCGCTGCCGTTGCGCTAAACACGCCCGCGAGCGGAATGCGGGCGCCTGGCAGGGCAGCCAATTCCAGCACTGCATCAGCCTTCTTGCGTTCCACCACGAGGAAACGCCCTTCGTCCGGCTGCGGCTGCCGATGGACCAGGGCTTCCCGAGCGTTCAAGTCGAGCAGCCAATATTCAACGATGCCATGCCTGGCATACAGCGGCACCTTCACGTCACGGTCCCGGGCCAGTGTGGCATCGGAAACCTCGACCAGCAGAAGCACGTCGCGTGGACCTGGCAAGCCGTGCTCGTAGTCGTCCGCACGCGGTTTCAGCACGGCCACATCCGGCTCAGGCTCGGAACGAGGAGCCATCCGGACCGGCCCTTGTATAGACAAGGTGGCCTGCTCGCCAACGGCCTTGGCCAACAGTCGGCTGACTCTCAAAACGACGGCGAAATGCCGCGGGCCGACAGGGGACAAGGATGCAATGACCCCTTCGATAAGCTCGACGCGACCGGCGCCGGCAAAGATGCCGGCTTCTCCCATCCGGTGATAGTCATCCACCGTGAACAGGTGCATGGCCTCCAGGATAGGGGCGGCCGGTGGAGCCAGGTCGCCATCCGCCATCGTTCCACCCTCCCTGCTACACTTACGCATGGACTCCATAACGGCTGCGTAGGGGTTCGGGCAACGGCCTTCACCTGGCCCGGCGCCGGACCGCTCAGAACTCGATCCCTTCCTGCGCCTTCACTCCCGCCGCAAAGTGGTGTTTTACTAGTGTCATCTCCGTCACCAGGTCCGCCGCCTCGATCAGCGACGGGCGGGCGTTGCGGCCGGTGACGACGACGTGCAGGGCAGGGGGGCGGGCGGCCAGGGCGTCCAGCACCTCCCCCTCTGGCAGGTAGTCGTAGCGCAGGGCGATGTTCAGCTCGTCCAGCAGCAGCAGCGACAGGCCGGGCTGGTGCATCAGCTCGACCGCCTTGTCCCAGGCCCGGCGGCAGGCAGCCACGTCGCGTGCCCGGTCCTGGGTGTCCCAGGTGAAGCCCTCACCCATGGTGTGCCACTCCACCAGGTCCGCAAAGCGGTCCAGCGCCCCGCGCTCCCCGGTGGACCAGGCACCCTTGATGAACTGCACCACTCCGACCCGGCGGCCGCGGCCAACCATGCGCAGCACCAGGCCGAAGGCTGCGGTGCTCTTGCCCTTGCCCGGCCCGGTGTGGACCATCAGCAGGCCCTTCTCGATCGTCTTGGACGCGACCTCCGCATCCTGGACGGCCTTGCGCTTAGCCATCTTGGCGGCGTGGCGTGCCGCGTCCTCGTCGCTCATGCCGGCGTTCCCTTCACGATCCCAGGGCTCCCTTTACGGTCAACGGCAGCCCGGCCACCACCAGCGCCACCCGATCCGCCCGGGCCGCAACCTGTTGGTGCAGCCGCCCGGCCTCGTCGCGGAAGGCACGGGCCAGGGCGTTGTCGGGCACGATGCCCAGTCCGACCTCGTTGGACACCAGCACGGTCGGCGCCGTCCGCCCGTCCAGCGCCGCCATCAGCGCCCCGACGGCCCCCGGCAGGTCCATGCTGCCCAGCAGGAGGTTGCTCAACCAGAGCGTCAGGCAGTCCACCAGCACAGGTGCGGCGCCGGCCCGGCCCAATGCGGCCGGCATCTCCACAGGCGCCTCCACTGTATGCCAGCCCGGCACCCGCTCGTCCCGATGCTGAGCGATGCGCGCCCGCATCTCGGTGTCGAAGGCCTGGGCGGTGGCAATGTAGGTCCAGGGGCCGGGCATGGCGGTCACCAGCGCCTCGGCATACCGGCTCTTGCCGGACCGGGCGCCACCGAGCACGAACGTCAGCATGCGAGCGCGACGTTCTTCTCCCTCTCCCTCCGGGAGAGGGCCGGGGTGAGGGGATGGGCAAGCGCTGTCCTGTCCCGTGCAGGGCCTCGGGCTGGAGGCGCCAGCAGTTTCCCGCTCCGCAGCCAAGACCCCCTCACCCCGACCCTCTCCCGGAGGGAGAGGGAGAAGGAAGCAGCCGTCCGCTTCAGCACATCGGATTCCATTGACAGGGCAAGCCCCGCGACATACTGCACCCTTGATGGTTTCGCCACCCAAGCCCCAGCCGGGGCGACAGGCGGCGGATTAAAAGGGAACGCGGTAGGGACTCCACCCCCGGACGCCGCGGCTGCCCCCGCAACTGTGAGCGGTGAGCCGTCCGTCACATGCCACTGGGATTTCCCGGGAAGGCTGGCGGACGTCGTGGAGGCGAACAGCCTCCGTAACCGTGAGCCAGGAGACCTGCCATCAGGCGAAAGGCTGCGTTGCCGGGCGGGGTGCCTCGGCGGCGGCGATGCGGTTCAGCATCGTCCCAGGGAGATGATCCGCTCCAGGGGCGCCCGGCACCCGTGTGTGACCCGCGCGGCCGGAGGCTTGACCACGTTGACCCATCCCATCCTGCACATCTGCACCACCTGCCGGGCTGGCCTGCCGCTGGAACCGGGCCAGACCCCGCCGGGCCAGCACATGCACGACGCCGTGGCGGCGCTGCTGGCCGTGGCGCCTGCCGATCTGGAGCTTCGCCCCGTGACCTGCCTGTCGTCATGCGGCGACGGCTGCGCCGCGGCGATCAGCCAGCCCGGCAAATGGAGCTACCTGCTCGGACGCCTCGACACCTCGCTCGCGGCGGACCTGCTGAGCTATGCCGCCGCCTACGCCGCGCACCGGACTGGCACCGTGCTGCCGTCCAAGCGCCCGCCATCCCTCGCCCGCATGGTGCTGGGCCGCCTGCCGGACCTGTCGCCCCCGGCCGCCAAGGAGGTCGCGGCCAGCGCCGCCAAGGGGGTCGCGGCAAGCGCCGCGGCCGAGATCACGGCAAGTGCCGCCGCCGGTGTCGCGGCATGACCGGCAAGATCCCCGCCACCGTCATCACCGGCTTCCTCGGCGCCGGCAAGACCACCTTGCTGCGCCACGTCATCGAGAACGCCGGCGGCCGCCGTCTCGCGCTCATCATCAACGAGTTCGGCTCCGTCGGCATAGACACCGAGCTGCTGCGCGGCTGCGGCATCCCCGCCTGCGAGGACGCCGACATCGTCGAGCTGGCCAATGGCTGCCTGTGCTGCACCGTCGCCGACGAGTTCCTGCCCGCCATGCAGGCGCTGCTGGCCCGCGAGGTGCCGCCCGAGCACATCGTCATAGAAACCAGCGGCCTCGCCCTGCCCAAGCCGCTGATGAAGGCGTTCGGCTGGCCGGACATACGCAGCCGCATCACGGTGGACGGTGTCATCACCGTCGTGGACGGCCCGGCGGTGTTGGACGGCCGCTTCGCCGACGACCCCATCGCCGTCGCCGCCCAGCGCGCCGCCGACCCCGGCCTGGACCACGACAACCCCCTGGCCGAAGTCTATGAGGACCAGCTCGGCAGTGCCGACCTGATCGTGCTGAACAAGGCGGACCTGCTGGACGACGCCGGGCTTGAAACCTTGCGTGCGATGGTTGCCGGCGCCTTGACGCGCGCCGTGCCGATGGTGGCGGCGCGGGAGGGCCGGGTGGACCCCGCGGTGCTGCTGGGCCTGGGCGCCGGGGCCGAGTCCGATTTGGCCGCACGCCCATCCCACCACGACGCCGTGGACGGGGAGCACGAGCATGACGACTTCGACAGCTTCGTCGTGCCCTTGGCGGAAACGGCGGCGCCCGATGCGCTGATGGCCCGGCTGCGCGACGTGGCCGGGCGGCATGGCGTCCTGCGCATCAAGGGTTTCGCGGCAGTCATGGGCAAGCCGATGCGCCTGGTGATCCAGGGCGTCGGTCCTCGCTTCCGCCAGGGCTTCGACCGCGCCTGGGCGCCCGGCGAGGCCCGGGCCGGGCAGCTCGTCGTGATCGGGCAGGCCGGCATGGACCGGGACGCCATCGCCGCAGGGATCGCCGGGTAGCGCCATGCACCTGCTGGTCCGCGACGCGCGCACGCTGGACGAGGACGGGACGCCCGACGACCTCGGGCAGACACCCGCCGACCTGGTGGTGCTCAGCTTCTCCGACGCGGACCTGGGGGCGCTGGCCGGGGCGTGGCAGGC
>CAXTCI010000264.1:4355-5930 GCA_964242325.1 uncultured Acetobacteraceae bacterium
GCGGCGAACCTGGCCGGGCTGGGGCCGGACGACGCCGGGGATGCCGTGCCGCTGCCGCAGCAGGGCGTTCATTCGCTGGACTTGACGGAGGACCGGCCTTTGGTGGCGCTGGTATTCTACCGGTCGCACCTGTTGTCCGCCGACATCGCGCCGGTGGGGGCACTGACGGCGGCGCTGCATGGGCGGGGGCTGGCGGTCGGCGCGATCTATGCCGCGAGCCTAAAGGCGCCGGAATGTGCTGGCTGGGTCGCGGCGACGTTGCGGGCCTGGCGTCCGGCCGTGGTGCTGAACCTGACGGCGTTCTCCGCGCGGGCGGACGATGGCCCTTCGCCGCTGGATGCGCCAGGGGTGCCGGTGCTGCAAGCGGTGCTGGCGGGATCGTCCCGAGACGCCTGGGATGCATCGTCGCGCGGACTGACCCAGGCGGATCTGGCGATGAACGTGGCCTTGCCGGAACTGGACGGCCGGCTGCTGACCGGTGCGGTGTCGTTCAAGACGGAAGGACAGGCGGTGCCCGGCCTGCAATATGCCCGCACGGTCCATCAGCCCTACCGAGACGGCGTGGCCCTTGCGGCGGACCGTGCCGCCGGCTGGGCGCGGCTGGCCGGAACGCCGTGCGAGGAGCGCCGGGTGGCGGTGGTGCTGTCCGACTACCCCGGCATCGGCGGCCAGCGTGGGCACGCAGTGGGCCTGGACAGCTTCGCCAGCCTGGCGGCGATCCTTGGGGACCTGCGGGACGCGGGCTACACTCTTCTCCCTCTCCCTCTGGGTGAGGGTCGGGCTGAGGGGGTCTGTCCGCAAGCCGTAACGCCGGCCATGACGGACCAGGAAGGCGCAAACTGGTCCGAGGTCGGCGCTGGAAGACCCCCTCACCCCAACCCTCTCCCAGAGGGAGAGGGAGCAGCGTTCCTCGCTCAGCGCTTGTGCCTTGCAGCTCCCCAACCCTACCTTCTCCTCGCGAACTATCGCCGCCTGTTCGCCACCTTGCCGTCCTCCATCCAAGCAGCCGTTACCGCTGCCTGGGGCGCCCCGGACACCGACCCCGACGTGCGGGCGGGCGCGTTCACCCTCCGGCATTTGCAGATCGGCAGTCTGACCCTCGCGATCCAGCCTGACCGCGGCCGTCCTGACGACCGCCGCACCGACCACCACGATCCCGACCGTGCCCCCCGGCACGGCTACCTGGCGTTCTACCTGTGGCTCCGGTCCGTCCGGGACGTCCATGCGATGGTGCACCTTGGCACCCACGGCTCTCTCGAATGGCTGCCGGGCAAGGCGGTCGCGCTGTCTGCCGCCTGCCTGCCTCGCGCCTTGCTGGGAGGGTTGCCGGTCATCTACCCCTTCATCGTCAACAACCCCGGCGAGGCCGCCGCGGCGAAGCGCCGGCTGGGCGCAGTCACCATCGGTCATCTGACGCCGCCGCTTGGGTTGGGCGGCGCGCATGGCGAGACCTTGGTCCTGGAGCGGCTGATCGACGAGTACGCCGCCGCCGACGGCCTGGACCGCCGCCGCACCGCCCTGTTGCGCCGCGAGATCCTGGACCGCGCGGAAACCGCCGGACTACTGGCTGAAAGC
>CAXTCI010000265.1:0-5879 GCA_964242325.1 uncultured Acetobacteraceae bacterium
GCCTGACGTTCCGCCGCACCTCGGCCGAGGTTTTGAACGTCATCTATAACGGCGTCAGCACCGGCGGCGGCTTCCTTCCCAACCGGGCCAACGGCACCATCCGCTGATCGTGTGCGGCACGGGTGGTCATCCGTGCCGCTTTTCCTTGCGTGGGGTTTGCAGACGGCGTTGCCCGGTGAAGCTCTCGTGATAGCGGCCCGGGTGGAGTTGGGCAGCCTGGGTCGCCATTCCCTATAGGCCGTGCCTATCTATCCGTCTGACGGCATATCCTTGGCCGCCGCGAGAATGCGACCGGACCACTTGCCCTTGCTGGTGTCGGGTATCCAGGGGTTCCTCCAAAGCGACACCTGGGGCATCATCGGCGCGGCATCGCGTGTAGCCCAGGTTTCAGCATAGGCCGCTGCGAGGCCGTGTCACTGACACGGCGATCCGCTCGGCATGGGCGTCTTTGGAGCCATTGGACCCTGCCGTGCCTGGTTCAACCAGTCGCGCTGCGGGACAGCGTTTGAGGACACATCCATGACCACTGCCGCTGCGACCTCCATATCTGGCTCCCCTCCTTACTCCGACTGGCAGGGCGCCACCGGCGAGGGCTGGGCTGCGAACGCTGATCACTACGATGCCATGCTGGCCGACATCGCGACGGCTCTGCTCGCCCATGCCGGCTTTGCGCCGGGGGAGCGTGTGGTGGAGATCGGCTGCGGCAGTGGCCGGTTTGCCCGGCGGATCGCGGCGGCCGTCGCACCCGGCGGCACCGTGCTCGGCATTGATATTTCCCCGGCGCTGGCCGGGCTTGCCCGGCGGGAGGCGGCGGAGGCTGGGACCGCCAACCTGCAGATCCTGGTGGCCGATGCGCAAACGGCGGTGCCGCCGGGGGCGCCGTTCGACCGGCTGGTGTCGCGCTTCGGCGTCATGTTCTTCGCCGACCCGGCGGCGGCGATGGCGAACCTGCACGCCATGCTGACGCCGGGGGGGCGGCTCGACTTCGCGGTTTGGGCGCCGGTCGAGGGTAATCCTTGGGCCGGGGCGGTCATGGAGGTGGCGCGCAGCCACCTCGGCCTGCCGCCGCGCGACCCGCGCGATCCCGGCCCGTTCGCGTTCAGCGACGAAGCCTACCTTCGCGGCTTGCTCGATGCGGCGGGATGCCAAGCCGTCAGCTTTACGCCTTGGCAGGGCAAGGTGCGGTTTGGGGGACCTGGCGTGACCGCCGCGGAGGCAGCCGGACTTGCCACCACCGGCGGCACGCTGGCACAGCCGATCCAGAAGGCTGGCGCGGAGGTCAAGGCGGCCCTGCTGGCCGACCTGGCGGCGCGTATGCAGCCCTACCTGACTGACGCAGGCGTCCTGATGCCGGCGGCGGTGCATCTGGTCACTGCTTTTGCCGGGCCAAGCAGGGCGTAGCAGGGCCGATCCGCCGTCATGCCAGCGCCCGCCCTGCCGCCACGGCCTCCGCCGCGGTCGCGCTGAAGCCTACTGTCGGCGCGCAGATGCCATGCGCTCGCAGCACCCGGGTGATCCCCGGGCGGGCACCGGCGATGAACACCGCCGCTCCGCGCCCGCGTGCCTGCCGTACGAAGCCGTGCAGCATCGCTGCCGCAGTCGAGTCCAGCACCGCCACCGCTGACAGATCCAGGACATAGGCGCGCGGGCGCTCCGCCAGCCGATCCAGCACCGTTCCCACCGCCGCGGCGGCGCCGAAGAAGAATGCGCCGCCGATCCGGCACACCACCACGTCCCGGTCGCTGGTGGTCGCCGGGTCCAGGTTGTCCGGCTCGACGCTGTCCACCTCGACGCTGCCGGCCATGCGATGCAGGAACAGCAGCGCGCTCAGGCAGAACCCGGCCAGAATGCCCTCGGTGAGGTCGCGGGTGATTACCAGCAGGAACGTCACGACGAGCACGGCGGCGTCGCCTCGGGAGGCCCGCAGCAGGGTCAGGATGGTGTGGCGCTCCGCCATGTTCCACGCCACCACCGCCAGCACCGCCGCCAGCGCCGCGACCGGGATGTAGGCCGCAAGCGGGGCTGCCACCAGCATGAAGCCTAGCAGGAACAGGGCGTGCAGCATGCCCGACACCGGCCCGCGCGCGCCGGCCCGCACGTTGGTCGCCGTGCGGGCGATGGCGCCGGTGACGCATAGGCCGCCGAACAGGGGAGCGGCGATGTTGGCCACACCCTGGGCCACCAGTTCCATGTTGGACCGGTGGCGGCCGCCGCCCATGCTGTCGGCGACGACGGCGCTCAACAAGCTCTCGATGCCGCCGAGCAGGGCGAAGGCCAGCGCGGTGGGCAGCAGCGCCGCTAGGAGGTCCCACGAGACCGGGGGCAGGGTCGGTGCCGGCAGCCCCGCCGGGATGCCGCCGAAGCGGGTGCCGATCGTTTCCACCGGCAGCGCCAGTGCCCAGGCGGCGATGGACGCCAGCGCCACGACGGCCAGCATCGCCGGCCAGGATGGGCGCCAGCGGCGCAGCGCCAGGATCGCCAGGACCGAGGCCAGGGACAGCCCGGCGGCGGCCGGGTTCAGGGTCGGCAGCGCGCCCCATAGCGCCGCCAGCTTCGGCAGCAGCGGCCCGGGCTCGTGGGGGAGAGACAGGCCCAGCAGTTCCTTGATCTGGCTGGCGAAGATGATGGCGGCGATGCCCGCGGTGAAGCCGACCGTCACGGGATAGGGGATGTAGCGGATGAACGTCCCCAGCCGCAGCGCGCCGATCAGCAGCAGGACCACCCCGCTCATCATCGTGGCCAGCAGCATGCCATCCACGCCGAACTGCGTGACGCATCCGGCTACCAGGACGATGAAGGCTCCGGCGGGGCCACCGATCTGGTGCCGGCTGCCCCCTAGCAACGACACGAGGAAGCCGCCGACGACCGAGCTGATCAGCCCCTGCCCCGGCGTCAGACCCGACGCGATGGCGATGGCCATGCTGAGCGGCAGCGCCACCACGGCGACTGTCAGCCCCGCCAGCGCGTCCGCCCGCAGTGCCCGCAGGCCGTAGCCTTCCCGTAGCACGGACACGATCTTGGGCGTGAACGTGGCCGGGCGCGGCGGGGTCACGCCTTGCGGGGACATCAATCGGCGCCGCTGGCCGCCCCTGCCCCGCCCCGCGCGTCATGCCCGCCGAACAGGGCGCCGGCGGCTGGCATCGTCCCCAGGTTCAGCGAACCGCCGCTGCCCTCTGCCGCCTGCTGCAGGGCCGGGCCGCCGACGATGACGCCCTCCGCCACGCCCCAGGGCTTCGCTTCGGTGATCTTGTGGCCCTTGGCCTCCAGCAGCTCGCGGGTGTCCGGGGACAGGGCGAAGCGCTCGGCATAGATGGTGTCCGGCAGCCATTGATGGTGGATGCGCGGGGCGTCCACTGCTTCCTGCACCGTCATGTCGTGGTCCACCGCGTTGACGATCGCGTTCAGCACGATGGTGATGATGCGCGCTCCGCCGGGGCTGCCGATCACCATGGCGAGCTTGCCGTCGTGGGTGATGATGGTCGGCGCCATGCTGCTCAGCGGCGTCTTGCCTGGCGCCACGGCGTTGGCCTCGCCCTGCACCAGGCCGAACATGTTCGGCACGCCGGGCTTGCTGGTGAAGTCGTCCATCTCGTTGTTCATCACGATCCCGGTGCCTGGCACCACCTTGCGCACGCCGAACCAGTCGTTGAGCGTGTAGGTGACGGCGACCGCGTTGCCCATGGCGTCCACGACCGAGTAGTGCGTGGTGTTGCCTCCCTCCTTCTCGGGGGGGCCGGCCACCAGGGTGCTGCTGGGCGTCGCATGGTCCATGTCGATCTTCGCGCGGATCGCGGCGTGGTAGGCGGGGTCCAGCAGCTCCGCCATCGGGTTCTCCACGAAGTCCGGGTCGCCCAGGCGGTTGTTGCGGTCGTGGTAGGCGTATCGCATCGCCTCGACCATGAGGTGCACCTCGGCGGCGGAGTGCCAACCCATCACCCGCAGGTCGTAGCCGCCCAGGATGCCCAGGATCTCGCACAGGATGACGCCGCCGCTGCTGGGCGGGGCGGGGCTGATGATGTGGTAGCCGCGGTAGTTGCACTCGACCGGATGCAGCTCGCGGACGCGGTAGGCTTCGAGGTCGCGTTGTTCGATGATGCCGCCGCCGGCGTGGCTGGCCGCGACGATGGCGGTGCCGATGGGTCCGCGATACAGCGCATCCGGCCCGGCGTCGCTGATGGCTTGCAGGCTGTGTGCCAGGTCTGGCTGCACCAGTCGGTCGCCGGGGTGCATTTCGTGGCCGTCGCGCAGGAAGATCGCCGCGGCTGCCGGGTCCTTGGCCAAGCTGTTTGTCGCGGTGGAGATCACCGACATGTCGCCGGACGTTAGCACGAAGCCCTCGGTCGCCAGCCGGATCGCCGGGGCCATCAGGGCGGCGCGCGGCAGGGTGCCGTATCGGGTGCGGGCCAGCTCCAGCCCGGCGGCGCTGCCGGGCACGCCCACGGCCAGCCAGGTGTCGAGCGACCGGCGCGGGGCGACGTTGCCCGATTCGTCCAGGAACATGCCCGGCGTCGCGGCCAGGGGCGCCCGCTCACGGAAATCGAGGAACGCCGTGCGGCCATCGGCGAGGCGCAGGGTCATGAAGCCGCCGCCGCCCAGGTTCCCCGCCGCCGGGTAGGTGACGGCCAGGGCGTAGCCGACCGCCACCGCCGCATCCACGGCGTTGCCGCCGTCGCGCAAGACCTGTGCTCCGACCTGGGACGCCAGGCGTTGGGCGGTCACGACCATGCCGCGGCTGGCCGAAACCGGCGCCGGGTCTGCCGCCGCGGCAGGACGGACGAGGAGGGTCAGGGCGGCGAGCGAAAGGAGAATACGCATGGCGGGAGGCTAACCGCCCTGGCTCAGGCTGTCAGCAGCCATGCAGCAAAGGCGGATGGTTTGTACAGGATAGTACAGATTTAACAAGATCGCGATTACTTATCTTAGCTAGGCCAGAGCGTCATTATGTGCAGCAACGGACACAGCAAACCCCGCTGAATGCGGAGGACGTGCGGTCTCAATTTTTCGGTTGCATGCAGCATGGCAACGGTTACTACAGCCGTTCTGGACGCTGTATGTTTGGTAGGGTGACCAGTATAGTCCAGCCTTGTCCCGATCCGGGGAGGCCTTCAAGGGATCGAGAAGTCTTGTCCACCAGTGCCACGTTTTCGAATGAGATACTTGCTGCGCTGCCCCCCGCCGAGTTGTCTGTCCTGCGCCCGCATTTGCTGCGGGTCCGCCTGGTCAATGGCCAGGGCCTGCATGAGCCAGGCGAGCGGATAGAGCATGTTTATTTTTTCGAATCCGGCCTTGCCAGCATGGTGGCCGTGGCGCACGACGCGGGCATCGGCGTCGAGGTCGGGGTGATCGGGGCGGAGGGCATGGTTGGCTTGACGACGCTGCTGGACCCCGAGGCCACGGCGTTCAACCATGCCATGGTGCAGATGCCGGGCGTTGCCTACCGGATGCCGGCTGCTGCCCTGCGCGCCTGCCTGGATGAGGCGCCCATTCTGCGGCGGCGGTTGATGCGGCGGCTGGACAGCTTCGTGGCGCTGGTGTCGCAGACTGCGGCCTGCAATAGCCGTCATAGCGTCACCGAGCGTTGCGCCCGCTGGCTGCTGCTGGCGCATGACCGGAACGACGGCGACGAGCTGCCGCTGACGCAGGAGTTCCTGGCCACCATGCTGGCAGTGCGCCGGTCCGGCGTTACCCTCGCGCTGGGTGCGCTGCGGGACGCCGGGCTGGTCCGCAACGGCCGCGGCCGGATCATGATCTGCGACCGGCCGGGGCTGGAGGCTTCGGCTTGCGAATGCTACGGCCGGGTGCGGTCGTTCGTAAGCGCCATCTCCGCTCGGGACGCCGCGGACGCCTGATGCTGCTCCCTTTCCCTCCGGGAGAGGGTT
>CAXTCI010000266.1:0-5831 GCA_964242325.1 uncultured Acetobacteraceae bacterium
AGAAGCCGAGATCCTCCAGTTGCATCAGCACGGTGATGGTGAAGCTGTCGTAGATGGACGCATACTGGATATCGCCTGGCCCGACGCCCGCCATCGCAAAGGCCGGCGGCCCCGACCGAATTGCGCCGGAATAGGTCAGGTCCACGGTGCCGGCGTCCTGCCCCTTCATGGACTCTCCGGCGCCCAGCAGCCGCACCAAGGGCCGCTGCAGCCCGCGTGCGGCCGAGGCGCTCGTCACCACCAGGGCGCCGCCTCCATCGGTGACGACGCAGCAATCCAGCCGGTGCAGCGGACTGGAGATCACCGGCGAGGCCAACACTTGCTCGACGGTCACTACGTCCCGCAGCATGGCATGCGGGTTGTGCTGGGCATGGTGGCTGGCCGCGACCTTGATCCATGCAAGCTGCTCGGACGTGGTGCCGAACTGGTGCATGTGACGCATGGCGCACATGGCATACAGGTTGGCCGTCGTCGGGCCGAACGGCGCTTCCCACGGCGCATCGGGCGCGTCCGCCACAACGGGGCGAGGACTTGCGCCGGAGTGGCCCGCGCTGCGGGGCCGCCCGGCCAGGGTGATCAGCGCGACCTCGCAGCGCCCGGCGGCGATGGCCTCCGCCGCATGGGCGACGTGCGCGATGTAGGAGCAGCCGCCAAGGTCGGTGCTGTCCAGGTGGCGCAGCCGCAGGTTCATGTAATCCGCCATGGCCAGCGGCCCCAGCCCGGGCGCGTCGCCGGCGCAGAAGTAGCCGTCCACGTCGTCCTTGGTCAGCCCGGCGTCCCGCAGCGCGCCAGCCGCGGACTCTGCGTGGAGCTGCGCAACGGACCGGTCCGGCGCCTTGCGGGTCGGGTGCTCGAATGCGCCAACGATGTAGGCTTGACCCTTGATGGACATGGCGGGAGCGTAGGACCGCAGGGCGGTTCCGGCTAGGGTCCTCGGCCATCCGTCGGGGAAGCGTTCGACGTGAGCCTCCTGCCTGCGTTATGGTTTCCGTAGCGCCCCCGGGACGCCGCGGGCGAAGGAGGACCGTCCCATGACGCTGAACCGCCGCGGCTTGATCGCCGCTGCCGGCGCCCTTGCGGTGCCGCTGCGCGCCCGTGCCCAACTCGCTGCCCCGCTGCGCATCGGCGTGCTCACCGACCTGTCGGGCCAGTATCGCGACAACTCCGGCCCGACCAGCGTCCTTGCCGCACGCCAGGCGGTCGAGGACTTCCGGCCGGAGCGGCACGGCTTCACCGTCGAAATCCTGGCCGCCGACCACCAGCAGAAGCCTGATGTCGGTGCCGGCATTGCCCGGCAGTGGTTCGACCGGGACGGCGTCAGCGCCATCGCCGACGTGAACAACACCGCCATCGCACTTGCGGTACGCACCCAAGCTGTCGAGAAGGACCGCGCCCTGCTCGTCAGCGGCGCCGCGTCTGCGGACCTGACTGGCAAGTACTGCAGCCCCAACATGGTCCACTGGGCACCGGATACCTGGGGCGACGCGCACTCGACCGGCGAGGCGCTGCTGCGCGCCGGCCGCAAGACGTTCTTCCTGGTCGTCGCCGATTACATCTTCGGCCAAACCCTGGAGCGCGAGGTGGCGTCCCTTGTGCAGGCCGGGGGCGGCACGGTGTTGGGCGCCGTCCACTATCCATTTCCCGGCACGACCGACTTTTCCGCCTACCTGGTGCAGGCGCAATCCAGCGGCGCCGACGTGATCGCCTTCTGCAACACCGGTGGCGACATGGAGAACGCGGTGAAGCAGGCACGCGAGTTCGGCCTGGCCCGCGACGGCCGCGCCGTCGCGCCCATGTTCGGCTTCATAACCGAGATGAAGGCGGTCGGGCTGGAAACCGGGCAGGGCCTGTTCATGACCGAGACGTTCTACTGGGACCTGGACGACCGCACACGCGCCTTCACCCGGCGCTTCCTGCCGAAGTCGCCCGGCAACTATCCATGCAGCCTGCACGCCGGCTGCTACAGCGCCGTGCTGCACTATCTCAAGGCGGTGGCGGGCGGCGGCGCGGCGCGCACGTCCGGCCGGGCCGCCATCGCGGCGATGAAGGCGCTGCCCACCGACGACGACTGCTTCGGCGCGGCCAGTGTCCGGGCGGACGGGCGCTTCCTGTGCGACACCCACCTGTTCCAGGTGAAGTCCCCGGCCGAAAGCACGGGGCCTTGGGACATCTACCGCCTCGTGTCATCCACGCCGGGTGCGCGGGCGTTCCGGCCGCTGGCAGAAGGCGGCTGCACGATGGCGCCGGCATGAGGGCAACTGCATGAAGGAGGGAGCATGAACGCGCCGCTGACCGGCGCCGCGGCCATCCCGGACAGCCGCGGGCTGAACCTGTATCGCGCTGACCCGGCGCTGGCGCGGCTGGCCTCGCTGTATCTTCCCGCCGACCTGTGCGCCCACCTCCAGCCGCACCTGGACCGCCTGGGCGCGCTGGCCGGGGGCCATCTGGACGAGCTGGCCGGCACCGCCGACCGTAATCCGCCGCGCCTGCACCACCGCACCCGCCGTGGCGAAGACGTGCAGTCCATCGAGAAGCACCCCGCCTACACCGAGATGGAGGCCCTGGCCTTCGGCGAGTACGGCTTGGCTGCGCTGTCCCATCGCGGCGGCGTGCTGGGCTGGCCCGCGCCGATGCCGCCCGCTGCCAAGTACCTGCTGACCTACCTGTTCGTGCAAGCCGAGTTCGGGCTGATGTGCCCGGTCAGCATGACCGACAGCCTGACTCGCACCCTGCGCCGCTTCGGCGACCCGGCGCTGGTCGCACGCCACCTACCGGCATTGACCAGCGGAGACATGGATGCGTTGGCACAGGGCGCGATGTTCATGACGGAGCAGGGCGCCGGCTCCGACGTGGGTGCCACCGCCGTGACCGCCGCGCCGTTGCCGGACGGCACCTGGGCGTTGACGGGGGATAAGTGGTTCTGCTCCAACCCTGACGCGGCCTTGGCGATGGTGCTGGCCCGGCCATTGGGCGCACCCAGCGGCATACGCGGCGTCAGCCTGTTTCTCCTGCCGCGCACCCTGCCGGACGGGCGGCCCAACGCGGCGCGCATCGTGCGGCTGAAAGACAAGCTGGGCACGCGCTCGATGGCGAGCGGCGAGGTCCGGCTGGAGGGCGCCGTCGCCTGGCTGGTCGGCAACCCCGGCGCTGGGTTCCGGCAAATGGCGGACATGGTCAACAACTCCCGCTTGTCGAACGGCGTGCGCGCCGCCGGGCTGATGCGGCGCGCTGTGACGGAGGCCGGGTTCGTGGCCCGGCGCCGGGTGGCGTTCGGCGTGCCGCTGGCCGACATGCCGCTGATGCAGCGCCAGCTTATGAAGATGCAGGTGTGGGCGGAGCAGGCGCGCAGCATGATGTTCCAAGCCGCCGACGCGCTGCGCCGGTCCGACGCCGGGGAGGAGGGCGCCTATGGCCTGCTGCGTATGCTCACGCCGCTGCTGAAGTTCCGCGCCTGCCGCGACGCGCGTAAGGTGGCCGGGGACGCGATGGAGGTGCGCGGCGGCTGCGGCTACATCGAGGACTGGCCGGACGCGCGCGTGCTGCGCGACGCGCACCTCGGCTCGATCTGGGAGGGCACGAGCAACGTCGTCGCGCTGGACGTGATGCGGGCGGCGCGGCGTGACGGTGGGCTGGATGCGCTGCTGGCGCACGTGCGCGGGCTGGCTGTTCCGGGATTGGACGTGGCGCCGGCGATGGAGCGCGCCGCGGACCTGGCCGCCGCCGCCGTGGCGCCCGAAGGCGTCCACCTGACGCGGCAGGCCGCATCGGCGCTGTATCACGTGACCTCCGCCGCGGCGATGGCCTGGGAAGCGGCGCGGCTGGACGACCCGGAGCGGCTGGCGATGGCCGGAATGGTCCTGCGCCACCGCGTTCTGCCGCGCGACCCGCTGGCGGAGGACGCGTAGAGAGGCTATTCCCGGCCCGGCGCAGCCATCCTCCCGCAGGCTGGACTGCGCCGGGGCGGGTGCGACCAGGCCGAAATGTCACCCACGCGGGAGGGTATCGCCGGGTCGCCAGCGGGCCGGGTCCTGGTCCAGCATCGCCGAGATGCGTTGGACGAGCGCCAGGGAACAGGTGTCTTCGACCTCGATCTCGGTTATGAACGCCTCCTCGGGCTGGCCTTGTTGCCTGGTTTCCTTGCGAGCACGCTATGGCGGCGCCAGCCCACGGACAAGGCGCCACACGGAGGACGGCGGACATGGACGCGGACCGGACACCGGTCATCATCGGCTGCGGCGAGACCATTGACCGGCCGAATGCGCCCATGCCTGTACGGGAACCAGCGGGGCTGATGGCCGATGCGCTCTGGGCCGCCGACGCCGATGCGGGCGGTGGATGGCTGGCGCGGCTAGGATCGCTGGATGTCGTGAACTCCGTGTCCTGGCGCTACGCGGACCTGCCTGGGCGTGTCGTGGCGTTGCTGGGCCATCGGCCGGCGCGGGTCGCCTATGGCCAGGTGGGCGGGGAAACGCCGGTGCGGTTCCTGCACGAGGCGGCGGAGCGGATACGCGCCGGCTCCGCCGAGGTGGCGGCGGTGTGCGGGGGCGAGGCGCAGCACGCCGTGACGGCCGCACGCCGGGCCGGGCAGGCGCTGCCCTGGCCAGAGGAGGACCCTGGCTGGACAGCCATCCGGAGCGGCGACCTGAGTCATCCTCGCGCAAAGGCGCTGGGCGTCGCGCAGCCCTCGACGGTTTATCCCTTCTACGAAGTCGCGTGCCAGGCCGCCTGGCGGCAGACCCCGGCCGAGGGCCATGACGAAAGCGCCCTGCTATGGGCCGGCCTGTCGGACGTCGCATCCGGCAATCCCTTGGCTTGGCTGCGGCAGGCCCGTCCCGCCGCCGCGATCGCAGGCATCGGGTCCGATAACCGGATGGTCGCTTGGCCCTACCCGAAGCTCATGGTCGCCAACCCCGGCGTCAATCAGGGTGCCGCCGTGCCCCTGACAAGCCTGGGCCGGGCGCGAGCGGCAGGCATCGCGTCGGACCGCTTCGTTTTTCCTGGCCTGAGCGCCGCAGCAGAGGAGCCGCAGGATTACCTGCAGCGCGACCTCTTCGACCGGTCATCCGCGATGGAGGCCGTCTTGGAAGCGTGTCAGGCGCAGGGCGGTCCGTTCGACCTGCTGGAGCTGTATAGCTGCTTCCCCTGCGTCCCGAAGATGGCGAGGCGTGTGCTGGGGCTGGATGCCAGCACGCTGATGACGGTCACCGGCGGCCTCACGTTCTTCGGTGCGCCGCTCAACGATTACATGCTGCATGCCGCGTGCGCGATGACTCGTCGCCTACGTGGGACGGGCCAGGCCGGACTGCTCTATGGCCAGGGCGGCTTCGTCAGCCGGCATCATGCCCTGGTTCTTTCGGGTGAGCCTGGCCGAGCCGGATACGGTGCCCTGTCCGGGGTGCAGACGGACGCCGACGCACGCCGCGGCCCCGTCCCGCCATTCGAGGAGGCGCGTTCCGGCAAGGCCAACTTGGAAACACACACCGTCCTGTATGGCCGCGGGGGCGAGGTCGTGCATGGCATTGCGATGCTCCGCCTGCCATCCGGCACGCGCACCCTGGCGCGTGTGCCGGCGGCGGATGAGGCGACACTTGCCGCACTCAGCGACTGGCGCAGGTCCCCTGTGGGCCAGGCGGGCCGGCTGCGGGAGGAGCCGAACGGCATCCCTACATGGAGCATGACGTGACAGCCGGCGTTGGTTCCTGCTGCAGCCCGACTTGGACCAACCATTATACCCTCAGCAGCGCGTAAGCGTGATTATCGCGCGTAGCAAAATTGCATGCCTTGCCGCCGTCCAGCGCGCCGGCAATGCTTCCCGACATGGCCCCGGCCCG
>CAXTCI010000267.1:0-5812 GCA_964242325.1 uncultured Acetobacteraceae bacterium
GCTCCGCAGCCAAGACCCCCTCACCCCGGCCCTTTCCCGGAGGGAGAGGGAGCAGCAAGCAGCTCTCACCGCACCGCCGACAGCACGCCGACCAGCAGCGGGGTATGCGTGCGGTGGCGGCGCACGGACCTGAAGCCGGCGACGTGCAGCATGGCCGTCAGCTCCGCCGGCGTCCGGGTGCGGCCCTGGCCCATCGCCATCAGGTAGAAGCCGAAATATGCGTCTCCCACCGGCTCGGCCCCGGGGGTCTCCGACATGGGTTCGGCGAGCAGCAGGGTGCCGCCCGGTGGCAGGGCGGCATAGGCGGCGCGCAGGATGCGTTGCGCCACGTCGTCGTCATGGTCGTGGACGACCCGGACCAGGCTGACCAGGTCGGCGCCGCCGGGCAGCGCGCCACCCAGGAAGTCGCCGCCTTCTGCCTGGGCGCGGCTGCCCAGGCCGGCTGCCGCAAAGCGCTCCGCCGCACGCTCGGCAACCGGCGGCAAGTCGAATAGGCGCAGTCGCAACGCCGGGGCCTGCGCCGCCGCCGCCAGCAGGAAGCTGCCGTCGCCACCGCCCACATCCATCAGCAGTCGATGCCGACGTACGGGATAAGCCGCCAGGATCTCGCCGGCGACCAACGGCTGCGACGCGGCCATTAATGCGGTATAGGCGGCGACTTCTCCGCCCAGCGCCGAAGCGCCGGGGTTGCCGGAATAGGCCCAGTAGGAGGACAGCGCGGAGCCACGGGCCTCGCCGCGCAGCAGCGCCACCGGGTCGGCCAAGTCGGCGTAGAGCATCCGGTGATGGCGCACCATCTCGGTAATCCCGGCATTGCCGACCATCGCCGCGCCCAGCGGCCCCAGCCCGAACCGGCCGCCTGCCCGGCGGGACACCAGGCGCAACGACACCGCCGCGCGCAGCAGCCGCTCGGCGCCGGGCGGCGGCAGGCCCAGACGGGCGGCGAGGAGCGGCAGCGGCTGCGGGCCTTCCGCCAGGATGTCGAACAAATGCAGTTCGACGCAGGCATATAGGACCTGCGAGTAAACGAACCCGGCGCACAGGTCGAACAGCGCGCGGGTGCGCTGCCGGGCGATGGGACGGGTGAAGGGTGTTGCGACCGCCCAGGCGCGGAAGCGCGGGCTGGCGACCAGGCGGTCACGGACGGCCAGCAGGCGGTCCCAGGCAGAGGGCAGCGACGGAACGACGCCAGCCATACCTGCGCCTTCGCTCGATGCCGTCATCGTGAGCCGCGGTCCCGGCGCAGCATTCTTGGGGCAAGGCGGACAGCCCTTGCCGCCCCTGGACCACCACGCCGCAAGCGGATTGCAATGACGGCGCTTGCTGTCCGCATCAGGTGCAGCCGGACGGACAAAGCAGCTCTCAAGCCGCGTGCCGCGCCAGTTCTGCCGGCAGCAGGCGGCGGGTTTCCGACAGGATGTGGCTGCGCAGCGGCCCGGCGCCGGGGCAGGCAGGGACTGCCGCGACCGCCTCCGCCGCCAGCAACTCCAGCAGGTCTATCGCGCCGTCCAGCCCATGCCGGCGCACGGCGCTGGGACGGTCCAACGCGGCGTCCTGGCCCACGGGCTTGCCGATCCGCGCCGCATCGCCGGCGGCATCCAGGATGTCGTCGGCGACCTGGAACGCTTCCCCCAGCTTCATGCCCAGGGCACGCCATGGCTCATGCTCTGCGCCGGCTGCAGCGGCGCCGGCGACGGTGGCTGCGGCGAACAGGGCACCGGTCTTTTCCTGCTGGTAGAGCGACAGGTTGGCCGCCGGCTCGCACTCCCAGGCCTGCCCGGCCACGATGCCGAACGGCACGCCGACCGAGCGGCTGACCGTCAGCACCAAGGGCACCAGCCGCTCCGGTGCGGACGCCGCGCCATGGGCCAAGGTCTGGAACGCCAGCACGATCAGCGCATCGCCGGCCAGCACGGCCAGGGGCGTGCCGAACTGGCGGTGCACGGTCGGGCGTCCGCGCCGAGTCGCGGCGTCGTCGAAGCAAGGCAGGTCGTCATGGACGAGGGACGCGCAGTGCAGCAGCTCGATGCTGGCAGCGGCGGCGTCGGTGACGGCCGGACGGTCCTCGCCGCAAGCGGCGGCAACGGCCAGGCACAGGCGGGGACGGATGCGGGCGCCACGCGGGAAGACGCTGTGCCGCATGGCGGCAGCCAGGCCGGGCGGACAGCCCTCGACGTCGGCGCGGCCAATAGCGGCATACAGTGAACGCTCGATCCGGCCCATGACGTCCATCAGCTTGCTCCCTGCTCCGGCCTTGTGTCAGGCCGGCTTGTCAGCCAATACTGTCAGGCGATCTTGACAGACACGTCAAGCACAATCGTTGAGGGGCCGATGGCGGACCGGGTTGTCGTAGTAGGGGCGGGGATCGGCGGCCTGGTGGCGGCGCTGGGGCTGGCGTGCCGCGGGCTGGACGTGACCTTGCTGGACCGCGCCGGAGCGCCTGGCGGCAAGATGCGAGAGGTGGAGGTCGCGGGCCGGCGCCTGGATGCCGGGCCGACGGTATTCACGATGCGCTGGGTGCTGGATGCGGTGTTCGCCGCCGCAGGGGTGCGGCTGGAAGACCATCTTACCCTGCTTCCCGCCGCCATCCTGGCCCGGCATGCCTGGCCGGATGGGAGCCGGCTGGACCTGTTCGCCGACATGGAACGCACGGTGGATGCGGTCCAGGCGTTTGCGGGCGCTAGAGAGGCCGCAGGGTTCCGCGCCTTCACCGCCCAGGCCCGCGCGATCTATGCGACGCTCGAGGCACCATTCATCCGCGGGCAGCGGCCGACGATAGCAGGGCTGGTGCGGAGCGCCGGGCTTGCCGAGATGTGGCGCATCCGGCCCTTCGACACGCTGTGGTCGGCGCTGTCGCAGCACTTTGCGGACCCGCGGCTGCGGCAGTTGTTTGGGCGCTATGCCACCTATTGCGGCAGTTCCCCTTTTCTGGCGCCCGCGACGCTGATGCTGGTCGCGCATGTCGAGCGGGAAGGCGTCTGGATGGTGGAGGGCGGCATGCACCGGATCGCCGCCGCCTTGGCAGCGCTCGCGGCGGCGAGGGGGGTGACGGTCCGGATGGGCGCCGATGTGGCCGAAGTGCTGGTCAGCCGGGGCCGGGCCGCCGGGGTGCGCCTGCGCGATGGCGAGCAGATCGAGGGCAGCGCCGTCGTCGTTAATGCCGATCCCTCCGCCCTGTCCACGGGACTGCTAGGCGCTGCGGCCCGAGGCGCCGTGCCGCCGCTGCCGCCGGCCGAGCGGTCGCTGTCGGCGTTGACCTGGGCAGCGGTGGCGCGGGCGGACGGCTTTCCGCTGCACCGGCACACCGTGTTCTTCTCGGGCGACTACGCCGCGGAGTTCGCGGCGCTGCGCCAGGGCGGCCTGCCCGTCCAGCCCACCACCTACGTTTGCGCGGGGGATCGCGACGATGACTGCGCCGGGCCAGATGGGCCGGAGCGGCTGCTGATTTTGGTGAATGCGCCAGCCACCGGGGACACGCGTCCCCCTAACGAGACGGAGATTGCCCAATGCCGGGACCGGACATTTTCCCATCTGACGCAGGCCGGCTTGCAGTTGACGGATGTGCAAGCGGTGACAACCGGCCCGGCGGAGTTCCACGGCCTGTTCCCCGGAACGGGAGGGGCGCTGTATGGCCCGGCGGTGCACGGGGCAACGGCGACGTTCAAGCGCCCGGGATCGCGGACGAGGGTGCCGGGGTTGTATCTGGCGGGGGGCGGGACGCATCCGGGCGCGGGGGTGCCGATGGCGGCGCTGTCGGGCGGGCTGGCGGTGGAGAGCCTGGTGCAGGACCTCGCTTCGACGCGCCCGTCCCGCCCGGCGGCTATGCCTGGTGGTACGTGGACGCGCTCAGCGACGACGGGCGGCACGGCATCACGCTGATCGCCTTCATCGGCAGCGTGTTTTCGCCGTTTTATGCCTGGGCCCGCCGGGGCGGCGGTGGCGACCCCGCGCACCATTGCTGCCTGAATGTCGCGCTGTATGGACGCCCGCGCCGCTGGGCAATGACGGAGCGCGGGCGGGGCTCCCTGGACCGCGGGCCGCGGCACCTGGCCATCGGGCCGAGCCGGCTGGACTGGGACGGGGAGGTGCTGACCATTGGCATCGAGGAAGTGACGGCGCCGCTGCCCTCCCGCTTGCGTGGGACGGTGCGGGTGCGGCCCGGCGCGTTGACGGGGCGGCGGTTCCTGCTGGACGGCGCCGGGCGGCACCGCTGGTCACCGATCGCGCCGGCGTCGCGGGTGGAGGTGGAGCTAAGCCATCCGGCGCTGCGCTGGTCGGGGCCAGGATACCTCGACACCAACGACGGCGATGTGCCGCTGGAGTCGGATTTCGTGCAATGGGACTGGTGCCGGGCGCCGACGCGGGACGGGGCGGCGATCCTGTATAACGCGCAGCGTCGGGTCGGGGGCGAGCAGTCGCTGGCGTTGCAGATCAACAGGATGGGGATGGTGGACGAGGTGGAGCCGCCACCGCCGGCCGCGCTGCCGCGCACTATGTGGGGCGTTGCACGACCGACCCGGGCGGACGCCGGGGCGGTGCCGGCAGTGCGGCAGACCCTGGAGGATGCACCGTTTTACAACCGCAGCGTGGTGGACACGGCGCTGTTCGGGGAGCGGCTGACGGCCGTGCATGAGAGCCTGAACCTGGACCGATTCCGGGCGCCGTGGGTGCAGGCGATGCTACCGTTCCGCATCCCGCGCCGGTGGGGCGGGTAGCGGCGCCCGCGTCTTGTCTCCGGCCCGGCGTATGGCGCGGCGGGTGCGGAGCAGCTCCACGACCAGCAGGAGCAGTACCAGAAGCAGGAGGATCATCCACTCCCATTGGGCGACCATGTTCTTGCTCCTGGATTGGGGATGCCCGCCTTCCTAGCTGCGTCCTAATGGTGGCGGGTCCTGCTCGAAGGGTTCGCTCCACTCTTGGTGGTCTGGCCTCATCCTCTGCTCGATCCACTCCCTGAGGCTAGTGAAGATAGCGGTGACGGGCCATTTTGGATCGGGCTCCATTGTTCGACGCCAGGTCAGGTGGACCTCGGCGACCCTCCCATTCGGGAGTCTGAACAGGACGTCGTCCCGGCCGCGATGGGTGGCAAGCAGGCGAACCGGCTGGCCGAACAGTTGGTGCTGTGGGGAGGTTTCGCGTTTGAGTTGCCGCTCAAACGCCGCAGCTTGCCCTTCCACCGGAAATCCCCAAGGTTCCAGCCACTCAATTTCGGACATGAAGCATCCGTTCAACCGTATGCTGCAGACGGTGTGTTTTCCGATGCGGCGCTATTTCTGATCCGCGGGGATGTATGGAAGCATCCCTTTCCGGAATGCGATTTCCTGCACCTCACGCGGCATGCTCCGTAGGTCCACCAAGAAGCCGTCCACCTCCGCTAGCCAGATCATTGGGTTCCTTGCGGCCAGGCTGGGCAGCATCCAGGCCGGATCCCTGCGGTTGGTATCCAGCGCCTTGCGGATAACGGCGGCCTTGGCCTGCGCCGTGCTGACGCCGACGCCAAAAGCGGCGCTCAGCTCCTTGGTGGTCATGACCGACGGGGATGACGGGTCTGACAGGAAATTAAGCTGGCCCAGTTCATACACGATCCCGCATGCCCAGGTCCGCGGTTGGCCGGAAGCGAGCGGGCTGGGCCGCTTGTGGCATAGCGCAGTGGTCACGGCGCGGGCGAGGTCGCGATATTCGTTGTCCAGGTGCGCGGCGCAAACGGCATCGGTCAGCGCGGTGACGGCGTCGTGGGCCGGCTGCATGGCTTTTGGGACGGAAGTTTTGTTGACTGCGGGCATGATGCACCCTGGAGTTGGGAGGCTGATAA
>CAXTCI010000268.1:0-5797 GCA_964242325.1 uncultured Acetobacteraceae bacterium
GGCGCGCACGATCGGCAGGCCGAGCCCCGTGCCGCCCCGGTCGCGTGCGGTGGTGAAGAACGGCTCGAACACGTTCGCGCGGTAGGCGGCCGGAATGCCCGGGCCGTCATCTGCGACGGTGATCTGCAACCACGGCGCCTGGGCTTGGACCGAGATGCGCACCGCCGCACCCGGCGCATGGGTCGCGGCATTGTCCAGCAGGCTGGTGAGCACCGCATCCAACGCGTCTGGCCCGATCGCCGCCTGCTCATCGCCGTCGCACGTCACGACCATCCCGCTTGCCCGGAAGCGATCGGCCGCCTGAAGGATGGTGGCGGCCACGGCGATACCGGGCCTGCCCGGTGGCGTGGCTGCGGCGATATCGGCGCGCGCCAACGCTACTAGGCGGCGCACCAAGTGGTCCAGCCGGTCGGCGCCCTCGCCAACCAGCCGAAGCAGCCGGGCGCGCTCGGGGGGGGCCAGGGTGTCGGCGTGGTCCTCCAGCAGCTCGCCGGCGCCGCGGATGGCGGCCAGCGGGGTCTTGAACTCGTGCGACACGCCCGCCGCGCGTCCGGCCACGGTGCCCGCCCGCCGCGCCAGCGTTTCAGCCATCCGGGTGAGGGCCATGGACAGGGCGGCGACTTCCCGCGTGCCGGGTCGGGGCAACGGCGCCATGCTGCCACCAGCGACGACCATGCCGGCCTGGGGGACCACTTGCGCCAACGGTCGGGTGACCAGGCGGGAGATCGCCGCCGCCAGGGCGTGTCGTTCCAAGCGGCCTTCTGTCCGGCGCGCAAGCCCTGCCCGGCATCGGCGATCGTGTAGTCGGGCCGCAGCCCCTGCTCGGCGGCATCCAACAGATGCACGCTCCCGGTGTCGGCATCACGGCGCTGCTCTGCCGCCAGCAGGTAGCAGTAGGTCGATGCTGCATCGACGCCGGCCAGCACGGGCGTGGCACCCTGGAAGATCTCGTCATGTAGGCCCACCCGAATGCCGGACAGGTCCTGCTGCCGGTTGACGATGTTGGCCTGCCGCGTGACCGATTGAAGCACGTCGTGGACGCAGCCCACGCTGATCGACACGCCCAGCAGGTCTCGCAGGAACTCCACGACGCCGCGATACGAGCCGCGGCAGATCAGCGTCAGCCCGACGATCACCTGGCGCAGCCAGACCTTGGTCACCGCCAGCTCGAACAGCACCTTGCTGTCCGGCACGGCAGGCGAGAAGGCGTCGTCGAGCACAGCGTGAGCCTTGTGCGTTTGCTGGTAGATGAACTTGCGGTTCACCCCGTGCCGGGCCGCCAGGTCGCTGACCGTCTCCGATTGCGCCAGCGCCTGAATGGCCAAGTGCTTGCGGTCACCTGCGGGCAGCTTCACTGCTGCTCCAACACATCGATCCATCTCGCACCGCACCTGAAAACGTCAGGGTGCCATCATCCGTCCTGGAAGCGTCAACCTGGCTCTGCCAAGCTCCACGTGTAACCCGGCTTTGAACCACGCCGGCAACCGGCTCCGCCTCCCCGTTTCGTCGTCGGGATCGCCCTGGAGTGGACAGGCGACATTGCTTGCCGAAACGACCATGGCAGCGGCATGGTGAAGAGAGGGAGCCATACCGCGATGAAGCGAGACGAAAGAGATCGCCCGATGCAGACCGGGGTAGGCGGGATCAACTCCCACCTATCGATCGTGTTGGAATGCTCAACCTGGTCTGACGGTGAGCCCCGTATGGCTTTCAGCGCAAGGATCTGACCCTCCGATGGTGTGAGCGGCTCCGGATGAGGCTTCTGACCACAGTGACGCTGCTTGCCTGTGCCACCCTGGCTTCGGTATCCCTGTCTGCCGCTCGGCCTTCGCGCGTCGTGTGGGCCTGGGAACGGCCGGAGATGCTGGATACGCTACCGCCGGACATCGGCATCGCCGCGGTGACTGGCTTCATTCGCTTGCGGGGCGATGCCATCGTTGCAATGCGTGGACGACGCTTCCCGCTTGTCACGGCGCCGGGCCGGCCGGCCCCGATCGCCGTGATTCATATCGAACTGGATCAAGGCCGGGCGCTGGAGTGGAGCGTCGGCTTGTCCGACCGGGTGGTCGGGGCCGCGCTGTCCTTCGCCGGCGGTGCCGCGGAGGTCCAGGTGGACATGGAAGTCCGCACGAGCCAGCGCCAGGCCTTGCTGGATGTGCTGCGCGGAATGCGGGCGGGGCTGGCACCCGGCACCACCCTGTCCATGACCGCCCTGGCCTCCTGGTGCGATACGGAAAGCTGGCTGGACCAGGCGCCGGTGGACGAGATCGTGCCGATGCTGTTCCGCATGGGGCCGGGCGGCCTCCGCCTTCGGGCCAGGCTTGCGGCCGGCGGAGACTTCAACCATCCGCGGTGCCGGGACGCAGTGGGTGTGGCCACGGACACGCCTGCAGTCGTGCCGCCGGGCCGTCGCCGATATATCTTCAACCCGCGGCCCTGGGATGCGGCCGCGATCGCGGCCCTTGGACCAGGATAGGCGCATAGTAGTCCGACTTCTCCGCATCGCGGCAATCGCCGTCTCATGTGTCATGCCCATCGCGAGTAGCCCGGCCCAGGCTTCTACGGACGGCGCACCCAACGACTGGAGCCTGAACGAGCTGGGCGGCTCTTCGTCCGACCTGCGGCTGCTCCAATCCGGTACGCCTGGTATGCTGACGGCCAGCTCGCCCGCGGGGCTGCTGTTCATCGGCTGGCGACGGCTGCACGGGCTGGCAGTGGGTGACGAGGCGGTGGCCGCTTTGACCATCCCATGCTGCGGGGGATCGCACGACACCTCGGATGCAGTAACGGCCTGGCTTCTGGCGCGCAAGACGGTCCCGGGTGCCTCCGCCCTGGACCGCATCGACACCGAGCGGCCCGGACCCGATTACACCAGCGCACCCAACTGCCTGGCCGACGCGTTTCGCACCGCAGCGCGGACGCTGGGAGACCGCGCGGACGCTCATGGCCGCGATGCGGCGGAGATGCGGTTCTGGCTGCACGCGCAGGATGCCGTGTTCCAGGCCTGTGCCAAACCGGTGCGGGCCTTGCCGGCGCTGCCCAGTGGCTCTCCCGACTGGCTGCAGGCCGACCACCGCTACCAGGCTGCCGCCCTGGCCTTCTACAACGCCGATTACCCGGCAGCGGCGGCGGCCTTCGCAGCCATTGCCGGAGAGATGGGTTCTCCATGGCAAGGCATCGCACCTTACTTGCGCGTGCGCGCCTTGCTGCGCCAAGCCATAGAATCGAAGGCAGCTTCGGATTTCACAGTGGCGCAGGAAGCCGCCGCGACTATTCCGGCTGCCGCGCCACTGCACAATGCGGCCACGGCGCTGGGCAACATGGCCCAACTGCGAGCCGATTCCGCTGCTGCCGTTGCCCGGCTCAGTGCGGCACTGACCGTGCCGGAGCTGACGGGGCAGGCCGCGTCGGACTTCAAGGACCTGCAATCAGTGGGCACCGGAGCACGCTCCCCCGAGTTCCTGGATTGGATCAACACCTTCAAGACCGGGGCTGCCGTTCCGCCCGTGTCCCCCGATGACTCTGGTACGCCGCTGGAGCGAGCGCGGGCGGTGGAAGCGCGCCGGGTCGCGGCGCTGGCGCATGCACATGACCGCGAGGCCGTGGCCCACGACCCCGCCTGGCTGCTGGCGGTCATGGCGCTGACCCAGCCGGACGACCCAGGCGCGGGTGCCGCCATTGAAGCCGCCGCCGCGCTGGGGCCTTCCGTGCCGGCCTACCTGACGGCGCTATACCACCGCATCCGCCTCACGGCCGCTACCGCGGACCCGGCAGCGACCCGCTCGTTGCTCGACACCGTCCTGGCGCGCACGGACCTGTCCGGGACGACGCGCAACCTGTTCCTGGCGGAGCGGATGCTGTTGGCGGCGAACCAGGGTGAGATGGCCCGGATGTCCCTGCGCGCCCGCATCTGTGCAAGGCCGGCGGAGGGCTGCAAGACCCGGGACTGGGGCTACTACAGCCAGGGCCCAGGGTTGTTCGACGGCTCGGACGAGGTCGCGACGAGCGGGGTGGGCGACGACGCACGCTACCTGATCGACCGCATGGCGCTGGCCAGCCGAGTGGCGCTGGGCAACGACCTGGCCCTGCCCGCGCCCATCCGGCTCGACTTGGCTCTGACCAGCTTCGCCCGGGCCGTCCTGTTGCGCGACGAGGCGACGGTGGATGCACTATGCCGACAGCTGCAGCTCCTGCTGCCGGTGATGACGGCGGAGTTCGCGGCGATCCCGCTGAGCCGGTCCGGCGTGGACCGGCAATTTGCGGAGTACCTGGTCTTCGCCAAGATCCCGGGCCTGCGCGTGGACCTGCTGGACTACAGCAGGCCGACCGGGACCGTCACGGCGTTCAGCGGCACCTGGCCGAACTGGGTGGTGCTGGCGAAGCCGGACCCGGCCATCATCCCACCCGCGCCGGTGCTGTATGACAATGCCAGCTATCAGATCGTGGACGTTCCCGCCGGCACGGATCTGGGCGAGGGGCACGTCCGCATTCCCGACGTGGTGTGCAAGGGGATATGCGGTGCCAGCGGCTTCGTGCCCCGGCCTCCGGCCTTCCTAGGCGCGTCGGCGTCCGCAGCCGCAGCGGAGCGACACCTGCTGCCGCCCCCAGGCATGTATGCGGACACGGGGGACAACACACCCGACCGCCGGAGCGCGTTTCCGGGTCCGGCCGCCGCAGGCTCGAAGCCCATCGCGGCTCCGGTCGGTGCGACCTACGTGTGGGACTTCATTCTGGACTATGCTGCCAAGCACCCGCAGGACCCGCGTGTGCCGGAGGCGCTACATTGGATGATCCATGTCGGGCATTATGGCCAAGGCCACAATCATTCCGGCAAGCGGGCCTTCATGCTGCTGAAAAGCCGCTACCCCACCAGCCACTGGGCAAGGGAAAACCCGTTCTATTATGACTGACCACCGTCTCGAACGATCCGTTCTGGGGGCTTGCTGCCGAATGGGTCTTCATGGCGTTGGTGCATGGAGGCAGGGATCGGGGTAGGGCGTGGCGATGCCCTTCAAAGCCAACGCTGTTTGTCGTCACCGTATACCGCGGGCTCGCTACCGCGTCACCAACTGGCCGATCTACGAGGCCGGGCTGCGCCGGCGTGGCGACCTGATGCTGTGGCTGGACCCGGAGGCCGTCGCGGGCTGGACCGCGCCCCGGCGCAGCACGCCGGGTGGGCAGCCCCGCTACTCCGACCTGGCGATCAAGCTGGTACTGACGCAGCGCCTGGTGTTCCACTTCGCGCTGCGCCAGGCGGAGGGGTTCGCCAAGAGCGTGCTAGCGCTGCTCGGGCTGGAGCTCCGCGTGCCGGATCACACGACCTTGTCGCGCCGGAGCCGATCGTTCACCGGGCGGCAGCCGCGTGTTCCTGCTGGTCGCGGTGCGGTGCACCTGGTGCTGGACAGCACGGGGCTGGAGCTATTCGGCCAGGGCGAGTGGTGTGCGGCCAAGCACAGTCGTGCGTGCCGGCGCTGGCTGAAGCTGCATCTCGACGTGGATGCCGCCACTGGCGAGATCACCGCGCACGTGCTGACCGACGGCCACGCCGACGATGCGGCGCAAGTGCTGGACCTGCTGCGCCAGCCGGAGGGTGCCCTTGCCAGTCTCCTCGCAGATAGTACCTATGACGGCGATCCCGTCTACCGGGCCGCTGCTACCCGCCAGCCCAACCCGCCGCCGGACGTGATCATCCCACCCCGGGCCTCTGCGGTCCCGAGCACGGCCGATCGCGTGTTCCGCGATGACGGCTACAGCGGCGCCAGCCTGAAACGGCCTGGCCTTGACCGCCTGCGCGATG
>CAXTCI010000269.1:0-5689 GCA_964242325.1 uncultured Acetobacteraceae bacterium
CGCTGCTGGATCTTGCCGGGTCGTCGGAGGGATTTACCCAACGAAGCTCCTCGGCTGCGGTTTGGAACGGCCCGGTGCCGCTTTGTTCGAATGCTGTTTCTAGGCCAAATGCGACACGGCTGCAGCCGTGTCGCATTTGGCTGGGTTGGGTTCGAGACGCCCTTCAAACACCTCAGCAGGCGTGCGGTAGCCCAGGCAGCAGCGCGGTGTGGCGTTGAACCGGTTGGCAAGCGCCTCCAGGCTTTCGGCCGTGAGCCGCTCCGCCGGCACATCTGAGGGCAGGTAGCGCCGCAGCCGCCCATTCGTGTTCTCAACCGCCCCTTTCTGCCAGGGGCTACGCGGGTCGCAGAAGTAGCTTGTCACGGCCAACCCTCGGTCCAGGGCAGGGTAGCCCATGAACTCAAATCCGCGGTCGAATGTCACGGTCTGACGCAGGTCCTGGGCCAGACCGCCAAGCGCTGTTTGGATGCGCTCAGCCACGCCTGCCGGGCGCCGGTCGGGGTTGGGCAGCAGCACCAGGAACCGGCTGCGGCGCTCTACCAGCGTTGTCACGTTGGCGTTGCCGGCAGACTTGGCGAACACAAGCAGGTCGCCCTCCCAATGGCCAAAGCTTTCCCGGGTGGCCACGTCTGCCGGACGGCACGCAATCCCGCGCTCCAGCGGTATGCGATGCCCGCGAGGCCGGCGGCCGTGCCGTGTTCCGCGGCGGCGCCGCGCCCGGGGCAGGCACAGGTAGAGCTGCTCCGCACGGCCCTCGGGGCCATACACGTGGCGATAAATCGTCTCGTGGCAGAGCCGCTCACTTCCTTCCCCGTCAGCCCCTGCTTCCTGCCGGAGCCGCCCTGCGATCTGCTGCGGCGACCAGCCCGCGCGCAACCGGTCCACCACGTGGGCGAGTAGCTCCTCGTGCCGCGCGAGCTTGGCCAAGCGACGGCGTCGGGCGCGGGCGATGTCCTGCGCGGTAACGGGGTAGTAGCCGGACATGTTGCGTCGGCTGTCCCGGGACGCGTCGGGGTCGCGGAAGCGGTTGCGGCCCAGCTCGCGGTAGATCGTCGAGCGATGCCGGCCCAGGCGGGCTGCCATCTCGGTCACACCCAACCGCGCCTCCTGCATCCGGAACAAAGACCGGCGCTCGTCAAGCGTGAAGTGTTGGAAGCCGCGTGCTGTCATGGCCATCTCCTGATGCCAACGTGCTGAGAAGGCGAGGTTGTCGCACTTCAAGATAGAACGCACCGAGGCTGGGCCGTCAGTCGCAGAATGATAGTTATGGAATGTCGGCCGGTGCAGGCCATAATACGAAGTGCAGCTATTCTGGGGCGTTGACCCTGCGGCAACCTAGTGTCACCGTAAGCACAAATCAGGACCGCTGCCAACGCAGCCCAGCCCCTGCCATCAGGAGGATCGTGCCATAACCCACCGCATCACCGGACTGCGCGCCGTCATCGCCGCCGTCGCCGCCACCCTGGCCGGCGCAGCCGCAGCACAGGCCGAATCCACCATCACCATCGCCACCGTGAACAACGGCGACATGGTGGTCATGCAGAAGCTCTCCAGCCAGTTCGAGACGCAGCACCCCGACATCAAGCTGCGCTGGGTCGTCCTGGAGGAGAACGTGCTCCGTCAGCGCCTGACCACTGACATCGCCACCAAGGCCGGGCAGTTCGACGTGCTGACCATCGGCAACTACGAGGTGCCGATCTGGGCCAAGCAGGGCTGGCTGGAGCCGATGGACGGCCTGCCCGCCTCCTATGATGCCAACGACCTGCTGAAGCCGGTGCGCGAGGGCATTAGCTACCAGGGCAAGCTGTATGCCGCGCCGTTCTATGGCGAAAGCGCCATGACCTACTACCGCAAGGACCTGTTCGAAAAGGCGGGCATCACCATGGCGCCGGCGCCGACCTACGCGCAGATTGCCGAGTATGCCGAGAAGATCACCGACAAGCCCAACCAGGTCTATGGCATCTGCCTGCGCGGCAAGCCCGGCTGGGGGGAGAACATGGCCTTCATCACCCCGTTGGTGACCGCCTTTGGCGGCCAGTGGTTCGACCAGGGGTGGAAGACGGACATCGATACTCCGCAGTGGAACAAGGCAGTCACCTGGTATAGCGACCTCCTGAAGAAGTTCGGCCCGCCTGGCGCGACCAGCAACGGGTTCAACGAGAACCTGGCGCTGTTCGCCGGCGGCCGTTGCGGCATGTGGATCGACAGCACCGTCGCCGCCGGGCTGCTGTTCGACGCGAAGCAGAGCCAGGTCGCCGACAAGGTGGGCTTCGCCCCCATGCCGTCCGGCGAGTTCAAGGGTGGCCCGACCTGGTTGTGGAGCTGGAACCTGGCGATCCCCGCTTCGTCCAAGCAGAAGGACGCGGCGAAGACCTTTATCGAGTGGGCGACCTCCAAGGACTACATCAAGACCGTCGCCGACGCGAACGGTTGGGTGGCGATCCCGCCGGGCACCCGGCAGAGCACCTATGACAATGCCGACTACAAGAAGGTCGCACCCTTCGCCGACTTCGTGCAGAAGGCCATAGATGCGGCCAACCCGACCGGGCAGACGCAGACGCCGCGGCCCTATACCGGGGCGCAGTTCGTCGCCATCCCCGAGTTCCAAGGCATCGGCACCCAGGTCGGCCAGACCCTGGCCTCGACCCTGACCGGCACGCCGGTGGAGCAGGCGCTGAAGACGGCGCAGGCCGCGACGGACCGCACGATGAAGCAGGCGGGGTATCCGAAGTAGCGCCATGCCCGATGCCACCCCTGCCCTGGCGCCGCCAGCCATAGAAACACGGCGGCGTTGGGGCACGCTGCCGCTGGTGGGGCCTGCCGTTGGCGTGCTCCTGCTGTGGATGATCGTGCCGCTGGCGATGACCCTGTGGTTCTCGTTCCAGCGCTATAATTTGCTCGATCCGACGGTCGGCGGGTTTGCCGGGCTGGACAACTACAACTTTCTGGTGACCGACCCGGATTTCTGGGCGTCGCTGTGGAACACGTTTGTCCTCGTCGGCTCGGTGCTGGTCATCACCGTGGGGCTGGGAACGCTGCTGGCGGTGCTTTACGACCAGCCCTTCCCCGGGCAGGGCGTGGCGCGGTTGCTGGCCATCGCGCCGTTCTTCGTCATGCCGACGGTCAGCGCCCTGGTTTGGAAGAACCTGATGATGCACCCGATCTATGGGGTGTTCGGGGCGTTGGCGCGAAGCGTTGGGCTGACGCCGGTGGACTGGTTCGCCGACTATCCCATGCTGTCGGTCATCCTGATCGTGTCCTGGCAGTGGCTGCCCTTTGCGCTGCTGATCCTGCTGACCGCCGTGCAGTCGCTTGACCATGAGCAGCGGGAGGCCGCGCGCATGGACGGGGCCGGCCCACTGGCGCAGTTCGCCTTCATCACCCTGCCGCATATGCGCCGGGCGATAACCGTCGTCATCATGATCGAGACGATCTTCCTGCTGACCGTCTTTGCCGAGATCTTCGTCACGACATCGGGCGGCCCTGGCAACGCGACGACCAATCTCGCCTTCCTGATCTACGCCCGGGCGCTGCTGCAATTCGACATCGGCGGCGGGTCTGCTGGCGGCGTCGTGGCTATTATCCTGGCCAACATTGTCGCCTTCTTCCTGGTCCGCAGCATTGCCGGGCGGCTGGAGGCGTAGATGCGGCAGAGCGTCGCGCAACAGGTTCTCATCTTCGTCCTGGGCTGGGGCATCGCCCTAATCCTGTTCTTCCCCATCCTCTGGATGGTGCTGACCAGCTTCAAGGGCGAGGTCGCGGCTATCGCCACCCCGCCGCAAATCCTGTTTACGCCGACCCTGGAGAGCTATGCCGAGGTGCAGTCCCGTGCGGACTACTTGCACTTCGCGATCAACAGCCTGGTGGTATCGCTGGGTGGCACCCTGCTAGCCCTCGCCTTCGCGGTTCCGGCATCCTACTCGATGGCGTTCCATCCGACCGAGCGTACCCGCGGCACCCTGCTGTGGATGCTGTCCACCAAGATGCTGCCGCCGGTTGGCGTGCTGGTGCCGATCTACCTGCTGTTCCGCACCCTGAACCTGCTGGATACCCGCACCGGTCTCGTCGTGATCTATGCGTTGATGAACCTGCCGATCGTCGTCTGGATGCTGTTCACCTTCTTCAAGGAGGTGCCAAAGGAGATCCTCGAAGCCGGCCGTATGGACGGCGCCCGCACCGGCGGCGAGTTCTGGTTCCTGCTGCTGCCGCTGTCGCTGCCCGGCATCGCTTCCACAGGCCTGTTGTCGCTGATCCTGTGCTGGAACGAGGCGTTTTGGAGCCTGAACCTCACCTCCTCGACCGCCGCGCCGCTGACGACCTTCATCGCCTCGTTCAGCAGCCCGCAAGGATTGTTCTTCGCCAAGCTTTCGGCCGCGTCCACGATGGCAGTCGCGCCGATCCTGGTGTTCGGCTGGCTCAGCCAGCGGCAGCTCGTGCGCGGGCTGACGTTCGGCGCCGTGAAATAAGGAGGTGGCATGGCCACCCTGACCCTGCACGACCTGCGCAAAAGCTACGGCGCCACCGACGTCATCAAGGGCGTCAGCCTGGACATCAGCGACCGCGAGTTCGTGGTGTTCGTCGGCCCCAGCGGCTGCGGCAAGAGCACCCTGCTGCGCATGATCGCCGGACTGGAGGAGATCAGCGCCGGCGACCTGTTGATCGACGGGCAGCGCGTCAACGACATCGGCCCGGCTGACCGCGGGCTGGCGATGGTGTTCCAGTCCTATGCGCTGTATCCGCACATGACGGTGGCGCAGAACATGGGATTCGCCCTGCGCCTGGCCCGTGTGCCCAAGGCGGAGCGGGACAGCAAGGTTGCCGATGCCGCCCGCATCCTGCAGCTCGGCCCCTACTTGGAGCGGCGGCCCAAGGACCTGTCCGGTGGACAGCGCCAGCGCGTCGCCATCGGCCGGGCCATCGTCCGCAACCCGCGTGTCTTCCTGTTTGACGAGCCGCTGAGCAACCTCGATGCGGCGCTGCGCGGCCAGATGCGTATCGAGCTGGCCCGGCTCCATGAGGAGTTGCAGGCCACGATGATCTACGTCACCCACGACCAGGTCGAGGCGATGACGATGGCCGACAAGATCGTCGTCCTGCAGGCCGGTAAGGTCGAGCAGGTCGGCAGTCCCTTGGAGCTGTATCACCATCCCGCCAACCTGTTCGTCGCCGGGTTCATCGGCTCGCCGCGGATGAACATGCTGCCGGGGCGGATCGTCGGTGCGAATGGCGTCGGCGTCTCGGTCGAGCTGGCCAGAGGGGCGCGGATCGCTGTTCCCGTCCAGCCCGGCGCGGTGAAGCCGGGCGACGCCGTAACCCTCGGCATCCGGCCCGAGGCGCTGCAGCCTGGCACCGAAGGCGCCTTGGCCGGTGAAGTCCGGCTGGTGGAGCGCCTTGGCGGCCTGACCCTGCTGCACGTCGCGCTGCAAGATGGCGAGGACGCCATCGTGCAGATCGAGGGCAGCGATGCCACTCGCGCGCACCAGGCAATCCGCTTGGCAGTGGACCCGGCGGCCTGCCACCTGTTCGATGCGGGCGGCTTGGCGCTGCCGCAGTTGGACCGCCACCCGCTGGTTGCGTAGGAAGGTTCTGGACCGGTGCCTAGCGGCATCGCCGGACCTGTTAGCAATGCGACTCAGCGGATGCCGTAGGGCGGAAAAGCGCAGCGCCCTCCGCCGTCCCCTGGTGCATG
>CAXTCI010000270.1:0-5663 GCA_964242325.1 uncultured Acetobacteraceae bacterium
ATCAGCGCCGGGCGCGCCGGCTGGAACGTGGTCACCACCAGCAACCCGGACGCGGCACTCAACTTCGGCCGGGAGGAGCACGTGGAGCACGACGAGCGCTACCGCAGGGCGCGTGAGTTCCACGCCGTCGTGACGGGATTGTGGGACAGTTGGGCGGACGACGCCTGGGTGCGCGACCAAGGGACGGGCATCTTCTTCGACCCGGACAAGCTGCACGTCCTGGACCACAAGGGGGAGCACCTGCAGGTGCGCGGGCCGCTGAACATCGCGCGCCCGGTCCAGGGCTGGCCGGTGATCGTGCAGGCCGGCGCCAGCGACGCCGGGCGCCAGCTTGCGGCCGAGACGGCGGAGGTGGTGTTCGCCAGCAGCCGCACGCTGGAGGATGGCCGCGCCTTCCGGGCGGACCTGTCGGCCCGGATGCGTGCGCTCGGCCGTGACCCGGCGAGCCTGAAGGTGCTGCCGGGCGCGCTGGTCGTCGTGGGGCGCACGACGGCGGAGGCGCAGGAGCGCAAGGCGCAACTCGACAGCCTCGTGCACCCGGACAGCGGGCTGCCGAACTTGTCGATACGGCTGGGGGTGGACGCATCCGGGTTCGACCTCGACGCGCCGCTGCCGGAGCTGCCGGTGACGAACCAGGGGCAAAGCGGCCAGGCGGCGCTGGTGGCTCTGGCCCGGCGGGACAACCTGACGGTGCGGCAACTGGCGCAACTGGCGGGCGGCTATGCCGGGCTGCAGATGGTGGGCACGGCGGGGGAGATCGCCGACACCATGCAGGCGTGGCTGGAGGCGGACGCGTCGGACGGCTTCAACGTCATGTTCCCGACGGTGCCGCAGGGGCTGGACGACTTCGTGGACCTGGTGGTGCCTGAGCTGCAGCGGCGCGGCATCTTCCGGCAGGCGTATGCGGGCACGACGCTGCGCGACCACCTGGGGTTGGTGCGACCAGCGAACCGGTTCTTTGAACGGCAGGGGGGACGCGAGGCCGCGGAGTAGTGCCAGCCGCCATTTGCTTTGACCGTTCTGGCGTTGGCGGCCCTTGCGGGGCGAACGCCCTTTGGCGCTTTCAGCCGTAACGCAGTGCTGGGAGGCGGCGTATGGCGCTTCGCTTATACGCCCTACGAGGCTTATCGGGAAACGGTCAGGGCCGATGGCGATTGGTACAGTGCCGCCCCCCCCCTTGTACTGGCCGTTCCGGTCATTGCATGGCGTGGAGTGCCGCGGCGATCCAGGGGGTGTAAGGCCCGTTCTGTTGATTTTGGGATCGCCGAACCGCAAGCGGATCGCGATTACGGGAATGTTTGAAGCTGGTGACGGCTTTCGAGGCGTCGCCGTACGAAGGCGGACCGGTTCACAGCAAAAAAGTATCAATGCTGCGCTGCAAAGTGCGTAGTAAGCTGGTCTGACTGTGCCTTAGTTTCACGTGAGCCAAAGGACCCGCAACAAACTGCGGGCCACGATGATGAACTGGGGGGAACATGGGGGCGGAGCCCGATCTGGAGCTGGTTCAGGTTCGCGATGACCAGTCGTTCAAGATTTGGGCGCATGGCTACCCGTTCCGGACGGTCCGGTGGCACTTCCATCCAGAATATGAACTGCACCTGGTGACCGCCACGACCGGCCGCATGTATGTCGGCGACCATATCGGCCCGTTCGGCGTGGGCGACTTGGTGCTCACAGGTCCAAACCTGCCGCACAACTGGATCAGCGACGTGGCCGACGGCGAGGTGGTGGAGGAGCGGTGCCTCATCCTCCAGTTCACCGCGGAGTTCATCGGGTCCTGCATGGCGCTGTTTCCGGAGCTGCGGTTCCTGCAGCCGCTGCTGGCGGAGTCTTATCGCGGCGTGCGGTTTCCCGCTGGCCTGGCCGAGCGCATGCGGCCGCTGATGCATGAGCTGCTGGGCGCGTCCGGCGCACGCCGCCTGGCGCTGTTCATGGACATCGCCGACCTGCTTGGCCAGGCCGGGGAGCGCGAACTGCTGGCCGGCATCGGATTTCAGCCGGACCCGGCGGCCTACCTGTCCACGACCATGAACCTGGTGCTGCAGCATATCGGGCGGAATTTCACCCGGGACCTGCGCGAGGCGGAGCTGGCTGCGCTGAGCCGGCAAAGCATCAGCACCTTCTCCCGTTCGTTCCGCCGCCATACCGGCATGGCGTTCGTGCAGTACGTGAACTCGCTGCGGATCGAGTTGGCGTGCCAGCACCTGAGCCAGGCGGAGCTGAACGTGACCGACATCTGCTACGAGGTCGGGTTCAACAACGTGTCGAACTTCAACCGGCAGTTCCTCGCCGCCAAGGGGGTGCCGCCCTCGAAGTTCCGCCTCCTCCACCGTGGTGGGGCACGGTTCGCCGCTGCCGCCTGACCCATAAAACTTCAACCAAACAAGGAAACGCTCCATGATTCGGTCCACCGCACCTGTTGCCGCCGCCGCCCTTGTCCTCGGCATGATCGGCGGGGCATCCCATGCGCCTGCCGCCACCGTGGAGAACACGACGGTCGCGTTCTTGATGCCCGACCAGGCCTCGACCCGGTATGAGGAGCATGACCGGCCGGGCTTCGTGGCGGAGATGAAGAAGCTCTGCCCGTCCTGCAAAGTGCTGTATCAGAACGCGGACGGCGACGTGTCGCGGCAGCAGCAGCAGTTCAACTCCGTCATCACCCAGGGCGCCAAGGCCATCGTGATCGACCCGGTGGATTCGACGGCCGCCGCATCGCTGGTCAAGCAGGCGCAGGCGCAGGGGATCAAGGTGATCGCCTATGACCGGCCGATCCCCTCCACGCCGGTGGACTTCTACGTGTCGTTCAACAACGAAGCGATTGGCACGGCGATCGCCCAGTCGCTGGTGCAGGATCTGAAGGCGAAGGGCGTGGCAGCAGGGGGCGACGCCGGGTTGCTGGAGATCAACGGGTCGCCGACCGATGCGGCGGCTGGGCTGATCAAGAAGGGCGTCCACGCAGGGCTGGAAAGCAGCGGCTACAAGGTGCTGGCGGAATATGACACGCCGGAATGGGCACCGCCGAAGGCGCAGCAGTGGGCGAGCGGCCAGATCTCGCGGTTCGGCAAGAATATCGTCGGCGTGGTCGCGGCCAATGACGGCACGGCGGGCGGTGCGATTGCCGCGTTCAAGGCCGCAGGCGTCAATCCCGTGCCGCCGGTGACCGGCAACGACGCGACCATCGCAGGGCTGCAGCTGATCATCGCGGGCGACCAGTATAACACCATCTCCAAGCCGAGCGAGATCGTGGCTGCCGCCGCAGCCGACGTCGCCGTGTCCCTGCTGGGCGGTGAGACGCCGAAGTCGGATGCCAGCCTGTTTGGCTCGCCGTCCCGGCTGTTCGTGCCGGCGCTGGTGACGGCGGACAACCTGAAGACGGAGATCGTTGACAAGCAGGTTGACGGGAAGGCGATAACCCCGGCCTCCTCCCTATGCACCGGCCGCTATGCCGACGGATGCAAGAAGCTGGGACTCACCCAGTAGCGAATAGGGAGACACGCATCATGACGGACGCATCGCAGCGGGAGGTGGTGCTCAGCCTGCAGGGCATCTCCAAGCAGTTCGGCGCCGTGTCCGCCCTGACGGACATCAACCTTGAGGTCCACGCGGGCGAGGTGGTGGCGCTGGTCGGCGACAACGGCGCCGGCAAGTCCACGTTGGTCAAGGTCCTGGCCGGCGTGCACGCGCCTACCGCGGGGACGATGACGTTCTGCGGCAAGGAGGTGACGCTAGCCGGTCCCAGCGATGCGCTGGCGCTGGGCATCGCCACCGTGTTCCAGGATCTCGCCCTGTGCGAGAACCTGGACGTCGTTGCCAATATCTTCCTCGGCAAGGAGCTGCAGCCGTTCCAGCTCGATGAGGTTTCGATGGAGATACGCGCGTGGACGCTGCTCAATGAGCTGTCCGCGCGCATCCCGAGCGTGCGGGAGCCGGTGGCGTCCTTGTCCGGCGGGCAGCGACAGACCGTCGCCATCGCCCGGTCGCTGCTGCTGGACCCGAAGCTCATCATGCTGGACGAGCCGACGGCGGCGCTTGGGGTCGCGCAGACCGCCGAGGTGCTGGACCTGATCGAGCGGGTGCGGGCGCGCGGGCTGGGCGTCATCGTGATCAGCCATAACATGGAGGACGTGCGGGCGGTGGCAGATCGGATCGTGGTGCTTAGGCTCGGCCGCAATAACGGCGTGTTTACCCCCGATGCTTCCAATGCGGAGTTGGTGGGGGCGATCACCGGCGCTGCCGACAATTCCGTATCGCGCCGGTCCACCCGGCGGGCGCGGCAGAGCGAGGGGGCACCGCTGTGAGCGCGCCGCTGCTCGACCGGAGCGACGTCCGGGTCCGTAATGACGAAGGGGTTGCCGGGTCGTTGCGGGGGTTCCTGGACCGGGTGCGCTCAGGCGACCTCGGCTCCCTGCCGGTCGTGGTTGGGTTGGCGGTGATCTGGACGGTGTTCCAGAGCCTCAATCCGCTGTTTCTGTCGGCCAACAACCTGGTCAACCTGCTGTTTGATTGCGCGACCATCGGGGTCATCGCGCTCGGGATCGTCTGCGTCCTGATGGTGGGCGAGATTGACCTGTCGGTCGGCTCCGTCAGCGGGTTCGCCTCCGCCCTGCTGGGGGTGATCTGGGTCAACGCAGACATGCCGGTGGTGCTGGCGGTGCTGGTTGCCCTCGTTTTCGGCGGGGTGATTGGCCTGGTCTATGCCCTGCTGTTCACGCGGCTGGGGATGCCGTCCTTCGTGTCCACGCTGGCCGGGCTGCTGGCCGTGCTGGGCCTGCAGCTTTACATTCTGGGGTCCACCGGTTCGATCAACCTGCCTTATGGATCGGCGCTGGTGAGCTTTGGCCAGTTGCTGGTGATGCCTCACTTCGTTTCGTATGGGCTGGCGGCGCTGGTTGCGGCGGGAACGCTGGCGGCGGGGCTGCGGACGGCGGCGCGGCGGCGGACTGCCGGGCTATCGCCGCGGTCTACTGGCGGGCTGCTGCTGCGCGCCGTCGTGCTGTTCGTGGTGCTGGAGGCGGTGGCCTATTACCTCAACACCGACCGGGGCGTGCCCTGGATGTTCGGGCTGTTCGCCCTGCTCGTGGTCGCCATGGACTATGCGCTGAAGCGGACGAAGTGGGGCCGCTCGATGACCGCAGTCGGCGGCAACCGGGAGGCCGCACGTCGGGCGGGCATCAATGTCACCGGGACCTATGTCAGCGCGTTCGTGCTTTGCTCGGTGCTGGCGGCGGCGGGCGGGGTGCTTTCGGCGGCGCGGCTGGCTTCGGCTAGCCAGCAGGCGGGCACGGGCGACGTGAACCTCGACGCCATCGCGGCGGCGGTGATCGGTGGGACGTCGCTGTTCGGTGGGCGGGGCAGCGCCTACTCCGCGCTGCTCGGGATCATCGTCATCCAGTCCATCGCCAGCGGGCTGACGCTGCTCGATCTGTCGTCGTCGCTTCGTTACATGATTACGGGTGCGGTGCTGGCGTTGGCCGTCATTGTCGACTCCCTCGCGCGCCGGTCGCGTGCGTCACACGGCCGCGGCTAAAGGATCAGGCTATGAGCGAGGACTTGTTGGGCAAGGTCGCGGCCATTACCGGCGCCGCGTCCGGGATCGGGCTTGCCTGCGCCCGGGCGCTGATTGGGGCTGGCGTGCGTGTGGTGCTGGTGGACCGGGACGAGGC
>CAXTCI010000271.1:0-5619 GCA_964242325.1 uncultured Acetobacteraceae bacterium
GCGGCACTGCCCGAATGGCGGCGCCACTTCGCCGAGGCCGCGCCAGGCTTGGCAGTGCATTGGTGGGATGACCCGGCCGCGGACCCGGTGCAGGTGCATTATGCCTTCCCCTGGGAGCCGGAGCCAGGTCGGCTCGCCGCGCTGCCGAACCTGCGCCTGATCGTCTCGCCAGGCGCAGGGGTGGACCACATCACCCGTGATCCCACTTGGCCCGCACACCTCCCGCTGGTGCGCATGGGCGGCGAGGAGCCGGCACAGCGCATGGCTGAGTATGTGTGCCTTGCCTGCCTGGCGCTGCTGCGGAACTGGCCCCGGATCACGCTTGCACAGGCGGAAAAACATTGGGAGCACATCGAAGCAGCGCGCTGTGCGCCAGAGGTGACGGTAGGGATCATGGGGCTCGGCAATCTCGGCAGCAAGTCGGCCATGATGCTCGTTTCCCTCGGCTTCAGCGTCATTGGGTGGGCACGCTCCCCGAAAGCGATACCCGGCGTCGAATGCTACGTGGGAGATGCCGGGTTGGACGCCTTCCTGCGCCGGTCGGACATCCTGGTGTGCCTGCTGCCGGACACCACGGAAACGCGCGGGGCAATCCGGGCGGAGACGCTTGCTTTGCTGCCCCCTGGTGCGGCCGTGGTGAACGCGGCCCGCGGCCCGCAACTCGTGTGGGAGGACCTTGCGGCGGCGCTGGACAAGGGCAGGGTGAGCGGCGCGGTCCTGGACGTGTTCACCGAGGAGCCGCTGCCGTCAGATCACCCGGCGTGGACGCACCCGCTCGTGACCGTCACGCCGCATCTGGCAAGCCTGGCAAGCCGCCGCTCCCGGGCGCACTACGTGGCCGAGGTGATTCGGCGGCTGGATGCAGGGATGGCGCTACTGAACTTGTTCGACCCCGTGCGGGGCTACTGAACGAGGGTGGGTGGTTTCGCATCACGGCCCATCCCGGCAAAGGCAGGCCTTTCGCTCCGACCGCCGACACGGCTGGGGCAGGTGCGTCCAGCCTGCCGATCCGTGCAGCACACCACCTCAAAGGCTGATGTCACCCGGGTCATGCGCCTGCTCTCCCGCGTCCTGCAGACGGGGCTGACGAACGCCCGGGCTGATGCGGCGCGGCACGAGGATGGGCCGGCGAAGGGCAAGGTTCCGGGCAGCAAAGAGACAAGCAAGGCTCAGGACCATGACGGCGCTGAGGTAGACGCCGGGGCTGGTAGGATCGCCGGTCGTGGTCACGATCCAGCCGACCACCAGCGGGGTCAGGCCGCCAAATAGCGTTTGCGCCAGGACGTAGCTGACCGACACTCCAGTGGTGCGCCGCCGCGTCGGGAACAGGTCGGCCAGCGCGGCGGGAACCGTCGCGTAATAGCCGCAGTAGAACACCAGCGCGATCAAGGCCTGGATGATGACCAGGTTGAGGATGCTCGGCGCATTGATCAGCCAGCGGAACAGCGGGTAGATCATCGCAAGGCCGATCACGCCAGATACAGCCATCACCCGGACCCGGCCTAGCTTGTCGGACAGGTGCCCGAAGAACGGCGGCAGCACCGTGTTGACCAGCCCGGCAGCCACGGTGCCCAGCAATGCGGAGGACGATGGCAGGCCGAGCTTCGTGAAGGCAAAGGTCGGCATATAGGTGTTGAGGAAGCTGCCGCAGGCGCCGGCCGCGACCAGCCCGGCGCCGAGCAGGACGCGAACCTTGTCGGTCAGGAGCAGTTCCCGCAATGGGGTGTCGGTGCGCTCCGCCTGCCTGAACTCGCCGGGTTCGTCCAAGCGGCTGCGGATGTAGAGGGCAGCTGGTCCGATGAGCAATCCGAAGAGGAACGGGATGCGCCAGCCCCAAGATGCGACCTGGTCAACCGTCAGGACGGAATTGATTACATAGGCAAACACCGAGGCGAGAAACACGGCAAAGCCGGAGGCCGCCCATTGCAGGCTGGTGTAGAAGCCACGCCGCTCAGGGTCCTGCTCGGCCAGCAGCGCGGTCGCGGCGCCAAACTCGCCGCCTGTCGAGAAGCCCTGGATCATGCGGGCCACCAGCACGAGCAGCGGAGCCGCCAGGCCGATGGACGCATAGGGCGGCATGACCGCGATCAGCAGGGTACCGACCGTCATCAGGCCAGCCGAGAGCGTGAGGCCCGGCTTGCGGCCGGCACGGTCCGAGTAGGAGCCGATAAGGACCGCGCCAAGCGGGCGAACGAGCCAGGAGATGGCAAACGCGCCCAGGCTCAGCAGCAGCGATGTCGCCGGGTCGCTGGCCGGGAAGAACTGCTTGGCCAACACGACGGCGAACAGGGCGTAGAGGACGAGGTCATACCATTCCAGCGCGGCGCCGATGTTGGCCGCGATGGCCGTATGGACGCGAGAGGCCGGTTTCGATGCGGCGGCCATGCGGGTGCCCCTTCGGTGTGGATGCATGATTCAGAAACTGGGACCGCCCAACTACGCTGCGATGTGTTCGGTCCTGGATCGTCATGGTGCAAAGCTACTTCTGACTTGTCAGCAGGAGGAGCCTCTATGGCGAGCGTTCTTCACGGTAGCGCCCAAACGACGTCACGCGTTTAAGCCCTACAGCCTTGCAAAGCACCTCAAGGCACTTCGATGGCGGACACCCTTTCCAGCCATCTGCGATGCCTGGAAGCTACCGCCAAACCGTCCAAGGTCAACCCGGACTGCCTCATACCGAGACCAAGCACCTAGAATTCCAGCAGGTTGTCCCGGAAATGCGGGTGGGCGTAGGCCGTGCGCACCAGTCCCTGCCGTTGCAGCGCTGGCACCAGCCCGTCCGCAACTTCGGCGACCGTGCGCCGGCTGACATTGGGCAGCGAGAACAAGAAGCCGTCGCCGCCCACCGCCTGCATCACCTCGCCCATCTGGGTCGCAACCGCGTCAGGCGTGCCGACCAGCTCGACCGACTGCACCGTGCTGTCGTAGTCCGTCATCGTTTCGCGCAGGGTCCGGCGCCCCGCCTTGCGCAGGAATTCGTTCAGGCTCTGCTGATGGCCGTTCGTGGTCAGCTCTCCCAGCGGCGCATCCATGTCCAGCGCCGCGAAGTCGATGTTGGTGATCTTGCTGAAATGCGCGAGGCGCTGGTCCATGCGCCGCACCGCCCACTCGGCCCGGCGGGCACGCTGCGCCAGGGCGTCCTCCTGGGACTCGCCGATGATGGGGGCAATCAGGAACAGCAGCTTGCACCTGTCGGGGTCGCGGCCCTGCGCGGCGGCACGGGCGCGCAAGTCGTCGCGGTAGGCCCGCATGGCGTCAACGCCTTTCACCGCGGCAACGATGGTGTCGGCATGTAGGGATGCGAACTGCCGCCCACGCGGCGAGCCGCCGGCCTGCGCGATCACCGGCCGGCCTTGCACGCAGGGACCGGAGTTCAACGGTCCCCGCGACTTGTACCACCGCCCCTCGAAGTCGATGGCATGCACCTTCGCCGGGTCGGCGAACACGCCCGTCGCCGCGTCCGCCACGATGGCGCCGGGTTCCCATGAGGCCCAAAGCTGGTTGACGAGGTCCATGTACTCGTCGGCCATATCATAGCGCAGATCATGCTCCGGCAGGCCGTCCAGGCCGAAGTTGCGGGCCGCGATGTCGGAACTGCCCGTGACCATGTTCCATCCGATGCGCCCGGACGACACCTGGTCCAGGGAGGCTACCAGCCGCGCCAGCAGATAGGGCGGATAGGCAAAGGTGGCGAAGGTCGGCACGATGCCGATCCGCTGCGTCGCCTGGGTCAGGATGCTGGCGACCACCGAAGGGTCCTGCCGCGGCACGGACAGCGCGTTGCGCAAATAGATGTCGCGCGAGCTGCCATAGCTTTCGCCGACGTAGGACGAGTCCTCGATCAGCACGTAGTCGAAGCACGCCCGTTCCAGGGCACGGGCCAGGTCGATGAACAGCTCCGGCACGCGCCAGTCCGCGCCGATGCCGCCGGTCCAAGGCTCGTTCCAGGCCTGGGCGCTGGAGCCTTGCAGGAACCAGCCGAGGTGGAAGGGGTGGGGCATAGGTGCGGCGTCCTCCGTGCAGGCTGCCCGGCGACGCAAGCAGCGTACCACCGTGACCCTGCCGATCACCCCGCATTGGCCCCGCATTTGCTAGGCTACAGGCATGTTGCAGCAGGACGTGCCGCACGCGTTGGAGGCGGAGGGGCTCACCAAGCGCTACGGAGTGGTGGCGGCGCTGGACGCGGTGTCGCTGCGTGTTGGGCGTGGTCGGTTCATGACCCTGCTCGGCCCCAGCGGCTCCGGCAAGACGACGCTGCTCATGACCATCGCCGGTTTCGTGCAGCCTGATGCCGGGCGGCTGCTGCTGGACGGGGCGCCGATCCACCACCTGCCGCCGGAGCGGCGGGATTTCGGCATGGTGTTCCAGGGTTATGCCCTGTTCCCTCACCTCAGCGTGGCGGAGAACGTTGCTTTCCCGCTGCGGGTGCGCCGGACAGGCCGGGCGGAGGTGACAGAGCGCGTGCGGGACGCGCTCGACCTAGTGCAACTTGGCTCCATGGCGGCCCGGCTGCCGCGCCAGCTTTCAGGCGGGCAGCAGCAGCGCGTGGCGCTGGCCCGCGCGCTGGTGTTCCGCCCCAACCTGCTGTTGCTTGATGAGCCCCTGTCGGCGCTGGACAAGAACCTACGGGTTGCCATGCAAGACGAGCTGCGCAGCCTGCACCAGCGGGTCGGCCTGACCTTCATCTATGTCACGCATGACCAGGGGGAAGCGCTCAGCCTGTCTGATGAGGTTGCAATCCTCAACCACGGGCGCCTGGTGCAGTCCGGCACACCGGCTGAGCTGTACAACCGTCCGATCAGCCGGTTCGTTGCCGGGTTCCTGGGCCGCAGCAACTTCTGGCCCGGGTGCGTTGAGCAGGCCGGCCACGGGACGTTCACCTACAGCGCCGGCGCTTGCAGCCCCGGGGTCGGTAGCTCCGGCCGCCACCTGCTGCGCCAGGACGGCGCCGGGCAGAAGCCCGGCAATGCCGTGCTGATCGCGCTGCGGCCGGAGAAGCTCACCGTGCTGGACGGAGATGCAGGGATGGCCAACCAGGTTGCCGGGCAGGTTACGGGATGCAGCTACCTCGGCGAGTCCTGGCTGGTTGACCTAGGCGTGCCTGGGTTGGGGAGAATGCAGGTCGCCGTCCCAACCTGGCGCCGCGCGCCGCCGCGGCCCGGCGAGTCAATGCTTGTCGGATGGGACGCCGACGCGGGTATCGTGGTGGACGATGACGGCAACGTAGGGGGATGATGATGCAGTTCGGACAAGACTTGGCGATCTTAGCGCGGCGGGGCATCGGGCGCCGCGGCCTGCTCGGCGCCGCCGCGGCGCTGGGCATGGCGCCGGCGCGGGTCGCGCAGGCGGCGGTGCCCGACGTGGTGCTATGCAACTGGGGCGGCGATGCGCTGCCTGCGTTCGATGTAGCCTTCGCCCAGGCCTACGTCAAGCGCACCGGCGGCCGGCTGGTGCTGGACGGCAGCGGCCCGACCAACGGCAAGGTGCGTGCCATGGTGGAAGCCGACCACGTCACCTGGGACCTGTGCGACAGCGGCGTCACGGGGCTGGCCGAGCTGCAGCCGCGCAACCTGCTGGCGCCGATAGACTACGGCATCGTCGACCGCACCAAGGTGGCCG
>CAXTCI010000272.1:0-5611 GCA_964242325.1 uncultured Acetobacteraceae bacterium
GCATGGGGTATCGGCTCCTGCTGGGTTGGCTTGCGGACGCGGGACTTGCAAGAACAATGCCCAACCCGCGCGTTCTTATCACTGCCCCGTACCGCCCGGCCACTCCGGTGGCGCCATCGCGCCGACCTGCCCGGTGATGCGGCCATACGCCTCGGGTCGGCGGTGCTGGTCGAAGGCGAAGATCGTCGTGCGGCCCAGGGTGCAGCGGTCCAGGTCACAATCCGCCGTCACCAGTTCGTCGTCCCAACTGGTGGCCTGCGCCAGGATCTCCCCCTGCGGGTTCACGATGATCGAGTGGCCGAACAGCTCGCAGCCGTCTTCCACCCCCGCCTTGGCCGTCGCCACGGCATAGGTGGCGTTCTGATACGCGCCGGCCTGGACCGTCAAATGGCTATGGAACACCCGCAGGTGCGGTGCCTCGAAGCCACGTGCGCTCTGGTTGAGGCTTGGCGTGTTGTAGCCCAGCATCACCAGCTCGACCGATTGCAGGCCCAGCACGCGCCATGCCTCCGGCCAGCGGCGGTCGTTGCAGATCATCAGCCCGGCATTCACCGGCATCCCGCCCAGCGGCGCGCGGACCACCGGGAACCCCAAGTCACCGACCTCGAAGTAGCGCTTCTCCAGGTGCTGCACCTGCCGGGTGGGGTCGTGCTCGGCATGGCCCGGCAGGTGGACCTTGCGATACTTCAGCATGATCTCGCCAGCCGGGTTGACCAGGATGGCGGTGTTGAAGTGCCGGCCCTCAGGCGTGCGCTCGGCATAGCCCAGGTGGAACGCGATGCCATGGCGCCGCGCCGCCTCGAACAACGGCGCCGTCTCGGCCGAGGGCATCGTGGCCTCGAACCAGGGGTCCGCCTCGGCGCGGTCCGCCAGGTAATGCCTGGGGAAGAACGTCGTCAGCGCCAGTTCGGGAAACACCACGACCTGCACGCCGCGGGCATGGGCGCGCTCCATCAGCCGCACCATGCGCCCGACCGCGGCGGAGCGGGGCTCGGCCCGCTGGATGGGACCGAGTTGGGCCGCGGCGACGGTGATGATCCGCGCCATGCTAGGCGGCCCCACGGCGGATGAACCGGCCGTCGCCGGGTTTGGCCAGCACGGCTTGGCCATCCCACACCACCCGGCCGCGCAGCAGGGTGGCCGCAACCCGGGCGCGCATCGGCCGGCCATGATAGGGCGACCAGCGCAGCTCCGGGCGGTCCTGGATCTGTGCCTCGTCGAAGGTGAACCGCCCGGGTTCAAGGATCAGCAGGTCCGCGTCCTTGCCCGGCGCAATCGCCCCCTTGCGCCCATCCAGCCCGTGGTGCCGTGCCGGGCGCTCGGCGCAGTATGTCGCCATCACGCTGGGCGGCAGGCCGCGCTCATCCAGCAGGGTATACATCAGCGGCGCAAAGCTCTGCAGCCCCACCAACCCGGCGCCACAAGCAAAAATGTCGGCAAAACCCTTGCGGTCAGCAGGCCAGGGCGCGTGGTCGGTGGATACGTAGGCGACCTGATCCTCGGCCAGGGCCGCCCACATCCGCTCCACCTCCGCCGCCGTGCGGAACGGCGGGTTGCATTTGCCGCGGCCGCCCAGGCGGACGAGGTCGTCCTCCGTCATGCACAGGTACTGAATGCAGGTCTCCCCCGTGGCTTGGCCGCCCATGGCACGGAACCCCGCGGCGATCTCAAAGCCGCGGGCAACCGAGGAATGCGCGATGTGGACGTGCGCGCCCGTCAGCAGCCCGATCTCGAAGATCGCGTTGTCCGCCAGAGTCTCGGCCAGGGGCGGACGGGTGCGGCAGTGCATGATTGCGTCCGTCTTGCCGGCGTCGCGGGCCTCGGCCGTCAGCCGCTCGACCAGTTCCTGGTCCTCGTTGTGGACCGACACCGGCACGCCTGTCCGCGCGATGGCGCCGAATGCCTCGACCATGGTGGGATGGTCAATGCGCGGGAAGCGGACGGGGTCGTATTCATAGGTCGAAAGCTTGAACGAGCAGGCGCCGCCCGCGGCAAGGCCCTCGATGGCGCCGATGCCGCCGTGCTTGGCAATCGTGCCATACAGCGCGACATCAACGTGGGCGGTCCGGTTCACCCAGCCGATCTTATCGGCCAGCACGTCGGCGTCGGTTACAGCCTGCGGCACGTCGTACGGCATGTCCACGCAGGTCGTGATGCCCCCGGCAGCGGCAGAGCGCGTGGCGCCCTCGATGCCGGGCCAGCCGATGGCGGAGCTGGTGTGCATGTGCCCGTCCACCAGGCCGGGCAGCACCAGGTTCGCGCCATAATCCAGCACCGTGGCCGCCGGGGGCGCCTGGCCCGTGCCGACCGCCGTGATCCGCTCGTCGGCAATGGCGACCCAGCCATCCCGGAAGGTTCCCATCGAGGTTACGACGGTACCGCGGACCACGCTGTCATTCATGGCCAGGGACATAGAACTGCTTGGGGTGGGGTGACAAGCGGCCCTGCTCGGGCAGGCTGCGGGCGTGATCCCGTCCGTGACGGCAAGAGGCGCTTCTGGTCCAGGAACTGCAGAAGCACGCGGCCGAGGTGGCGTTCCTTGACCGACCGATGAGCCGCGATCCGCACGACCAGCCCCTGTTGCAGATCCTCGGCGCCGTCGCCGAATATGAACGCGCCTTGATCGTCGAGCGCATGCGCCGCAGCGGCACTGTTGCGTGAATGATTCGCAATTCTATCAGCGCTTTGACTATACCGAAATTACGCCTTGAACCTAAAATGACATAGATCATTTCGAGCTAGGTAATTTTTCCGTGTTGTTGAGAGATCTCATCAACGGCGCCTTGCTTACGCCGAAGGTATCTTGCTGAGATCGTTCGACAGCCTTTCCAGGCTCAATTGCTGATCCATGCAACAATGCCGCCGGAGTTGGAGGTCGCACCCTCAGCGGTTCGCCGCCTTGTTCGATCCTACGTTTTCGTTCCACTCGACCGGCAGGCCGTCCCAGGTAGCAAGCTGCTTGCCAGGCCACTTCCTGCGGATATGGACAAGGAAGCCTGTGTCGGTAACCTCGACATAACCGGACTTCCCGTCCGTCAGCTTGAGATGCTGGGCCAGCGCCTCGCCCTGGTCCTTTAGGTAGCTGTCGCTCATCTTGGCCTCCTTTCTGGTTCCGTTGCCTGGCCAGTGCCCACCATGCCGTTATCACCGTGTGGTCCCGCATCCCAACATTAGGCCGGCAAAGCCCATCACGTCAGGTCCCGTCCTCGCCATGCTTGCTTCCGGCGTTGCCCGTGCCGCCGACCCGGCACCAATGCGGTCACTGTCCCGTCTGATCTCGACGACATCTACGATGCCCGCGCAGGTCGTGGCGGCGTGGACGCGACGCGCACGGCGGTGGTGGACTGCGGCGGCACCATGCCGGGCCGTCGTACTTAATGCACTGAACGAGCGCAACAAGCCCGGCGAGGCGCCTGGCCTGGCCAACCGAGCCTACGATGCCGGCCCTGACTCGTTGATGGACATGCAGAACTCACCCATCACGCTGGCCGCTGTGAAGGTCGCAGCCGAGCGGCACAAGCTGATGATCACCACCGGCGTGGCCGTCCCGGCGCGTGCACCAAGCACGCCTACCACTACTCGTTCGCCTCCGTGGCGATCGAGACGGCGACTGCCGCCCACATTGCCGCCCAGCCCAGCGGCAAGCGGTAGATGGTGATCGCTGCCTACGCCGGCTTCGGCCGCAGCGTGCGGGTGACGGTCTCACCCGTCATCGCCGCGCATGGAGGAAAGGTCATGAGGTCCTTCATCGTCTCGCCCGCCACCACGGACCTGTCGGCGATCCTGGCCGAGGTCAAGGAACTGGACCCTAACGAGGTGGCAGTGTTCAACGCCGACGCCAGTGCGGATGCCGGGGCGTCGGCCGTAACGGCCTTCGTGATCGGTGCCGGGTTGAAGGCGCGGCTGACTACAGCAATGCTTTACCGGTCCGACGTGAACCGGACTGGCAACAGCTATGTCGGCGTGCAGGTGGTGATGCCCTGGTATTGGAACCTGGACCCGGCCGCATGCGCCTGGGCCAACCGGTTCCCTGCCGCTCACGACAGCCTGCGCTCCTAGGCTGCACAGGCTGCCGACTACTCTGCCATCCCACAATGGCTGCAAGCGGTCCAAACGGCCGACGCCCACGCTGTCGTGCACCCCTTGGACGGTCACCGTTTCTACGACCATCCGCACCGGCACCTGCTGGTGGTGTTCGGCTGCTCCGCCCAGTCGGGGCTGCTAGTGGTATGTATTTGGGGCTACGTGCTGGGCACTGGAATCGAGATCAGCCTCCAACTGGTCGTTGCAACAATGCGTCCTTCAGTCCTTGCTGTCCAAAACTGCCATGCCGGCTTCCCACGCTTCTGCAGACGTACGGAACCGCCCCGACGATTGCCGCACGCTTCTGCCGTCTTCCTCGTCGTAGACTTCCCAGCCATACGGACGGACGCCGCTTCCCTTGAGGCAGATCCGGAGCCTGAAGCGCGAGTGTCCCCTCACGAGGAGGACGGGTGCCGCCGCCGAAGGCTGGCCCACGCGATGCAACATCAGGGGTCAGCCCAGCTTCAAGTTGGATGCGGCCTGCTTGCCGCGCTCGGTTACGACGTCGTAGCTGACCTTTTGGCCGTCGTTCAAGCTGTTGATCCCAGCTGCCTGCAAGGCCGTGATGTGCACGAACACGTCCTTGCTGCCGTCCTGCGGCTGGATGAAGCCGAAGCCCTTGTCAGGGTTGAACCACTTGACTGTTCCGTTCGCCATGTCTGCTGCTTTCCTGCCTAAACGGGGCATAGCCTAGCTCTAACCTGACCAGCTTGCCAGGGCTGTTCAGGACACGTAGCCGTTCCGGAGCGGCGGCAAGCAGAGCCTATTGTCACAACCTCGTTTTGCGGCACGTCCTGTTCTAAGTTGTGAAACCCTCACCCTCTCAGGTGTTTGGCGATCGGAAGGCGATCAAGGTGTGCCTTGAGGCGAGCCCGCGCTCGTTCAAGTGTCGTCGGTGCCCCCGTCCCCGCCCAACTCGGCGGCGAGCTGCCGGGCCGCACGTTCCAGGGCCGGCGAGAGCCGCTGTCCCTTGCGCCCGCCACCACGGACCAGCCGGCGCCGCAACTGCCGTGCCGCAGCCAGGACCAGGCACGCCAGCGCTTCATCGGACAGCACGGCCGCAAGCTCCTCCAACTCGGCTGGAGACAGCCTCGCTCCCAGGCCGGTGATGCCGTCCGCTTCCTCTGCCGAACCGTCTCGCGACGGTGTCGTCTTTCCAGCCGGACCCGCCCGTTGCGGACGGGCGGCATGGGCTTTCGATGCCCTGGGCGTGGGAACGGTGCCGAACAGGTCGGGCTGCTTGCCGTCGGTGATTGGCCCTCGTGTCACATGTGGGCCTTCCGGCGCCGCACCATGCCGACGTCGGTGGGCACCGGCGCCATCCACTCCCGCAGCTTGGACCACCGGCGTCGTGCCCCGGCGTTGCGGACCGCCATCGCCAGCGCCTTGCGTTGGCCGACGAGCACCACCAGCCGCTTGCCCCGGGTCACGCCGGTGTAGAGCAGGTTGCGCGCCAGCATGGCGTAGTGCTGGGTCATGAGCGGGATCACCACCACCGGATACTCGGACCCCTGCGCCTTGTGGATCG
>CAXTCI010000273.1:0-5585 GCA_964242325.1 uncultured Acetobacteraceae bacterium
CAAGCGAACATAACGCTCGACGGTAACGTCCTTGGGAAAGAGGTGAGCAATTACCGAGGTGGACCTCACCTTCGTGCGCGCGAATGCGCGAGGCGACATCGGCCGTCTGTTGCTGGCGGTGCTGCTCAAAACCCGCCAGGATTTCGGATGCTTTCCTGTGCCGAATGAGGTTCATGCCGGCACCATTGCGCATGTTGCGGCGCGGCTCGGCCTGGCTGCGCCGCATCCGCTGATTGCCGAAGTGCATTGGCCGAGCAAGCTCTATCGATATCATGCTGCGGTTCGGACCCACCTCGGCGTCACGCCCTATGGCGAAACGGCTGAACGCCTGCTCAGCAGCACTGTCCTTGATGCAGCCGAAACCATGAGCGATCCCGCCGACCTCATCAACCGGGCGATCGAGGCATTGCACTCCATGGCCGTCGACCTGCCGGGGTTCAGCACCCTGGACCGGCTGGTGAGCCGGCTTCGGGCTGACATTCATGAGCGGATGTTCAGCCGGGTGGCGGCAACACCCACCCTTCGCCAGCAGATCGACAGCTTACCCCTTCACATCGCGAGCGCCTGGTGCAGCCGCTACGCTAACGAAGGCATGGACCTTGAAGCCCGCGCCATGATTGGTCGCGAGGCCGCCGTCGTCCGCGCTGCAGGGCAGGAGCCAGATGCCCTGGCAGTCTGGATGCGGCTTGCCGATGCAGCGGGGCGTCAGCGGGAACCACCGCCCGCGCTGATGGCTGCGGCGGCCTTGGCCGGGCTGGCGGCTGGCGTCCGCACGCAAGGGTTTTTCGAGGTGCCCAGTAAAGCCGATCCCGCGCTTTGACGCTGGTGGACTTGGCGGAGCGGGCGCAGGCGGTGCTGGAAAAGGAGGCACATTGATATTGAATCATCAGGTATCGATCTGATCACCCACCAGCCTCTTTCAGATAGATCGTCCTGGAAGGATCATCATCCAGCCATCTGATGAGTTACCCGACACCAAGGATTCTGGTCCTTCGATTGTGATCTGCTGGCCACTAATTCCAGTCAGCAAGACTTTCACCATCCCCGCCAGACTGGGTTGTTCAAAAACTCCTCTCCCAATAAATCCTGAAGCCCCACACACCTCTACCTCGTTGCCTATCATCACTCTGCTCTCCCGTTGTCGCCCCTACTGACGCAGCAGCGATCTGCCACGATGGATGACTGGCTCTACTATTAGCATTAGGCGCTGCCAGGCTGGGCGGGTCCAGCCGCAGCGGGACGTTGCATGCCTTGCGACCTTCGAGAGTATTGATCGCAAGCTCGGTGCAGGTTGCCAGCATCAGGTTCGCATCGTTTGACCGCATCAGGTTTGCCCAGATCGCCGCCGCGTTGGTGCCGTCCTTGAATGCAAGGGTGATCTGCTGCTCGTGAGGCTTACTTGGCGTCAACCTGGCGGCGGCGGACAAGGCCGGCGCCAACCAGGCTAGCACCGAGCAGGGCAAGGCTGGCGGGCTCGGGTACGCTCGTGGGTGGGAGCGACAGGGCCGAGATGACCACAGAACCGTCGCCGACGTTGGCGGCCAAAGTGACAACTGGCAGGTCGCCGGCGTCGAACGAGGAACCGCCTAGCCCGCCTTGGGCTAAGCCGGAGAAACCTCCTGTTCCACCCGTGTAACCGCCCCCGCCACCCCCGCCACCATCACCGCGACCGCCGCCGCCGCCAAAGCCGCCAGCGCCTGGGCTCGCGGACGCTGCAGCCCCGCCAGCCCCGCCATTGACGAAAGCGAGGCCACCACCCCCGCCAGGGTTGGTGATTAGCCCCGTGCGGGGGCTGGTTCCTGCTCCACCTGTTGCGCCATTGCCGAGCAATCCGCCACCTCCGCCTCCGCCGCTGCTGAACGGGTTGCCGCTGCCGCCCGCACCCCCACCACCAGTCCCTTCGACACCGGTGCCGTCGCCTCCACCAAACAGGCTGCTACCACCTCCACCGCCTGCCACCAGCAGGGGTATGCCGCCCACCTCCACCACAAAGCTTCCGCCGCCACCGCCTCCAGTCCCGCCAGTGATACCATGACCACCTACAAGGATGCTGAGGACTTCGCCAGCAATGAGGTCAAAGCTGCCCTCCACCCTGGCGCCCAGGCCACCAGGAAGGCCTGCACCGCTGGTGCTGTCACCACCACCTGCGCCTATGGCGACGATGTCGTAGGTGCCAGTGCTCGACGCTGTGAAGGTTTGCAACGCGCCGGTGTAGGCGAAGGTGGTCGGCACCGCACCAGCAGAAACGGTTGAAGCGGCAAGGGTCAGCAAAGCGGTAGCAGCGAGCAGCGGTCGGCGCATGATGGCGGTTCCTCTCACAAACTCACGGGCTTGCTGCACGCTGCACACTCCCGGAACTGGGAGCAAGGTCGGAGTAGCCTGCCCCACACCGCCCAGAGCGCCGCAGGACGTGTGCGGTGCCCGTCATGCTCCGATCCTCCGCACGGTGGACGGGTTCAACGCCGTCATCAGGTCCACCACTAGCGCCCGCACCGCGTCCGCCCGCGGCCCTCGGGTAGTGGCAAACATCGTCTTGATGACTTTGGCTTGGCTGTGACGCCAGCAACGGTCGTGGCCTCGACCAGCGACGTCATCTTGTGCTGGCAAGCCAGCCGATCCGGCCAGGAGCAGGGTAGGTTGTCGTCCCACGCTGCCCGCCGCGGTCATGCCAGCGTTCGGCTGAAACGCTGGCATGTTTGCGATCCTGTTGCGAAAGACTGCCGCCTTGCCTGTACCATATATATGGGTATCAGGGTGCAACCCGGCCAGCACTGGGTTGCATCACGGCCAGCACATCCGCCGCCGGCATCCCAGCCCTGATCCGCTCCACGGATCGCGCAAAGTCATCCCATTCAGCATCCGGCAGGGTGCGGGCGAGGTCGAGCGCCATGCACGCCACCGGATCGCCGGCCGGCACCTTCGCCAGCCAGCGGTGCTCGGTGTCGGACGTGGCGAGTAGGTCGCACATCACGCCACCCCTCCCGCACATGAGGGTGCGGCGCGTTCGAGGAGGTAGAAGCCCGCCCCGAACTCCTCCGCAGTCACACCCTGCGTTTGGGCCAGGAACCGAATGGCGCGCTCTGCAGCGTGCATGGCCCCGTCCACCATGTGGTCCGTGTCATCGGAGGCGCTGCCCGTGTCTAGGTTGCCAGCCGCTATCATCAGGACCACCATCGCCTCGGTGATCGTTGTAGGCGTGGCGTCGAGGATGGTCCGCTCATGCGCCCAGGTCTGTACCCAGATGACATCAAGCCCCGCACTATCAGCCCCCGCCACGTCCGCCTGATCGTATTGCCGGTTGAGCGCCGCAATCTGGCGGCCGGCGTCCAGGATGGGCGAGGGCGGCGCGGCCACCGCGGCTTGACCGGCAGCGGTGCCAGCCAGGAGCACGGCGACCGGAGCCGCCGCGAGCAACCGACGACGGTTCATGCCGCAGCACTCCCCAGCCAATCTCGCAGCATAGCCAGCGCGAATATTGCCTCCACATTGCCGCCCATCGTCTCTTCGTTGAACATGGCAAGCATCTTGACCGCAACGCCGGCCTTACCCCGGTGCCCAGCCTCGGTTACGAGCGTCATGTCATCGAGCTGGTTATAGACATCCCAGGCCGCCCCGTCAGCCTTCTCCCAATCCGGGTTGGCCGCATCGCCACCCTCAGCGTGCAGCCGGTGGAACTCGGCGCAGAGGGCCAACAGCTCAACGTCGGAGTTAGGCGCCACGGGTGCGGCAACAGAAGCGCCGGCCAGGGCCAAGACGGCGGGAGTTGCCGCCAGCAGGTTGCGCCGGTTCATGCTGCCGCCCTCCCGATCCACCTACAGTCTGCGTCATAGCCATCCGGCAGCGGCCCATACTGCTCAGCCAACCGGGCGAGGATCACCGCGCGAGCCGGCGCCGCCAGGTCCCGCAGCAGCGACGCCAGCAACCCGGTGAAGGCTTGGTTGTCATCCGCAGAACTATCGTAAGCGTCGCGATCCCAGGCAGCGCAGGCGAGCGCCTTGGCTTGATGGCCTGCAAGAGTATGAGCCGGCGTCGCTTCAATCCAGCGCACGGTTGCCCAATCGACGGGCCTGTTCTCAGACTGACGCTCAATCTCACGATCATCCGTGGTGGCGTAGAGATACCAGTCAGCGTACTCGGCTTCTGCGAACCGCTGGCAAACCTGGATCAGCTCGGCATTGGGGTTCCGCGCCGAAGGAGCGGCGACGGCAGCGCTAGATAGCGCCAGGACGGCGGACGATGTGGCAAGCAATCCGCGCCGGGATGCGGTATGTAAGTTTACGGCCTTGGACATGGTGTCAATCACCTTGTTTGAGGTCAGGCACGGACGGGACAGCCCCTGTCCGTGCCACCTTGATTGCCGAGGAAGCCGCCCCGGCGCGGACGGCATCAGACCGGCGTGGAGCCAGGTTCCGACGCAATTGGGGTGAAAGCGGCGCCCAACGGCATGGCCGCGGTGCCGGCGACCTCTCGCAGCAGGGCCGCCACGAGCTGCCACTGGTCCGCACGGTCGCGGTCCGAGTAGTCGCCCGCATCATCCAGGGCGAGGACCGCGGCAGCCTTGGCCCGCAGGCCCTCCGGTGTGGTCGCCGGCAGGTCCAGCAACATCCGCACCGGGTCAGCAGCCGATGTCAGGCCGCTAACATCAGACAGCCTCACCGCAGGCCAGACCCACGCCGTATAACGGTCGAGGATCAGGTCAGCCGGGCTTTCCTCGCCATCCGGCGTGCCCGATGTAGCGTCCCACAGCCGCTGCCACCCCGCTTGCAGGACCCGCAGTTGAGCGCAGAGGGCGAGCAGGTCGGCGTCGCCGGTCATGTTCGTCATCGCCTATGCCTCCCCGCCGGGCGCCAGGACCGCGATCTGTTCAGGCGTCATGCCGGCGGCGACCAAGGCGGCGCGGGCGACGACGACGGCCTTGGCACGGGCGCGGATCGCGGCACGGGCAAGGTTGATGGCCCGCATGGCGTCGCGCTGGTTGGCCCGGCGATACTCAGTCCGGCTACGGTTGGCGCGGGACAGCCAGGCCCGGGCGTCCGCGTAGGCCGTGCAGTAACCGTCACGACGATCAAGGGCGGTGCGCAGGTCGCCAATCAGGCGATCCGTGGCAGACGGCCCAAACACGCGGCCGGCCGGGGTGAACGTGGAGATGGACCGGAGGGGGTTGGCGTTGAGAGAGGCCATTGCGTCTGCACCGTATTCAGTTGCGAGAGAAACCCAACTGTGCGTATGTATCGCAGTGTTAGTTGGTTCCGTCAACCTAAATTGTGATAGAGACGCAAAGTATGATGACAGCAGCGCAAGCACGGGGGGCAAGGGCCATGCTGTCATGGAAGGTTTCGGACGCCGCAAGCAGGGCGGGCGTATCCCCGAACACCATCACGCGGGTTGAGGGCGACGGCTCCGTGAACACCGCGACACTGAAGGCCATGCAGGCGGCTTATGAGGCTGCTGGCGTCCGCTTCACCTCGGAAGGCGGGGTGTGCCCACCAGCGGCGTCGTCTGATGCCGATTGACCTGCATGGCACCGGCTTCCCCGGCGTTGAGTTCATCCCCGAGGACGGCGGCGGCGCCGGAGTGCGGCTGCG
>CAXTCI010000274.1:0-5408 GCA_964242325.1 uncultured Acetobacteraceae bacterium
TCACGCGCCAGGCGATCGAGCACTTCTTTACCCGGTACAAGGACCTGGAGCCGGGAAAGTGGGTGAAGGTAACCGGCTGGGCGGACAAGGCCGCGGCGGAGGAGGTAATCCGGAAGGCGGTTGCCGCGGCAAAGTAGAACCGCCCTGCCCTTCTCCCTTTCCCTTCGGGAGAGGGTCGGGGTGAGGGGGTCCTGGCTGCGGCGCGGGGTGCTTCAGGTCGGGAGGCACAATCCCCTTACTACCCCGGCAGTCCTATGCCGCCCGGGACTCCGCAACGACTTTCGCAACAACATTCGGGCTGCGCTCGATCACCATAAGCAGCACGTGGGCGGTGGGATCGGGCTGGCGCAGCCCTTGCTCACAGTCACGTCCTGCCGTGACCGTCAGGCCGAACTCCTTGCAGAAGGCGGGCCTGCTCAGACCCAATATCCCACCGCTCGCCTGCCCATCTATTTCAATATTGCGGCGATCATCAAGGCAATGCATCTGCAACGAATGGCAGAGTCACCGTATCAGGGTTTCAGGCGCCGGATAAGTTTCGCCTGGCATTGATTACAACAAACCATCGACGGGCGACTGACGTGTCACGCGAAACAATGACCATATTGGAAGAATTGGTGCCGCCAACGCCGACACGCCATTTCCAATGTATTGCGGTTTCGGCCTGGCTTATCGCTGCCTGAGAGCCCGTTTGAGAATGCGCTGCGCTGAGTCGGCTGGCGTGGGTTTCCGAGCACCGGAGCGGAGCGGGCATGCCGCCCGTGAGCACCGGAGCGCAGGAAAGCCGCGTCAGACGGCCAGCGCAGTAGCATTATCAAACGGGCTCTGACCCCGAAACTTCGAGAATTCGACAAGAAAATCCTCCAAGTCAGCACCGCGCGTCCTGTCCAGGAGCAAATACACCAAACTGAGGACGCCCACGTTGCAATCGGCAGGCGCACCCGGCGTAGCATCCATTTCTTCGTCATCAACCCCGCCCTGAACTATGAACGCAAGGGTCGGCGAAACACCAAACGGTTTGGGGCACTCTGCAGATGGTTCGAATTGCAGAGCAAGTACCTGACTTGAATGAGCCTGGAAATCCTTCCGCCACATCACACAAGCTAGGCATGATCATGGGCATGACAAAGGGGCGAAGTGAAGGATCCCACGTTGGCTCAGGTTGCGCTTACGCCGCAACATGCAGAGCGAGAGCGCCAGACAAAGTTAGGCGGCTTAAAGCTACTCGAAAAACTCAACGTTTGGCATGGGCGAATGGGTGCGAGGACGCTCTCATCGCCTCACACCAACTCCGCATTACCCAGCCGTTGACCTACTTTGAGGCTGCACCCTTGCTGCAGAGGAAGCAGGCTTCTTGACCCACCCCGCCATCTTCGCCATCCGCCGCAACCCCGCCATCTGCTGCTGCAAATACGTCCCCGTCGCCAAAGCCTCCTCCGCCGAAGGGTCCCCCGTTTCTACGTAAGCCCGGTCAAAATCTGCCGTCCGGAACAGCATGTCCCACCACGGCAGGATCGCCCCGTAGTTCGCGCTCCGCTGACCCGCTGCCAGCACCCCATGGTGTGCCCGGTGAAACCGCGGCGAGATCAGCAGCCGCTCCCCCAGCCACCCGAACGATACCCGCGCATTCGCATGGGATAGCGACTCCAGCAGCCGCAGCAGCAGCACCAGCAGCGGGAACTGCAGCGGCGGGATGCCGATCAGCAGCGCAATCACCGTGAACCACACGAACCCAATCAGGTCGTCCAGCACATGGTTGCGGTCATCCGACCAGAACGTCATCTGCCGCTGCGCATGGTGCAGCGAGTGCAGCGCCCACCACCAGGCAAACCGGTGCGACAGCCGGTGCCGCCAATACTCGGCGAAATCCAAGATGATGGCATAAGCCAGGAACGTCAGCACGTGATGCCCCAGCAACGACGGCACCAGCCGCTCCAAGGTCGGCGGCACCCAGCCGTGGTCGGTCATCCAGCCGTTCAGTGCCACCTGCAATTGGTAAAATAGCACGAACGTCACCAGCGGCAGCACGCCGACGCGGGAGATCAGGGTGTAGAGCACATCCACCCAAACCGCCTTCGAGTCCGGCCAGTGCTCCACCGGCCGCCACCGCTCCAGCGGCAGGCACACGGCAAAGGTCACGACGACCTGCGCCAACCCGTAGCAGGCGAACAGCGCCCAGCCGAACGAGATTTCCTCCCACTGCATCATGTCCAGCGCATACAGCGCCGGCAGCAGCACGGTCTCTTGCAGCCATCCGGCTGCCAGGCTGAACGGGTCCATCATCGTGCCGCCACCGTCGCCGGCGGTGCCCCAGTCGTCAAGAAGATGCCATGCGGCGATCGCCCAACCGGATAGGATTGCAGCGCCCCGCTGACCGGGTCCAGCACCCCGACCTTCTGGATGAAGCGCTGGGTGATCCACAGCTTGCCGTCGGGCGCGAAGTCAATGCAGTCGGGTCCGCCGGGCACTCGGTAAGTGCGGGTGACGGTCAGGGTCTGCGGGTTCAGCGACACCGTCGTGCCATCCACCCGGTTGTTGACCCACAGCGTCTTGCCGTCCGGCGACAGGAATAGCTGGTGTGCGCCACGCCCAGTGTGGACCCGCTGCTCGGTATGGCCGTCCACCGGGTCCAGCACGGCGAAGAAGTCGGTTCCCATGTCAGCCACCAGCAGATGGCCGTTCAGCCACATGATCCCCGCCGGCGTGCTGCCGACCTCCGCCGTCCACGCAACGGCCTGCCGGTGCAGGTCCAATGCGGCGACCTTGTTGGTCCCCTGCAAAGTCACGTAGGCCATGCTGCTGTCCGGCGCATAGGCGACGTGGCTGGGCATCGTGCTGAGCGGGAAGCGCTTCACCAGCGCCATCGTCGCCCCGTCGTAGACGTCCACCTGGTTGCGGGCCAGGCCGGTCACCACCAGCCACTTGCCGTTGGGGCTGAATGCCAAGTGATAGGGGTCGGCAACCGGCATGCGGTGCAGCACCTCCCCAGTGTGAGGGTCGAGGAACAGCATCTCATTGCCACCGGCGTCGCCCACCAGCAGTTCCCGCCCGTTGGGGCTGAGCACGATGTGATGCGGCTCCCGCAGCACGGGGATGCGCCGCAGTTCGGTGCCATGCTCCATGTCGAGGATGCTGAGCGTGGCGTCGCCGGAGTTGATCACGATCGCAACTCCGCCTGCGCTGGCGGCCATGGGCGCGACCAGGAAAAGCAGGGATAAAAGCCATGACGATGGCGAAAGGCGCATGGAAAACCCCATCCGTGACGGCCGACGCTAGGTGCGGCGCTGATGTGCCACCGAGCTTATCACGTTAAAGCCGCTGCTGGGCCGCCCTGGCAAGTCATTCAGTCCTGCCCGGAAATGCGTGGCCGGCATGACACAAAAAATGACATAGAGATACAGTCTGGTGGGTTGTCAGAATGGCTGCGGGATGACATCCATGTGAAGGAAACCAGAATCATATCTGGTTGATAGGGCTGCCCCCCGCCCCATTGTAACGCCGCCGCGACCGCCTGCATGGGTCGAGCCTGCATGGGAAATGATATGTCCGAGTTGCCGCCCGCGCCGATACGCATCCTGGTCGTGGAAGACGAGTTCCTGATCCGCCTGACCCTGACCGAAGCACTGGGCGATGAGGGCTTTGAGGTCCTGGAAGCCGAAACGGGCGACGCCGCCCTGCCGATGCTGCAATCGGGCTCCGGCATCCGCCTGCTACTGACCGACATACAGTTGCCGGGTTCGTTGAACGGCTTCGCCCTGGTGGGCCGGGCACGTCAGGTCCTGCCCGACCTGCCGGTGATCTACATGACCGGCAGGCCGGACCCGGACAGCTCGGCGTCGGCGTCACGGCTCGACGTGTTCATCTCCAAGCCATACACCCTGACCGACATCTGCGACGCCGCAAAGCGGCTGACCGCCGCGCACAGCACCAGCAGAGTCTGACCCGGCGCTAGAACGGATTGCAGTGGGGTTCCAGACTCGCAGCGACCGGATCTTCCCGCAGCTCTCTGCTTCCAGATGAAAAACTTAGACCAGGCTGCGGCCAGTCTGGACGCATACCGGTCCTGGACGCACACCGGTCTAGGGCGGCATCTTGGGCAGCCGTGCCAGGGTGCCCGCACGGGCGGCGTCCACCGCGGCGTCCGCATCCTCCCGCAGCATCAGCCGTTCCGCCACCAGTCCCTCGGCCGCCCGGCGCACCGCCATCGCATAGCTGTCGGGATACGGGTAGCGCAGGCTGAGCGGCAGCCGCGGGTCCCCGGCGGTGGCAATCGGCGGCAGCGGGATGGCACTGCCGGCAAGGCTGCACAACTCCCCCTCGGCATAGCCGGCGCGGCGCAGGTTCCAGCCGGCATAGGTTGCCATCGGCGCCTCGACTTCCGGCAGCCGGATGCCGGCGATGGCGTGGCCATCCCCGTCCGTGCGCGGCACGAACACCGGATACGGGCGGCCCGGTGCCGGCGGCTCCCGGTCCCGGTTCACCTCCGTCACCCGGTTAAGCAGCCCGGCATACGGCACGCCGGGCAGATGCGGAAACACGTCCGGCGCCGGCGGCACCAGAGTGCCATGCGCCAGCATCGGGTAGCGGCTGGTGGGTGGGCGCACCTCCTCCCGCACCCATTCGTCCATCGCCGCCAACAGGGCACGCATCGCTGCGCCGGGGTGCAGCGGGTTGGACGGCATCGCACAGGCGGCCAGCGGCTCGCTGACCAGCCCCGGCGTGCTGGAATGCGGCAGCCCCGCCAGCATGTAGGCGCGCACGTTGGGTGGCAGGTCCAGGTGGTTGCCCTGCGTGTCCGTCACCAGCAAGGAGGCGCGGGCCTGATAGGCCTCGCTGTCGGTGTCCACCTGCATCACGGCCGGGCAGGTGTGCGTCGCCTCGCACCGGGCCAGCAGCCCGTCGGTCATGCCGGTCAGCGAATCGATCGTGCTGCCATAGGTGAAGGGGAAACCGTCCCCGGGATACAGGTGGTCCTCGTGCTGGCGGGAGAAGCGCCCGGGCTGTGACCACCGGGCGTTGGTGAAGCTGCGCCGGGCGCCGCTGATGAACGGCATCACCGCATCGAACACGGGCTGCCCATCCTCGTCGTCGTTGAAGCCTTGATACAGCATGTCCTTCAGGAACCGCCCGCTTTGCGACACCCCGACGGCGTAGGCATGGCTTGCTTCCGGCGCCCCGCCCCGGGCCAGCGGGCCGCCGTCGTGCCGCAGGAATGCCACCAGGTCCCGCACCGCGGCAAAGCCCATGCCGCCCACCACCGGGTCGCGGGCAGTGTAGATGAACTCATAAATTGCCCCGGCGTCGAAGCCGTCTGGCCGCGTCACCTCGATCCGCCGCGGGTCCAGCATGCGCCAGGACAGGCCCGGCGGCGTCTGGCGCGGGTCGTTTTCCCGGTTGCGGACCGTGAG
>CAXTCI010000275.1:0-5390 GCA_964242325.1 uncultured Acetobacteraceae bacterium
TAAAAAGCTAAGCAGGCTTACGCGGCCTGGCACGGCCGCAGGCCATCTGTGTAACAGGCCGCGTAAGCCTGCTTAGAACGCGTTCTTGATGGCGTCCTCAATGTCGAGTTGGGCCGGATCGCGAGCAGCCGGGGAGCGCCAGAAGCCTAGCTTGGGATGGTAGAGGGGGGCACCACCCCAACCTTACCGACACACCTAGTGCCGATCCAGACCTCAGCCTGATTACAGCGGGTGCCATCAAGCATGGGCTGTGCATCAAGCATTTGCTGCGCCTGCACACATGCATCCTGGTCGTCCTCACAAGTCGCGCCTACACCGCTGGCAATGCGTCCATCGTCATAAAGCAGGTAAATCCGATAGTCGGCCATTGTAGCTCTCCATGCCGTGCAAGCGGGAGGGCAAGCGCCCCTTAGTCACCGATGCCTTACGGTGAACGTATATTGATGGTGAGAACGAACATGGGGGTTAGTACTCACAAAACGAGAGCACTTTTTCTATATTTATACTTAACGTAAGTTAATCATATTACCGTATTGTGTTGTTAATTGCATTCTATACGTTGCGTTGCTGACCATCCTTTGATGATCGGTGGCGCAAAGTTCGGCTTGAGGAAGCCCTGCTGCCGTCATTCCACCAGCCCCAGCATGGGTGGCCTGGTATCGGCGGCTTTGGAATGCTCCGTGCTGGTCAGGCCAGCAGCCACGCCAGAACCGATCCACTGCACGGCGCTGCCCTTCGGCGATACAACGCCAGCCGTGCCCCGTCCGGCCCACAGCGCATCCCTACCGCGTCCGGCGCTATGCCAGTGCGTAAGTCCATACGGGCGGAGCAGAGGCAGCGGTATACATCTCATTACATCTCCTGAATCGCCGGCGCGCAGCGGACGGCAGACGATGCGCCCATGCAAACGAACCGCACGCTTTCGAGCATCCAATACCTGCGCGCCCTGGCGGCGCTGGCCGTCGTGATCGCCCACACCGGCTGGATCAACCCGCTTTGGGGCCAGCAGGGCGTGGATCTGTTCTTCATCATCAGCGGCTTCATCATGGCGCACGCGGCGGGCCGAGAGACCCGGCCCATGACGTTCCTTCGTGCCCGCGCGCTGCGGGTCGTGCCGCTTTATGCCGCCGCGACCTTGGCCTGGTGGGCGGGGCATCCAGGGGTCGCCCCGGCGCACGTCGCGCTGTCCCTGGCGTTCATTCCGCACATTGGACCGGAGGACACGATCTGGCCCGTGGTGTGGCAGGGCTGGACGCCGCTGTATGAGGCGTTTTTCTACCTGGCCTTTGCCGTATCGCTGCTGCTGCTCCGCGCCCGTGCGCTGCCGATCCTGACCGGCGTGTTCGCCGCCCTGGCGGCGGCCGGAATCATCAGTGGATGCACCACCTCAGCCGCGCAGGTCTATCTAAGCCCGCTGCTGCTGGAATTCCTGGCCGGCGCATGGCTGCACCGCGCCTGGACGCGAGGCTGGCTGGGCCGCCCGTGGGTCGGCGCTGCCGCATTGCTGACCGGGGTGGCGGCCTTCATGCTGTGCCGCGACGTCAACTTTGAGGCGTGGCGTTTGCTGGGCTGGGGCGTGCCGGCGCTGCTGATTGTGGCCGGCGCACTGGGGCTCGAGCGTGTCGTACCGCGCCTGCCGGCGCTGCTGCTGCTGGGCAACGCGTCCTACGCCCTTTATCTCACGCACCGCTTCGCCCTGCCATCGCTGCTGGCGGCCTTGCACCCGCTGCCCACGCCGGTTGCGCTGGCCGGCGTGCTGGCGGGATGCGCGGCGTTGGGAATTGCCGTGCATCTGCTGGTGGAGCGCCCGCTGACGACGTTGCTGCACGGGCGGCACGGTACGCCGCCGCTACTACGGCAGCCCGTTGCCGTTCAGGCGATATAGGGCCGGCACGGTGCTTGACTCTGCCGGATCACGCCATTGACCCGGAGCTGTGCTGGACACGAACGGATGTAGGGCCAACGACGATGCTCCACGAGTTCCGGCCACTGGACGCACGTGGCAAAGTCACAGCAACCAAGGAACGCGATTGCGCGGCAGTGCAGGAAGCCATCAGCATCGGCACGGCCTTCGCGGCATCATACCGCTTCATGGAAATCACGTCGGATAGGCAGGTGATCGCGCGAATGCCGAAAGGCTGAGGTCGGAGTTCGACCACGACCTGGTTCGAAAGGGCTGAATGTTCTGAGAAGATCACTGACCCGCCAGTCTCGGACCCACCAGTCTCGGCCCCTGCCAAACTTCGACGCCACGCAGGGTGTCCAGCAAACAACAGGCGGTCGTTTGCGCTGTCTCGTCCGTCGCGCAAACCCTGCGTCCGACCACAGCGTCCAGTTGGTCGCAGATCACTATCCTATCATGGTTGACGCTACCCCTCGCCGATCACATTGCAATAAAACAATGAATGCCGAGGGCGCTGCATTGCCTAGCCCGGGTGCGGACCGCTCAGGGCCCAACTCGCAAACCCGATCATGGCCCATAGAGGCACGCTGAGAGAAAGGGCGACTGCTATGCTCTTCGCAGGCCCAAGCCCCTTTGGAGGCAGGTCAAAGGACGGCATGCCATCATCCAGATGGCGGCTGATGTCAGCCACACCGACGAGGCAAGCTAAGGCAGCATGGAGTTCCTGCCCAGAGGACAGCACTTCGTCTTGGCACATGTGGCACACCCTAAGCCGCGGCCCTGCGGTGCCGCTGCAATGACAGCCTCGACATAAGGCAACGTTAATAGGATGCCCTGAGCCGGAAGGACGGTGCCAGAACGGAAAGTTACGGAATTGTTATGAAAGAGCCTGCGCATGGATGAAAAGCTGAGCAAGCTTGCGCGGCCCGGCAGGGCCGCAGACCATCTGTGTGACAGGCCGCGCAAGCCTGCTTAGAACCCCCAGGCGTGGTGTCCACCAATCGCGACGAACCCCGCATGAAGCTACGGAAGGGAGAACCATGAAGCGGCTCATGCTGGCACCTGTCGCGGTTGCTGCCGCGCTCTCCCCTGCCTGGGGGCAACGCGTGGTGCCGAGAGAACGGAACATCCACGTGGCAACCCAGGCCGGCCAGGAGCTCCATGTGTTCACCTATGCGGCGTGGCACCGCGATTGCTCGCCCGAAGCGCCGCCGCAGATCATCATCCGCACCCAGCCGGCCCATGGAAGCATCCTACTCCGGCCAGGCCAGTCCACCGTGAGCGTCATCCGCGAAGCGGTGCCGAACTGCGTGGGGCGGACCTACCCGGGCATCGGCGTCTGGTATATACCCGCGCCAGGCTTCCGGGGAGCGGACCAGTTCGACTACAACGTGGTCAGCCCAAACAGCTTATCCCATGACACCGTGGTCGCCGATGTTCGATAACCCCGCGGCCGGCGTCGAGTTTACCAACGGGAACGCACCGAGAGCACGGCCGCACCCGGCATCTAGAGGCCCAGCTTGATCCGCACTGCGCTGCTGCTTGCCACTCTTGCCCTGACCGGGTGTAATGACTTCTTCAACCGACCCGCAGTGATCCCAGGTGGCCCTACATTATGACAGAATGCGCCCGCCAACGCCACGTATGAGCCGCCCAATGCCCGCCCGCGGTGATGCCGGGCAGGCGCTGGATTGGCTGCAACGGGCGATGATCGCCACTGCGCTCCTGTGCCTGGCGGCCTGCAACGGCATCGATTTCGGGGACAACCCTGGGCCGGACACCCGGAAGGAAACGGGACCGCTGACGGTGCCTCCGCCGCCTGCCGCGGACCGGCCGGTCCGGGGAGCGGCGCCTTAGCCGCCACCTGCAGGTCACGCCATCGTCTCCCGCCGTCGTGTCTAAACCTCAGCGAATGCTCAGCTCCCATCCCCCAACGCGCTATACATCTGCGCCAACTGCGCCGACATCGGCAGGTTCAGGCTTTCTCCGTTCGGCAGCCGCTCCATCAGCCACCGCCCATATGACGCCGTCAGCACCCCGTCCCGCGCCATGCGCCCGAAGCTTCCGCGCACCAGGTCGCTGAACGCCGGGTCATCTCGCCGCAGCATCACCGCATAGGGCTCAAACGACAGGAAGTCCCCCACGATCCGGAACCGCCCCCCGTCCGGCCGCGTCGCCACCAGCCCGGCGAGCAGGATGTCATCCGACGCGAACGCGTCCGCCTTCCCCGCCGCCAGCCGCGCATAGGCGGCGTCCAGCGTCGGCTCCTCCGCCACCGTGAACGCCGGCGCCGCCCGAGCCGCCAGGCGCCGCATCACCTCCGCATTGGTGGTGCCCGCCCCGACCACGACCGTCTTGCCCTCCAGGTCCGCCGGCGATGCAATGGCCGATCCCACCGGCGCCAGCAGCTTGGTCCCTGCCAGGAAGAACACCGGGGAGAACGCCACCGTCCGCGCCCGCGCCTCCGTCGCCGTCGTCGAGCCGCACTCCAGGTCCACCGCCCCCGACGCCACCATCGGCACCCGTGCATCCGCCGACACCGGCACCCAAACGATCCGCACCCCCGTCTGCCAAGCCGGAGCATCCGCCTCGACCAGGTCCCGGTTGAGCGCCGCCGCAACGTCCGCCGCGATGCCCCGGCAGATATCCACCGAGAATCCAACTGGCTGCCCACCAGGGTTGCGGAAGGAGAACGGCGGCGCGTCCGTCCGCACGCCGATCAGCAGCGTCCCGCGATCGGCCACCGCCTTCAGCGTGCCGGTCAGCGGCGCCCCGTCCTCCGCCTGCGCCGCACCTGCCAGGCCAACAGCCAGCGCCGCAGCCAGCAGCAGCCGGGTCATGCCGGAACCACCTCCATCTCGCCGATCATCGCCCGCCCATCATCGTCCATGACAAGCTGGCCCTCCCACTTCGCCACCACGGCCGTCGCCAGCGAGTTGCCGATCACGTTCGTCGCCGACCGGCCCATGTCCAGGAACGTGTCTATGCCCAGCACCAGCAGCAGCCCCTCTTCCGGCAAACCGAACTGCCCGAGCGTCGCCGCGATCACCACCAGCGACGCCCGCGGCACCCCGGCAACGCCCTTGCTGGTCAGCATCAGCGTCAGCAGCATCGCAATCTGGGTGCCGAAGCCCAGCGGGATGTCATAGGCCTGGGCGATGAACACGCTGGCGAACGTGCAATACATCATCGTCCCGTCCAGGTTGAACGAGTAGCCCAGCGGCAGCACGAAGCTGCTGATCTTCCGGCTGATCGGAAACTTCGCCAGTTGCTCCAGCATCTTCGGATACGCCGCCTCGGACGACGCGGTCGAGAACGCCAGCAGGAACGGCTCCTGCACCAGCTTCACCAGCCGCTTCACCGCGGGTCCCAGGAGCACGAACCCGGCCAGGATCAGCAGCATCCACAGGCAGACCAGCCCGAAGTAAAACTCGCCCATGAACTTGGCATAGTTGACCAGGATGCCCAGCCCGTTGGTCGAGATCGT
>CAXTCI010000276.1:0-5377 GCA_964242325.1 uncultured Acetobacteraceae bacterium
CATGCTCCAACATTATGTTTTCGCGAGTGTTTATCCGGCCCAAATGGAGCTGTTTGGGCCGGACATGCTCTAATATAGCGCAAACCGCTTTTGCAACCGACGGTTGACCGTCCATCAGAGCAAGCCGCTTGCGGCATAGCAACCCACTCCCGGCAAAACAGTGCTGACCGGCCCTAGATTGCCCCCCAGCCCCTCGCACCAACGGAAGCAGTCAACGCCCCCGCAACCTACGCCGCGTCGAACGGAGACACCCCCACCAACTGCCGCCAATGGTTCGGCTTCACTCCTGCCCGCGCCAGCAGGTCCCGCGCCGCCCAGAACGCCGGCATCCTGCGGCCGCCCAAAGCCTCCGTCCCCCAGGGGTCCAGGCCGGCCCAGGGCAGGAAGGGATTGCGCCGCCCGCTGGCCCACACCTCCACCCGGCACGAAGGACGCAGGCTCTCGCCCCGCGCATGAAAGCCAAAGGTGTCCGCCACCACCAGCGTATTGGCCGGTACCGCAAACGCCCGCGGCTGCGGCAACCCCAGCGCCGCCAGTTCCTCCCGCCCGACCCGCAACGATCCGCGCCGGCTCAACCGGTCAGGCTCCCGGTCCATCCCCAGGCTGCGCGCACGCTCCCAAGCCAGCCGCTCCGGCGTCGCACGGTGAGAGCCGGGAACATACGTGAACGGCCCTTCATCCTCCGCCACGTCCGTCAGGAACAGCCACGCCTTCACCGTCGAGTGGAACGTATCGGCGTGCAGGGTGCACTGCGGGTCATCCGGTCCCGACTGCGCATGGCTCAGGATCGTCTGGATATACGTGATCGGCTCGGCGCCATGGCTGCCGGCATAGCGCACCAGCCCGCGCCAGTCCCCCCGCCCCAGCAGCCGCCGCACCGCAGGCATGGCATCCAGCGCACGCGGATCCAGCGCCACCCGGCGCGTGGCCGCATTGCCCTGCATCATCTCCCGCATGGGTCCGCGATACTCCTGCACCTGGCTGCGCAGTACCGCGAACTCCTCCTCCGGCAAGAATCCCGGCTTGACCACAAACCCATCCCGGTCGAACGCGCCCCGGTCGGCATCCGACACTGCGGCCGCCAGCCGGGCACGCCGACGCGCCGCCATCTCCGCCGCCAACGCCACCCGTCCCTCGTGCAGCCCCCGCCGGTTCAGCCGCGGACTGCCAATAAGCGGGTTGTCCATAAACGACTTGGCACCAGTCAGCAGTTGCACCGCCCAGAACGGCATCATCGCCGCCTGGCCCACGCCTGACAGGAACCCCGAACGACTGGCGTCCCGTGCCATACCGTCTCCCACACAGCCATAAACCCACCAGCGTTCGTGCCAGACCTGGTCCCGTCAAGCCAGGCCCTTTGCCGGACTTGTGAACGCGCCACCCACCCTTCACACCCCGCCCAGCCCGGGGCATGCTGCCGCCAAATGCAACGCTCATCGAGGGAGGGCTGGAATGGACCACGCAAGCATCGGCGCCAGGCCGCGATCGAAGATCGCCACGGTGCTGCGCGTCACCAGCGGCAATTTCCTGGAGATGTTCGACTTCTTCCTGTTCGGCTTCTACGCCAGCTACATCTCCAAGGCCTTCTTCCCCGGCGATAACGACACCGCCAAGCTGCTGCTGACCTTCATGACCTTCGGCGCCGGCTTCCTCATGCGTCCGCTGGGGGCCGTAATCCTAGGCGGCTACATTGACCGCATTGGCCGCCGCCGAGGCCTGCTCGTCACCCTCGGCATCATGGCGATGGGAACCGTCCTGATCGCCGCCGTCCCCGGCTACGCCACCATCGGCCTCTTGGCACCCCTCCTGGTCCTGATCGGCCGCCTGCTCCAAGGCTTCTCCGCCGGCGTCGAGCTGGGCGGAGTCTCAGTCTACCTCTCAGAAATGGCCACCCCCGGCAACAAGGGCTTCTACGTCGCCTGGCAGTCCGGCAGCCAGCAGGTGGCGATCATGGTCGCCGCCGCCATCGGCTACGTCCTGAACCAGCTACTCCCCGCCGAAACCATCGGCTCCTGGGCCTGGCGCATTCCCTTCATCATCGGCTGCCTCATCGTCCCCTTCCTCTTCTACATCCGCAGCAGCCTCCAAGAGACCGAGGAGTTCCTAGCCCGCCCCCACCGCCCCAGCCTCGGCGAAATCGCCCACTCCCTCGTGCTAAACTGGCAGATCGTCGGCCTAGGCATGCTCATGGTCGCCATGACCACGATCTCGTTCTACTTCATCACCGTCTACACCCCGACCTTCGGCAAGGACGTCCTCCACCTGACGGCCACCGACAGCCTGATCGTCACCTTCTGCGTCGCCGTCAGCAACTTCATCTGGCTCCCGGTAATGGGCGCCCTATCCGACCGCATCGGCCGCAAGCCCCTGCTCCTCCTATTCAGCGGCCTAACCCTGATCACCGCCTACCCGGCCCTAGCCTGGCTGGTCCAGGACATCACCTTCCCGCACATGCTGATCGTGCTGCTATGGCTGTCCTTCCTATACGGCAGCTACAACGGCGCCATGGTCGTCGCCCTGACCGAGGTCGTGCCCGTCGCCGTCCGCACCGCCGGCTTCTCCCTGGCCTACTCCCTAGCCACCGCGGTATTCGGCGGCTTCACCGCCGCCATAGCCACCGCCCTGATCGACTGGACCGGCGACAAGGCCGCCCCCGGCCTATGGATGGCCTTCGGCGGCGCCTGCGGCCTGGTCGCCACCCTGCTGATCTACAACGGCGCCCGCGTCGAGCGCCGCGCCACCGCCGAACGCCAAGCAGCCGCAGGAGACTAACCGCATGGCCCCAACCCTCACCCGCCGCCTAGCCCTAGCCGGCCTATCCACCGCCCTACTATGGCCCACCCTGGCCAACGCCGCCGAAATCCACGTCATCAGCTCCGGCGGTTTCGCCGCCGCCTACAAGGTCCTGACCCCAGGCTTCGAGCAATCCACCGGCAACACCGTCAGCACGGGCTGGGGACCCAGCATGGGCACCACCATCGACGCCGTCCCCACCCGCCTGGCCCGGCAGGAGCCGATAGACGTCCTAATCATGGTCGGCTACGCCCTGGAAACCCTAGTCAAGCAAGGCATAGTCGCCCCCGGCTCCCGAGTGGACCTAGCCCGCTCCGTCATCGGCGTCGCAGTCCGCGCCGGCGCTCCCCACCCGGACATCAGCACCCCGGCCGCCCTACGCCAGGCCCTGCTCGACGCCAAGTCCGTCGCCTACTCCGACAGCGCCAGCGGCGTCTATATCCAAAACGAAATGTTCAAGCGTCTAGGTGTCGAGACCCAAATGCAAGGCAAGGCCCGCATGATCCCTGCCACCCCCGTCGGCGAGATCGTCGCCCGCGGCGACGCCGACCTCGGCTTCCAGCAGATCAGCGAGCTGAAACCCGTCCACGGCATAGACCTGGTCGGCCCCATCCCCCCCGAGGTCCAGCAGGTCACCATCTTCTCCGCCGGCGTCCTGGCCCGCTCGGCCCAGCCCGAAGCCGCCCGCGCCCTGATCGCCTACCTCGCCTCCCCCGCCGCCGCGGCCGCAATCCGCGACAGCGGCATGGAGCCGATGGACGCCTCTGCCAAGGCCGCCCAATGATCACCGGCGCCCGCACCCCGGTGCCCCTGGACCTATCGGGCCTCCGGGTCGCCATCACCGCCGGCGCCGGCGGCATCGGCCGGGTCATGGCCGACAGCTTCGCCGCCTGCGGCGCCGCAGTCTTCGTATCCGACGTAAACGAGCAGGCCCTCATAGACTGCGGCCACCGCGGCCTGGTCGCCGACGCCGGCCGCCTCGCCGACCTGGAGACCTTCATGGACGGCGCCCTATCCGTCCTCGGCGGCCTGGACGTGCTGGTCAACAACGCCGGCATCGCCGGCCCGACCGCCCGGGTGGAGGACGTGACCCCCGCCGAGCTGGACGCCGTGCTGCAGGTGGACCTGGCGGCGATGTTCCACTGCGCCCGCCGGGCCGTGCCGCCGCTGCGCGCTTCCGGCGGCGGCAGCATCGTCAACCTCAGCAGCGCCGCCGGCAAGTTCGGCTTCCCGCTGCGCAGCCCGTATTCCGCGGCGAAGTGGGGCGTGGTGGGCTTCACCCGCACCCTGGCGATGGAGCTGGGCCCCGACGGCATCCGGGTGAACGCCATCCTGCCCGGCCTGGTGGACGGCCCCCGCATCCGCTCCGTCTTGGCGAACAAGGCCGCCGCGGCGGGGATCGGCGACAACGAGCAGACCGCGCGGGCGCTGGCGGGGGTGAACCTGCGCTGCTTCGTGTCGCAGCAGGACATCGCGAACATGGCGTTGTATTTGTGCAGCCCGTTTGGCGCGACGATCAGCGGGCAGGCGGTAAGCGTGGATGGGGGGATGGAGGGGTTGGTTTAGGAGACCACGCAACTAATTTTGTTATCATCAGCCGACGTTCTCGAAAATAAGAAGAAACTTCACCCCGCGTGACAACAGATATCAGTTGCGTTCCTGGATCAGTTCTGCTTAGGCTGACGAAAAATAGCGAACGGAGAGTCCGCAGTGATCCGGAACATGGCGCTGGCAGTAGTGTGTGCTTTCGGGCTTGCAGGTCCTGCCCACAGCCAGGACTTCAACGCCTATGTCTTGAAGTCGATCGATGACCTTTACTCACACTATGCTAAGGGGGGTTATGATATCCATGATTCGTTCACTCACGATCTCGAATACGGCGGACATGGAACGATCAAGGCAAGCGCCCCAATGAAAACCATGTGCGTCGCAGCGGTAAGTGAGATAATAATAAACGCTATTAAGCTTTATGCTGCAGAGACTGGCGACAATACGGTATTCGATACAATTCCCCTTACGAGTTGGACAAACGGCAACGTATTGTCGCTTCGTGCAAACATTTTCATGTACGATGGCACTGGTTCACGCGGGACCGGCTACACGCTTGCGGAGTTTGGCTTAGGTGAAGAATTGCGTTTTCAGGATTTAAAGGCAGGAGACTTCATTAATCTAAATCGGACCAACAAGTCTGGACACGCAGTCGTATTCCTCGGATATTTGCATGACGACCTCACTCTTAGCTCTAGTTATGGAAGTAACGTTGTTGGATTTCGCTACTTCTCCGCCCAGGGCCGGACCAGTCCAGATGCTGGTTTTGCATATCGGAACGCCTTCTTCGGCGACTTCTGTCCTGCGTCCTCATCGATACCACGGGACTGCGGTATCATACGCTCCAATAACCGTGTGCTGTTAGACACAGGAAGGATGTGGGAACCGTCACGATGGAACTACAAGCAGGCAGTCGAGCGTCGTAGATTACAGACAAGATCGGTGCTAGAGGATCAGAATCCAGAGGTGTCACGTAGCACAATTATTGACCTACTGGACCAGGAAATACAGAAACCTCTTCAATGGACTCCAGATC
>CAXTCI010000277.1:0-5376 GCA_964242325.1 uncultured Acetobacteraceae bacterium
GCATCTCCGCGGCCATCGAGCACGATATATCCATGTATCTGCTGACGGTGACGGTCATCAATGCGTTGGTCGGCACCGCGGTTGCCGGGATGACCTGGGCCTTCGGACTGCCGGGCTGGCCGTTGTGGGGCGTGGTGGCGTTCTGCCTGAACTACATCCCGATCCTGGGGCCGTTGGCCGGGGTAGGGCTGTTCGCGGTGATCGGGCTTGCCGCGCTGGGTGCGTCCTGGCTGTCGCTGCTGCCGGCAGCCGCCTACCTGGGCATACACATCCTGGAAGGCGAGATCATCACTCCCATGATCCTGGCCCGGCGCTTCACCATCAACCCCATCGCCGTCATGGTCGGGCTGGTGTTCTGGTATTGGATGTGGGGCGTGGAGGGCGCGATCCTGGCGGTGCCGCTGCTGGCGGTCACCAAGATCATGTGCGACCGCCTGCGGCCGCTGCGCGCCTTCGGGCACCTGCTAGAGGGGTAGGCTGGCGGCTCATTGCGATGGCGGCGGAACTTGCGGCCAGCCAATCCGTCATCACTGGATCGGCACGATAATACCTGCTTAACAGGGTGGGTCCGCCGGACGTGGCCTGAATTGGCAGAGCTATGCCCCGGTTCGTTCGGTACATGGTTCCGCCGTCTCTGGACTACCGCTTGATACCGTTTTGACCCAGGAGCGCGCCATGCGGGAAAAGCTTGAACATCCGGCCATCGTTGCCGTCCTTGGCGCCGCCGGGCTGCTGATGGGCGCCTACGCGAAGCAATCGCCCGGGCCGGGGTCCGGCGCCGCCGATGAGCGGCGGCCCGGCAACGGCAACGGCGCTGGTGCCGGCGCAGCAGGCGACGACGGCCGCGGCAGCAATGCCACCAAGCCGTCCAACATTCCCGCGCAGGGTTGGTGGGACATCCTGAAGCGGACGGCAAAGCAGGTCTCGGCCGACCGGGTGATGACCGAGGCGGCAGGCGTCACCTTCTTCGCGTTGCTGTCGGTGTTCCCGGCCTTGGCAGCCCTGGTGTCGCTGTATGGCCTGGTCGCCGATCCCGCGACCATCGAAGGCCAGGTCAAATCCTTGTCCGGGGTAATGCCCGAGGGAGGCCTAAGCATCCTGTCGGACCAGATCCACACGCTGATTTCGGTCCCACATGGCAAGCTCGGTTTCGGCGTGCTGATCGGCCTCGCCACCTCGCTGTGGAGCGCCAACCAGGGTATGAAGGCCCTGTTCGACGCGCTCAACGTCGTGAACGATGAGGAGGAGACGCGCAGCTTCCTGAAGCGCACCGCCGTGACGCTTGCCTTTACCCTGGGCGCTATCGTGTTCGTTGTGCTGGCGATGGCGGCTGTTGTGGTGCTGCCGGCGGTGCTTGCCTTTGTGGGGCTGGGGAACGTGGTGGAGCTGCTGCTGCGGGTGCTGCGCTGGCCATTGCTGCTGGGGGTGATCGCCGTCCTGCTCGCGATGATCTACCGGTATGGACCGGACCGGGAGAAGCCACGCTGGCAGTGGGTGAGTTGGGGCAGCGGCTTCGCGGCTGTCGCCTGGGTCGTCGGGTCGGCTGCATTCTCCTGGTATGTCGCCAACTTCGGCAGCTACGACAAGACCTATGGCTCGCTCGGCGCCGTGATCGGCTTCATGACCTGGCTCTGGATCTCGACCATCATCGTGCTGACCGGGGCCGAGCTGAATACTGCCATGGAGGAGCAGACCGGCCGCGATACCACGACCGGGCCGGAGCAGGCACCGGGGTCGCGTGGTGCGACCAAGGCGGACCAGATGGCGCGGGCGTAGCGGAGAGCGACGGAGCCCGTCTAACGTCGCCGGGTTTCGCCGAGATAGGCCGCAAGGATCAGGCTGCCGAGTGCCGCGATCTCAAACGTGCCGAACCGCTGGCGCTGCCGGCTGGAATGGACCAGCACCTTTTGCACCGCAGTAGACGGCGTATCCGACGGCATAACCGCCGCGCCCGGGGTGCTGGCGGCGGCGAAGGCCTCGGCACTGCCGTGATGGCTGGCCCAGACTTTGGTAAACTCGGCGCCGAGCAGGAAGATCTGCGATGAATAGTAGATCCACAGCAGCACGATCACGAGCGCGCCGGCGGCGCCGTAGCTGGTGGCGACGCTGCTGCTGCCGACATACAGCCCGATCAGCGTCTTGCCGACCGTGAACAGGAACGCCGTGGCGACGGCGCCCACTGCCACATCCTTGTAGGCCAACTGCCGGTCCGGCAGGATTTTATAGACCAAGGCGAACAGCAGCGAGATCAGCAGGAACGAGACGGTGAAGTTCACGATCCCCAGGATGGTCCTGGCGCCGGGCAGGAAACTGTTGAGGTAGTTGCCCATTGCCGTCAGCGCGGCGCTGGCCAGCAGGGACACGATGAGCAGGAAGCCAAGCGCGGCGATCAGCCCAAGGCCTGCAGCGCGCGCACGCAGCAGGCCGGATACTCCCGCCTGCGGCTGCGCCCGCCAGATCGCGTTCAGCGCCGACTGCATCTCCGCAAGTACGCCGGTCGCCGTCACCAACAGGGTGACTATGCCGATGACCGTGGCCCAGATGCCGCTCGACTTGTTGCTGGCGCTGGCGACCATGGCCTGGATCGCCTCGGCGCTCTGCTTACCCATCAGGCCCTGCAGTTGATCCACGATGGCGCCCTCGGCAGCCTGCTGCCCGAACACCAGCCCGGCAATGGCGATGCAGATCACCAGCATCGGCGCGATGCTGAATACCGTGAAGTAGGCGATGGAGGCGCCGCGGCTGAGGTTGTTGTCCTCGATGTAGCCGTTCACCGTTTCTTTTAGCAGGTCCCAGGTGTTGCCGAGCATCGTGTCCGCCGTTCAGGGTGGGCCGGGGCGGAGTCGCCCTGGATAGTTTCGGGGAAACGGCGGGTGCGGCGCAACGGTTGCAGCGCAGAACGGCGTCAGCGCGTTACCAATGGACAGCCGCCCTGGTCGAGTGGCCGGAACGCCTGGGCGGCGGGAATGGTGGACACCAGCTCATAAACATCCCAACGCGACTTGGAGGCCGCTGGCGCCTTCACCCGGAATACGTGCATGGCGTGGACGGCGCGCCCGTCCTGGCGGACGGTGACGGTGCCGAACAGGGGGTCCTCGATTGGCGTGCGGCGCATAGCCTCGATCACGCGGGTGCCCTCGATGCTGTCCGCTGCCCTGGCAGCGCGGAGGTAGGCTAGGACGGAAGAATACACGCCGGCCTGATTTTCGGTCGGCACGCGGCCGGGCATGCGCTCGGCAAAGCGCCGGGCGAAGGCGCGGGTGCCGTCGTTCAGGTCCCAATAGAACGCCTCGGTCAGCAGCAGGCCCTGCGCCGCCTCCAGCCCCAGCGCGTCCACGTCGGTGATCTGGGTGAACAGGCCGGTGAGCGTCATGGTGCGGGTGACGCCGAACTCCGCCGCCTGCTTGGCTGCATTGATGAAGTCGGCGCCGGTGGACGCAAAGGCCAGCACCTTGGCGCTAGAGGACTGCGCTTGCAGCAGGTAGGAGGAGAAGTCGGTGGTCCCCAGCGGATGCTTCACTGACCCGGCGACGCTGCCGCCTAGGCTATGCAGCACCTCCGTCGTATCCCGCTCCAGCGCGGCGCCAAGGGCGTAGTCGAACGACATGAAGTAGAACGGCCCCAAATCCTTCAGCGCGCGGGCGGCGCTGTTGCCGAGGGCCCAGGTATCGAAGGTCCACTGCACCGTGGTGGGGGCGCAGAACTTGCCCGTGAGGTCGGAAGTGCCGACGTTGCTGGCGATGAAGGTGCGATTACGCTCCCGCATCACGTTGTTGACCGCCAGGCCCACGCCGGAGTTGACGGCATCGGCCACCGCCGCCACGCCGTCCCGGTCCACCCAGCCCCGCGCGATCTGGCTGCCGATGTCCGGCTTATTCTGGTGATCGCCGTAAACGATCTCGATCTTGATGCCGGGGGACTCCTTGGCGAAGTCGTCGGCCGCCATCTGGGCCGCCACGACCGAGCCTTTGCCGGACTGGTCGGCGAAGGGACCGGACTGGTCGTTGAGGACGCCGATCTTGAGGGTGGTGGGCAGCTCGGCCCAGGCTGGCGCGGCGCACACGAGCGACAGGGCGAGTGCGGTGACGCGCAGCAGCATAAGAGGGAGAGTCCTTTGGGCGGTTGCCGGCATCATGCAATGCCCACTGGCGTTCTCCTACTCCCTCTCCCTCCGGGAGAGGGTTGGGGTGAGGGAAAGGCCACCAGCACGGGTCCGCTGCGTTCGGACTGCTGCATCGCCAGCTTCGCCCAGTTCAGCGCTGCTCGGTTTCCCTCACCCCGGCCCTTTCCCGGAGGGAGAGGGAGAAGGGAGCCGTCTTATATGCGCAGGTGCTCGGGGATCGTCAGGCCCAGCCGGTTCGGCACGTCCCAAACCTCGCGCACCGACCGGAGCGGCCTAAATCCCGCTCGCAGGTAGCCCGGCAGCGCCCGGCGGTGGTCGGCAGTACAGGTGTTGACCGTCACCACCCGCGCGCCCTCACCCTGGGCTGCCTTGATAGCAGCATCCAGGAATGGGCCGCCCATCCCCTGACCCGTCGCATGCGGCATCAGGCCAAAGTAGCTGAGGTTCACCGCCGGACGGTTCCGGCTGTCCAGCTCGAAGAACCCGGCCGGCTCCCCGCCGCGATACAGCACCCAAACCGAAACGTTAGGCTCGCGCAGGATGGCGTCCAATGCCGGGTCGGACAGCGACCGCCGCAGCCACCAGCAGTAAGCGCCGCCAACCGTCGCATATAGGTAACGGTAGAACGGCACCGTACAGGCGCGCAGCCGGATCAGGCTGGTATCGAGAGGCAGCGCAGGCTTTGGGCTGGAGTCTAGCGTCGCAAGGTCCAGCCGCAAGAAGGTGACGGTGACGCCGACCCGGGTCGTCGGTTGCAAGCCGTAGCCCTCCGGTTAGTCGTCCAGGAACGAGCGCAGCTTGCGGCTGCGGCTGGGGTGCTTGAGCTTGCGCAACGCCTTGGCCTCGATCTGCCGGATGCGCTCGCGGGTGACGTTGAACTGCTGTCCCACCTCCTCCAGCGTGTGGTCGGTGTTCATGCCGATGCCGAACCGCATCCGCAGCACCCGCTCCTCACGCGGCGTCAGGCTGCTCAGCACCCGTGTCGTTGCCTCGCGCAGATTGGCCTGGATGGCGGCGTCCAGCGGGATGATTGCCGCCTTATCCTCGATGAAGTCGCCGAGATGGCTATCCTCCTCGTCGCCGATCGGCGTTTCCAGGCTGATCGGCTCCTTGGCAATTTTGAGGACCTTGCGGACCTTCTCCAAGGGCATCCCGAGCTTCTCGGCCAGCTCCTCCGGCGCCGGCTCACGGCCGATCTCGTGCAGCATCTGCCGGCTGGTGCGGACCAGCTTGTTGATCGTCTCGATCATGTG
>CAXTCI010000278.1:0-5375 GCA_964242325.1 uncultured Acetobacteraceae bacterium
GCGCCTGGGCGATGCAGCGGCGGACGGCTCGGGCGATCTGGTCGAAGGCGGCGGCTGTCTTGATGAGGGCGTCGGGGGCCGGGGGCGGTGCAGGCAACGAGGCCGGGGCGGGCTGCGCGTCGTTGGCTTGGTGCGCGGCGGCGGCCACTGGCTGCGCGGGCTGGGCAGCCTGGGCGATCGCCTGTCCATGCAGCAAGCGAGCAATGCCAGTGCCCATGCTGACGAGGTCGTCCAGGGCTTGGCCGTGGCCGCGCCCATCCCCAGCCTGCGGCCCGAGGTTGTCTTGCGGGGTGGCCTGGGTTGCTGATGCAGACATGAACGGAACAAGAACATTGTCTGGGTGCGGGCGTCAAGGATTGCGTTGGGGGTAGTGCCCAGTTTGAAAGGGATCACGACCCGGAGCGGTCATGGGTAGGGCGTCGTAGGCGCTGACATAAGCCGGTTTGGCTGATACCGGCCAGACAACGTTGCAGTGGCCGGCTAGCCCAGCATGGCTGCTTCGGCAGACAGGATGATGTCCCGCTAGGCCTGACGCCATCTTGCGGCCGGGCTGGACAGCGAGCGTTTCGCGGGAGTCAATGGTCTACAAGTCTGGCGACGACTTGGAGGCGGCCGGAATGGATGCAAGCCAGGTAAGCGGGCTGGGACGGCGCCGTTATGGCGTGCTGTCCATGCAGCCCTGCCCGCTTTGACGTTTGTTTGAGGCGTTTGTTTTCGGTCTTTGTTTATTGGAGGGGATGAAGTGGCTTTTGGGATTTAGAGCAGACGCCAGGTAACGACCACGCGCCGGTTCTCCGGGGCCTGCGGGTCCGACGAGTTCGCCAGTTCGGACGATCCGAACGCCTGAATCAGCAGGCGGTCCGCGGGGATGCCCCGGGCGACCAGGCCGCCCTTGACCGCCCGCGCACGCTCCGCCGAGAGCAGCAGGTTGCCGAACTCGTCGCCGCTGCGGTCGGTGTAGCCGGCGGTGAACATGGCCACCGGGTTGGCGTCACGGTAGAGCCGTGCGGCCAGGTCGAGCTGCTTGTCGGCATCCGGCGTCAACGTGGCCCCACCTTGGGGGAAGGTGACGGTGATCTTGTTGTCGGCAACGGCAGCAATTTCCTGGCCGACGGTCGGCTTGGAGGGCGCCGCCGACCCGGTGTTTGCCGCGCTGCCACTCGCGGCGGGGCCGGTGGACGGAGCCGCACAGGCGCCTAGGAAGCCGGCCAGCGCGACTGCGGATAGCCTGATCGCCTGTGCTTGCACACGCATCGATGGTCTCCAAATATTAATTCAGGCTCGCAAATACCTGTCATGAACGACCCAGAACTGACTAGGGTTCAGTCCTAATGCAGTCCCATCGTAACTGTGAAGCGTTGCCCGGCGCAGCCCGGCGGCGTGATATCGCTCGTCACGTCAGTTGGGCGGGGCGTCGCAAGCGCATGGCTGTGCTGGGTGCGGCGGGACTGCTGTTGGCCTTGCTGGGTCTGCCTGCCCGGGCCGACACGGCATCCGGCTTGGCTGATTTCCAGAACGGCCGCTTTGCCGAGGCGTTCCAGCAATGGACGGAGGCCGCACGGGCCGGCGACCCTCGCGGCGCCCTGTTTGTCGGCGTGCTGTATGACACTGGCCTGGGTGTTGAGCAAAGCTACCCGCAGGCGTTGGACTGGTATCGCCGGGCGGCCGACGCGGGCAATGCAACCGGGATGTTCAACGTCGGGGTGATGTATGATGCCGGCCGGGGTGTGCCGCCGAACCCGGCGCAGGCGGCATCCTGGTACGAGCGGGCCGCGGCCAGGGGATTTGGCCGGGCGGAGTATAACCTGGGGCTGCTGTATCAGGAGGGTGCGGGCGTGCGGGCCAGCCGCAGCCGCGCCATCCAGCTTTTCAAACGCGCCGCGGACCATGGCATCACCGCCGCCCAGGCGCACCTGCAACAGTTGGGCGTGCAACAGTTGGGACAGCGTAACGCGGCGGTGTCCGTCAGGGCTGGCGACCCTGCGATGGCTGACTTCCAGCAGGCGCAGCAGCTTTTGCTGGCACGTGGCCCGGCTGATGCCGCCCGGGCGGCCAACCTGTTCCGCCGGGCAGCCGAGCGCGGCAATGCCCTGGCGGAATACGATTATGGCTACTGCTACGAGCACGGCCTGGGGGTGCAGCGGGACCCGGAACAGGCGCGTACCTGGTATCAGCGGGCTGCGTCGCACGCGACGGACGAGGCGGTGCGTTCCATTGCCCTCGCTGGCGTACGCAGCCTTGGAGGCCAGTCCAGCCCGGTGCCCGCCCAGGGCGCGGGTCCGGCGCGCTGAATGGGTGGGGCGTCAGCGTCCCGGCCAGCCATCCTGCGGTGCGGGGAACACGACGATGGAGCCGGTCCGGAGCGGCAGGTGGTTGGCGGCTACCACATCCGCATACGGTGGCGCCCTGACGCCACGATATACCTTGGCGTAAAGGTCCGGCATCGTGTCGCCTGCGTGAGCCACCAGCACGAGGCCAGGGGCGCCGGTTGCCTGGGCGGAGGGTTGCGGTTCCGGCTCCTGGAATGAGGGTGCTGGGACAGATTCCGCTGTGGATGGGGCGGCATGCGGCGCGACCACGGTGACTGAAGGGATGGATGCGACCCTGCCTCCATCCGGTGCAGGCGGGATGACGGCCTGCGCTGGTGCTTCCGGTGGCGCCGGTTCGGGCGGATTGGGCTCGGGCGCGGGCGCTGCGGCCGGGGCGGGGCTGGCCGCGACAGCAGGGTCCTGCTCAGGCGCCGCGGTTGCCTCCATGCTGGGGGTAGGGCTGGAGCTGGGGGCGGGACTGGGGATGGGAGCGGGGCTAGGCGGAACGCTTGAAGCCGTTTCTGGCTGGGCTTGGATCGCGATGGAGGTATCGGGGGCGGCGTCTGGCACGCGAACTGGAGCCGGCTGGGCGCCGGGGATGCTGCCGACGGCGGGGGTTCCCGCGTCATGTGCCGTACCTGGGGCTGTTGGCGTGGTTCCAGACGTCGCCAGGACCGTCTCAACATTGCCGGGGGCTTGCTGCACATCGCGAATGGCGAAAGCGGCGACGATCAGGAGGGAGGCAGCCAGGGCGGGCAACGCGACTGCCGTGGCGGTGCGGCGGACCCTGCGGCGGGGCTGCACGGATACGCCGGCCGTGGGGGCCGTCAGGACGGGATCTGGCGGCGCCGGTGGGGTGGCCGGCGCTTCGCTGGGCGGCACCGGGGCGGCGGCCGCTGGTTCATTGCCCGCCGTGCCGGGCGCATCCTGCAAGCCAGGCGTGTCCGCCGCGACGCCGGGATGCTGCTGCACCGTGTCGGGCGCATCCTGAACGGCCGGCGGTGCGATCTCGGCGTCCAGCCCGCCTAGGCGCAACGTCGCCATCTCGTCCACTGCGTCCGCCCCGATGCCGGCGGCGCCCATGTTCCCGTGCACCGCCAGGGCCGCCCGCAGCAGTTGGACCGCCAGGCGGGGAACGCCGCCGGAATGGTCGAACAGCCGCGAAACGGCGGGATGCGTCAGCACCCCTGCTGGCAAGCCATGGGTGGCGAGCCAAGCCGCGACGAACCCGGGCATGTCCTGGCGGGCAAGGGGCGCGAGCGGAACGATGGTCGGCTGGCGTGCGAGCTGCTTGAGGCGGGCGGCGAAGGCCGGCAGGTCCGCCAGCACGACCGACGCGTCGCGTACGGCCGCAAGCCGCTCCAACTGCCTGTCGTCCATGCGGGCGGCCTCGTCAACGAGGACCGCCGTTCCCGGGAAGACCTCGATGGGGAGTTCGCCCCGGCGCACGATGATGACCGGCTGCCCGCGGCGTCGCAGGTCGGCGGCGGCGGCCTGCAACATCCAGGTCTTGCCGGTTCCAGCCGGCCCGAGGAGGGCGAGGAACGCCGGGCCGTCAGTCAGCCCGGCGACGAGCTCGATCATTAGGCCGTCATAGGCCTCGCACCAGCCGGGATGCTGCACTGGCGCATCAGATCCTGACTTGGCCGCGGAGGCGGGCACAGGGCTGCTTGGGTCTAGAGGGGTCCAGGTCGTTAGGTAGTTCATGAACCCTCAGGCTCTTGTATAAGGCGTGCGCCCGATCTGGGGCAGATGACGTATAGCACTCAGTTACGAATTCGTAAGTATTTAATAGCGGTCGAAGCTGCGGTTTCAAGTGCCCCGTAGCCAGCGGTGGTCATCTGCGGGCAGCTTTGGTTCGCCAGACAATGCGGAGCCGGTGGTGAAAGCCTGGTGGTGAAAGCCTGGGCCAGGCCCGCACGGCCTGGATGCTGGGTTGGTGAAAGCCTGAGCCGGACCCGCACAGCCTGGAGGCTATCCAGGCGGCATAGGTCGGTGTCAGCGCGCTGGACCTCAAGGGGTCGGCTTGGCCGTTCACGGGATTGCCAGGGCCATCCTGCCCACCCCCCTTCCCCCCTGCCCCGGCTTGTGCCACCACGCCCCACCCGCATCACGCACCAGGTGGATTTGATATGCCGGACGGCGCACCGACCCAGACCCAGACCGTCCAGCCCGTCACCGGCACGCTGATGAAGGGCTTGCGCGGCGTCATCATGGGCGTTGCCAACGACCGCAGCATCGCTTGGGGGATCGCGTCGGCCTGCGCCGCACAAGGGGCCGAGCTGGCGTTCACCTATCAGGGCGACGCGCTGGAACGGCGGGTGCGTCCGCTGGCGGCCGGGGTCGGCAGCAGCATCATCGCACCCTGCGACGTGTCAGACGACGCCAGCATAGACGCGGCGTTCGCGACGATCGGCCGAAGCTGGGACGGGCTGGACTTCGTGGTCCATGCCATCGGCTGGGCAGATAAGGCTTACCTGCGCGGCAAGTATATGGACACGCCGCGCGCGGCATTCCTGCAGGCGCTGGACATCTCCTGTTTTTCGTTCACGGCGGTCGCGCAGCGGGCGGTGCCGATGATGCGGAATGGCGGGTCGCTGCTGACGATGTCCTATCTGGGGGCCGAGCGGGTCATGCCGCACTATAATGTGATGGGGGTGGCCAAGGCGGCGCTGGAGTCTTCCGTACGGTACTTGGCGGCGGACCTGGGGGGGCGGGGCATTCGGGTGAATGCGCTGTCTGCCGGGCCGATGAAGACACTGGCGGCGAGCGGCATCGGCGACTTCCGCTATATCCTGCGGTGGAACCAGTATAATTCGCCGTTGGAGCGCAACGTGACCTTGGAGCAGGTGGGCGGGGCGGGGATGTATCTGCTCAGCCCGTTGTCGTCCGGGGTGACGGGCGAGGTGCATCACGTGGATAGCGGCTACCACGTCGTCGGCATGAAGAACCCGGCGGCGCCTGACATCAACGTGGCCTCCGACCATTAAGCGGTGAGCCACAACAGCTTCGGCCACCTGTTCCGCGTTACCACCTGGGGTGAGAGCCATGGGCCGGCGATCGGCT
>CAXTCI010000279.1:0-5372 GCA_964242325.1 uncultured Acetobacteraceae bacterium
TCAGCACGTAGCAGCCGCCGTGGACGTGCACGAGCAGCCGGTTGCGGTTGCCCGCTGGAATGTCATCGGGGGTGAGGGTGTAAACGCGCACGCCGGCGATGATGGACGGCTCGATCTTCACGTGCAGGCGTTCGGCCATTGGCGCGACCTGGGGCGCGGCAGCGGCCTCAATTGTCTTGACGAGTTCGGTCCAGCCTTCGGGCGTGGTGGGGGGATGATCCCAGTTCGTGCGGAGCGGCTGGGCGATGACAGCCTGCATAGCCGGGCTGACGGTGCCGGGGACGGGGATGCTCTTGGCCGGTTCTTCACGCGGGGCGAGGGGAGCTTCGGCGAAAGCGGAAGCCGACGCGAGCAATATCGCCGCAGCGGCAGCGGTCAGCAGATGGTTGGGCATGGACGGTCCCCAAGTCGGTTTTTCCAGACTGTGCGGCTGATGTGGCCTGACGGCAAGCGGGCAACTGGGGCCGCTACGCCGCCGCTCCGGCCAAGACATGTAACGCTGCCCCCACGCCGACGCTCCCGTCATACAGCGCCCGCCCAACTATGACCCCCTCGATCCCCGCGGCTGCCCCGGCTGTCGCGCCCGCGGCAGCCCCTGCCGTCGCATCCACGGCATCGCGCAACGCCTGCAAGTCCGCCAGCGACCCGACGCCGCCGCTGGCGATCACCGGCGTGCCCAGCCGCGCGGCCAGCGCCAGGGTCGCCGGCAGGTTCAACCCGGTTCCCATGCCGTCCCGGCCGATGTCGGTGTAGATGATGGCGGCCACTCCGGCGTCCTCAAAGCGCAGCGCCAGATCGGCGGCTGGGATGGTCGAGGTGTCGGCCCAGCCCTCGGTCGCCACGAACCCGTCCCGGGCGTCAATGCCGACCGCGACCCGGCCGGGGAAGGCGCGGCAGGCGTCGCGCACCAGGGCAGGGGTCTTCACCGCGGCGCTGCCCAGGATCACGCGGCGGACGCCGGCAGACAGCCAGCCCTCTACCCCCGCCATGTCGCGGATGCCGCCGCCGAGCTGAACGGGAACGGTGGCCGCCTGCAGGATTGCGGCGACAGCGGCGGTGTTCACCGGCCGTCCGGCGAAGGCGCCGTTCAGGTCCACCACGTGCAGCCACGTGCAGCCAGCGTCCTGCCAAGCGCGGGCCTGGGCGCCGGGGTCGTTGGAGAACACGGTGGCGTCATCCATGTCGCCTCGGCGCAGACGCACGCAGGCGCCGTCCTTTAGATCTATGGCGGGGTAGAGGGTAAGAGGGGTCACGCTGTCCTGCTCCCTCTCCCTCCGGGAGAGGGTCGGGGTGAGGGGGTCTTGGTTGCAGAGCGGAGGCCACCGCTGCCGCCAGCACCCGTTTCCGCATAGGTAGGTCCCGCGCCGCAAAACCCCCTCACCCCGGCCCTCTCCCGGAGGGAGAGGGAGCAGGAGGCGCCCGTCATGCCTTTGGCTCGCGTTGCAGCAGCTTGGTGTAGTAGATGCCGCGAATGGTGCGGCCGCCGACGCGGGCATAGGCGGGGTGCTCGCCCCAGCGATGATAGCCCAGGGACTCGTACAGCCGGATTGCCGCCTCCTGGGTTTCCCGCACATCCAGGTTCAGCACCTGGTAGCCAAGCGCTCGTGCGCCATCCTCCATGCGCCGGGTCATCATCCGCGCCAGGCCGTGGCCGCGGGCATAGGGAGCGACGAAGGAGTGCATGATGGTGGCTGCAAATGCCTGCGCCTCGTTGTTGCGCGGTGGGCGCACCAGTTGCGCCGATCCGACGATGACCCCGTCGAGCCTGGCGGTGAACAGCTCCCGCTCCGGCACCAGCAGCACACCCTTGAAGTAGCTTTGCAGCGCCAGGCGCCCCGGCGATTTTACCCAGCCGAAGCCGCCGCCCTCGATGATAGCGGCGTCGGCGGCCTCGCACAGGGCCTGCATGTCATCCTCATGCAGCTCCGTCGCGCGCTCGACCAGCAGGCGGCTTTGCAGCACGTCAGTCACCGGCTGGGGTCCAGCGCAGGAAGTTGGCGAGGATGCGCAGGCCGACCTCCTGGCTTTTCTCTACGTGGAACTGGGTGCCGGCGCGGTTGCCGCGGGCCACCAGGGCGGGGACGGGGCCGCCATAGTCAGTGGTGGCCAGCAGGTCCGCCGGGTCGCCACCGCTCAGGGCATAGCTGTGGACGAAGTAGGCGTGGTCGCCAGGCTGCAGCCCGTCCAGCAGCGGATGCGCGCCGGGCGTGAAATCCAGCGCGTTCCAGCCCATCTGCGGCAGGCGCAGGCCCGGCGGGTTCATCGGCGCGACCTCGCCGCCGATCCAGCCAAAGCCGGGGGTGGTCGTATGCTCCAGCCCGCGTTGCGCCATGAGCTGCATTCCGACGCAGATGCCCAGGAAGGGTCGGCCGGCGGCGGCGCTGTCCTCGACGGCGGCGTGCAGGCCCGGCACTGCGGCCAGACCCGACGCGCAGTCCGCGAACGCGCCCTGACCCGGCAGCACCACGCGGTCAGCCGCCGCCACATCGGCGGCGCTCCCGGTGATCATCACGTCGGCCGCGATGCCGGACCGCTCTGCCGCGACCGTCAGCGCCCGGGCGGCGGAGGCCAGGTTGCCGCTGCCATAGTCCACGACGGCGACGCGCATCAGCGCAGCCATGCCGGGTTCTCATGGGCGGCGGCCAGGTCGGGCCGGGCGTCCAGCAGACGGGCGAAGGCGGCGTCGCCATCCCTTGCCGCGACCACATGGGCCAGGGCGTAACCGCGCCGGGCCAGCGACCAGCGCAGCAGGTCCCGGCCTAGCAGGCCGAGCAGCAGGAAGAAGCCCAGGACCAACAAGCCTCGCAGGCCCTGGGGGACCAGCAAGTTGAGTACGACCACGATAGCCAGCACGATCGCGCCGGGCACCCAGGCTCGGTGCGCCAGCAGCCAGAACGGGCCGAACAGGGCAGCGCCCCAGCTCCATCCCTCGTGCACCAGCACCGGCGGGCGGGCGGGGTGGAGGTGGGCGGTCCAGACTTTCATGCTTGGCCCTTCATAGGGATCCCTTGGTGGAGGGGATGGCGCCCGCGGCGCGTGGGTCAGGCTCGACGGCCTGGCGCAGGGCGCGGGCGACGGACTTGAAGGTGGCCTCGGCGACGTGGTGAGCGTTACGCCCCGCGCGCTGGACGACGTGCAGCGTCAGCAAACCGTTCATGGCGAAGGCGCGGAAGAACTCCTCGAACAGCTCGGTGTCCATGGCGCCGATCTTGTCGCGCTCGAACCGCACGTTCCAGGCGATGAAGGGGCGGCCCGAAAGGTCGAGCGCCGCGTCCACGAGCGCCTCGTCCATCGGCAGGCTACAGTGGCCATAGCGGCGGATACCGCGCTTGTCGCCCAGCGCCTGGGCGAGGGCCTGGCCGAGCACGATGCCCACATCCTCCGTCGTGTGATGGAAGTCTATGTGCAGGTCGCCCTCGGCCTCGATGGTCAGGTCGAGCATGGCGTGGCGGGCGAGGGCGGTCAGCATGTGGTCCAGGAAGCCGATGCCAGTGGCAACCTGCGCCTGCCCGGAGCCGTCCAAGTCCAGCGTTACGACGATGCGCGTCTCGGACGTAGCGCGGGTGATGGTGGCGGAACGGGACATGCGGCGCGGTGTAGCGCAAGCGGTCTGCCGGGGGAACAGGCGGGGGAAGGTCACCGCCCTGCTCCTGAACTGTCGCGGGATGGCGAACGCCCTTGGCGCATTGTTCCACTTGCGGTGTCTGTGCCAATGGCACAGTGTTTCGAGGTGTGGTCCATCCAGGAAGTCTCGTTCGAAATGGTGAACGACATGACGGACGATCCCATTGTTACTTTGTTTGCCACCACCCCAACTGGTCGGCTGACCTTCGTGGCGGAGCTTCTGAAGCAGGGGACGACACTGGTACTTCGGGGCACCCATGTGCAGGACGCACATCCCAATGCGGTCGGGGCAGCGAACCTGATGGTGATCGCACAAGCGTTGATGGAAGGAATGGAGTTCAATGAACCCGAAGTGGAGGGAGCGGTTCGCACGACTGGGGCCAATCCGGGACATAGACCGCGTGTCCTCCGGTTCGCCCGCCGTGTTCGTCTTGCGCCTGTCCCCTGACGGGCCGGTTCCCAGGACGATCGATGCCATGCACGCCCTCGCGCGGCGGGGCATGACGATGCTGCGAGCGAAGCGGGCAATCGAGGCGTTGCTAAAAGATGGCAGGGTGTTCGTTGATATCCCCACGGTCGAGAACCTGGCAGCCCTCGCGACCGACCTTGCGGGCGCTGGCATCGCGGCTGCTCCGGTGGATGCGTCAGGAGTGGTTGACGTGCGCGGCTTGCGGGAGCGCCTGCAGCTTTCACGCGAACAGTTCGCCCTGCGCTACGGCCTGGAGGTGGAGACGCTGCGGAACTGGGAGACAGGCCGGCGGGAGCTGGATGCTGCGGCCCGGAGCTACTTGCGCGCAATCGCCAATGCCCCGGAACGGGTCGAGCAGGCTTATGCTCCGACGCCCTCAATCACTGGGTAGCTTCAGGATGGTATTCCCGGTCGAGAACTGAGGCGCGTCCGTCCGGAAGGGTTGACCAGACCCCAGCCATACGCCCGATCTGCCTATATCTTGTGCAGCTCCCCGCTGCCCCCCATCTTCCCGCCATCATGCAAGACACACCCCACGACCCCGTCGGCTGGCACGGGACAACCATCCTGTGCGTACGCCGCAACGGCCGGGTCGCCATGGCCGGGGACGGCCAGGTGACGCTCGGCCAGACCGTCATCAAGGGCAACGCCCGCAAGGTGCGCCGCATCGGCAACGGCGGCACGGTGTTGGCCGGCTTTGCCGGCGCAACTGCCGACGCCTTCACTCTGCTGGAACGGCTGGAGGCGAAGCTGGAACGCTTCCCGAGCCAGCTTGAACGCGCCTGCGTCGAACTCGCCAAGGACTGGCGCACCGACCGCTACCTTCGCCGGCTGGAGGCGATGATGGCCGTCGCCGACGACACGCATAGCTACACCCTGACCGGCAACGGCGACGTGCTGGAACCGGAAGACGGCGTCATCGCCATCGGCTCCGGCGGCAACTATGCCCTGGCTGCGGCCCGGGCATTGCTGACGGTGGACGGGATGGACTCGGAAGAGGTCGCGCGCCGGGCCATGAAGATCGCTGCAGACATCTGCGTTTACACTAACCATTCCTTGATCGTGGAGACGCTGTGATGGACGTCCCGACCCTGACCCCGCGCGAGATCGTCAGCGAGCTTGACCGCTACATCGTCGGCCAAGGCGACGCCAAACGCGCCGTCGCCATAGCGCTCCGCAACCGTTGGCGCCGGCAGCAGCTTCCGGAAGGGATGCGCGAAGAGGTGGTGCCCAAGAACATCCTGATGATCGGCCCCACCGGCTGCGGCAAGACCGAGAT
>CAXTCI010000280.1:0-5192 GCA_964242325.1 uncultured Acetobacteraceae bacterium
GCGGGCAACCGCAACCGGCTGCTCGTGCACGTCCACGGCGGCTGCTACGTGCTGAACCCGCGTCTTACTGCCCTGCCCGAGGCGCTGATCCTGGCCGGCTTTGGCCACATGAAGGTGATCTCGGTGGATTACCGCATGCCGCCCGAGGCGTACTTCCCCGCGGCGCTGGACGATGCAGTGGCCGTTTACAAGGCCGCGGTCGGCATGGTGCCGCCGGGCAACGTCGGCGTGTTCGGCAGCTCGGCCGGCGGTGCTTTGACGCTGGAAATGATGCTGCGCGCCAAGGCGGAAAACATTCCTATGCCCGGTGCCATCGCTCCAGGCACGCCCATGTCCGACGTGACCAAGCAGGGCGACACCTTCCAAACCAACGCCCTGGTGGACAACGTTCTAGTGTCTCCGGACGGCTTTTGCGACGCCGCAACCCGGTTCTATGCCAAGGGACACGATCTTGCCGACCCGATGCTGTCCCCCTTGTATGGCGACCTGCACGGCTTCCCGCCCGCCATCCTGACCAGCGGCACCCGCGACCTGCTGCTGAGCAACACCGTCCGCGTCAACCAGAAGCTCCGTCAGGCCGGTGTGGACACCAGGCTGCAGGTGTTCGAGGCGCAGTCGCACGCGCAGTTCTATCGCGACGACCGTATCCCCGAGGTGCAGGAGGCAATGGGCGAGATTGCCGCCTTCTTCGACGCGCACCTAGGTCGGTAGCGCCGCAGCCGGGAACCGGCCTCATCCCGGTCAGCGCATCGAAAGCGGCGTCACCGCGCCTCGCAGCAACCCGTCCTTACGGAAAAGGAGGTCAGGCGACACAGCCAGGCTGCGGCACCTGACCCAGGTGGCGCCGTCAGGCCCGGCGGCGTCGAACCAGTGCCGTAATGCCAAGGCCGATGCCAAGCAGGGCAAGCAACGCCGGCTCCGGCACGGCGGCCGGCAGCGTGAAGGCGAAGGTCGCGGCGGAGTAGCGGTTGGCCGGCCCGCCATCAACGATTGTCGGATACTCAGTTGACGTGCTGCCACCGTAGCGGCCGAGGCCGACATAGCTGATGTAGGGCGCCCCCGTTTCGGCCGGCGCGGTCGCGCCGCCGCCTGCGTTCGACAGCTCGTCCACGCCGTTGATATAGAACGAGATGATGGAATAGGTGTTGCCCGCCGTCAGCGTGAGCGGCGTCGCCAGCGTCTCGAAGTAGTCGGCGCTCCCCGCCAGCAACGTGCCTTGCGACGTCGTCGAGAACGTCAACTGCGCCAGCACTCCGTCGGCAGCGTCGAACAGCGTGACATAATCCGGGGCCGCGGCGATCGCTGCGAAGCCGGACGGGCTGAACAGCCCGAGCTGCGTGACGGTGATGTCCTGGTTGGGAACGAAGTCCATCCCGAAGCCCTGGCCGTAACTCTGGTTCGCAGACGCCCCGGCCGGGGTCGTATAGGCGATTACGTCTGCAAAAGCAGGCAAGGCAGCCAGGGCAGCAACGCACAGGCCGGCGGCGACCACAGAGGCTAACTTGAGCGTTGATCCGCCTGATCTATTGGGAAATACTAATTAACAAGCGTCTATTCGATACGAAAAAGAACATTAATGAATTTATAAGACTGCCCGACATGGATGCGGAATGTCATCGCAAAGCCGTTGTCAGGCTGGTGGTCTAGCCTGTGCACGAGTGGCTGCAAGCCGGCGGCTCGGCATACGCTGCGGTGAGGACGGCATCACAGCTTGCCGGGCACACGCCTCAGCCAGTTGCCGAGAGCAGTGCGTTGCACTGGCCCGCCGCCCTAAACGGCTAAGCGGTTTGAAGCCATGCGTACGCAGGACTTGCAATCCCGGCGTGGGTGGCGAGTATAAGTTCACATGCTTAAGCTACGAGTTATTCCATGCCTTGACGTCAGGGACGGTCGGGTTGTGAAGGGCGTCAACTTCGTGTCCCTACGCGACGCCGGGGACCCGGTGGAGCAGGCTGCCGTCTATGACGCCGCTGGCGCCGATGAGTTGACATTCCTCGACATCACCGCCAGCCACGAGAACCGCGACACCATCCTGGACGTCGTGTCACGCACCGCCGCCCGCATCTTTCTGCCGCTGACTGTCGGCGGCGGCGTCCGCACCACCGAGGACATGCGCCGCCTGCTGCTGGCCGGCGCCGACAAGTGCAGCATGAACAGCGCCGCCGTCGCCCGCCCGGACCTGGTGCGGGAGGGCGCAGAAAAGTTCGGCAGCCAGTGCGTCGTCGTCGCCGTGGACGCCCGGCAGTCCGGTCCCGGACGCTGGGAAGTGTTCACGCACGGCGGCCGTACCCCTACGGGCCTAGACGCCGTGGCCTGGTGCCAGCAGGCAGCCGAGCTTGGTGCGGGCGAGATCCTGCTGACCAGCATGGACCGTGACGGCACCGGGCACGGCTTCGATGGCGACCTGCTGCGGGCCGTGTGCGGCGCGGTCCGGGTTCCGGTGATTGCGTCGGGCGGCGTCGGCACGCTGCAGCATTTCGTGGATGGCGCGGCAGCCGGAGCGACCGGGCTGCTGGCGGCCAGCGTGTTCCACTTCGGCACCTTCACCATTCCCCAGGTCAAGGCGGCGCTGCACGACGCCGGCCTGCCAGTGCGGTTGCCCGGCCGGCCCATCGAAATGGCGGCCTAGCAATGTCGAAGACGGTGAAGCTGGCGACGGCCAAGATGACTCCGAAGGCGCTCCCCAAAGCTAAGGTCAAGTCGTCCCTCAAGGCCACGCAGAAGGCGCCATTGCCGCAGGCGCCTGTGTCCGGCGCTTCAGCAGATGTGCTGGACCGGTTGTGGTCCGTGGTGATGCAGCGCCGCTCGGCCGACCCCACTGTCAGCCACTCCGCCCGCCTGCTGCAGCGCGGCACCGCCAAGGTCGCGCAGAAGTTCGGCGAGGAAGCGGTGGAGTGCCTGATCGAGGCTGTGGCTGGCAACCGCACCGCCCTGGTCGGCGAAAGTGCCGACGTGTTATATCACCTGCTGGTGATGTGGGTGGCGGCCGGGGTGCAGCCGGCTGAAGTCTGGGCCGAGCTGCAACGCCGCGAAGGCGTCAGCGGCATCACCGAAAAGGCGTCGCGGCCAAAGATGCAGGTGGGAACGTCAAAGATACCATAACCCTTTCCCCCCTCTCCTTCCGGAAGAGGGTAAGGGTGTGGGAGGCCTACCTGGTTGGCGGCCTGTTTCCTACCAAGGCTCCGCCAGCAGGGCATCAAGCTCCGGGTTGGCAACTGCGGAGCCGTCCCGGGCTGCCTCGTATGCCCGCAGGATTGTCGCCAGGCTGATGCCTGCTGCCGCCCCGGCGCCCTCCAGCGCACGCAGCGACACGTCCCCGAACACGGCATGGAGGTGCGCCGGGGCGCCCCCCTCCCCGCGCAGGATCGCCAGGATGCCGGCGTCGGTAATCGCGTCGGTGCTGACGTTCTCCACGGCATGCCGGATCGCCAGCATTCCAGCCGGAGGCGGCATCACGACGTCTCAGCACCGGGGCTGCCTGCGTCCAGGACGGCACGCTGGACGGTCTCAATCATGCCGGGAACGTAGGGCGCCCCGGCGTCGGTGGGAAGCAAGGACGCAACCAACCTCCCCGCCGGCTCCGCCATCATTGCCCCTAACCGCCGCAGCAGCGCCGGACGTGTAGCAGCCGCAGCGTGAATGGCGGCCAGGGCGGCTGGACGGTCCAGCGTCAGCGCCACCGCCATGTCGAACACGTCGCGCGCCTTGAAGGACTCGGCACGATACAGCAGCTTCTTGCCGAGGATTTCCGCCGTGGCGTCCAGAGGGATGTGCAATCCCTCGAACTCCAGCGTTTCCGGTGGCGGCAGCCGGGTCGCGCTCCCTGCCACGATGAAGTCAATGTCCCCCGAGGGAAGCAGGAATTTGATGGCGTTCGCCTGCTCCTGGTAGTCGAGGATGCCTTGTCCGGCGGCGTCGTTCAGCCGAGGGGATAAATAGGCCAGCGCCCGCGCGTCGTGGATGAGCAGGTCTATGTCCTTGCTGACCCTATGGCCCCAACGGAACATCAGCACGGTCCCGCCGCCCATGCGGAAATCCAGCGGGCCATAACCGTTGGCCTGCAGGCTCTCGACGATGCGGGAGCGCCACGGGCAGCAGGCTGCGCCAGGTATCGGGGTCTGGGGGCATGGCGCCGCTTCTATGCGGCCCGGCGTAACGCGTGCAAACCTTCTACCCGATCAGCCGCGCCCTGACCCGGGCCGACACTACGTCAATGACCGCCACCGTCGCCAGGATCAGCAGGATGATGAACGAAACCTGGTCCCAATAGCGAACCTTGATCCGCTCGGCGATCTGCAGGCCGATGCCGCCCGCGCCCACCACACCCAGGATGCTGGCGCTGCGGACGTTGCTTTCGAACTGATACAGCGCCTGCGCCAGCATCACCGGCAGCACCTGCGGCAGCAGGCCGAAGCGCACCACCAGCATGGGGCTGCCGCCAGCGGCGACGATGCCCTCGCGCTGCTTCGCGTCCGCCGTCTCGATGACCTCGGCATACAGCTTGGCGAGCACGGCGACCTCGGCGGCGAAGATCGCCAGCACGCCCGCCAGCGGTCCCAGTCCCACCGCACGCACGAATGCCAACGCCCAGATGAGCTGGTCCATGCCGCGCAGCCCGTCGAACACCCGGCGGACCGAGAAGTGCGCCAGCGCGTTCACCACCACGTTGCGCGCACCCAGGAATCCCAGCGGAACCGCCACCACTGCGGCAGTGAATGTGCCCAGGAAGGCCATCGCCACGCTCTCGCCCAGGCCGCGCAGGATGTCCTGCCATTGATCGCCGGGGCTGGGGGGCACCATTTGCCGCAGGATCGTGCCCAGCCCGGCGGCACCGTTGGCGATGCGCCGGGGAGTGATGTCGAACCACCAGCACAGCGCCATCAGCCAAGCCACCACCGCCGCGGCTGCGGCCCAGCGTAGGGCAACGCCTGCAGGGCCAGGGCCAAAGGCGCGCGGGTCTCGCACCCGCAGCGCCGCGATGTCCGCCGGGGAAACGCGCCGGGCCGTGGCGGCACCGGGCATCATTCCGCCGTCCCCAGCGCCCGGCTGCGCACCGCTTCGCTGGCGATGTCGATGACGCTGACCGCCAGCACGATCAGCACCAGGATCGCGCCGATCTCCTGGTAGTAGTTGAAGCTGATGACGGTATAAAGCTCCTGCCCGATGCCGCCGGCGCCGACGAAGCCGATCAC
>CAXTCI010000281.1:0-5165 GCA_964242325.1 uncultured Acetobacteraceae bacterium
TCGGCGCCGCCGCCCATGCTGGCCTCAGCTTCGGCCAAAGTCCTGGAACCGCAGATTGTCCGACGTGTAATAGGTGAACCCGCTCAGCTTGGCCTTGCACGCGAGCGTGCTGATGGAACCAAGGCTCACGGCGAACTCGATGTCGAGGCCTTGCGACGTCGCCGGGCTGGCGATGACCAGCGTCCGCGCAGCGTCTTGGGCGAGGGCCGGGCCGGGCCGCAGCGAGAAGCCGATCCCCGCAGCGCTAAGTGCCGCAGCTCCCTGCAGGAGGTCGCGGTGCAGTGCGTGGGGTGGCCTTGCCTGGTCCTGCGACATCGGTCCTTTCCGTTCTGCATAGCGCGTAGGCTCCTGGCCGTGGTCTGACCAGTTCTCCGCAGCCGTTAACCTGAGCCTACCCTCGGTCTCTTGGGGCTTGTCAAGCCGATATTCCTTCGGCTGAATGATAGTCAAAGACGACAAGATGTTTGGTCAGTCAAGAAAGGCTGGTCCGACCAGAGGGAGCGTTCCCATACGATGGACCGGTTGGTCGCACTCGTCCCGCATACCACTGCGCGCCGTATCCAAGAGATGATCCGGGCCGGCGAGCTCCCCGGCGGCGAGTTGCTGCCGTCGCAGCGCGAGCTGTCCGAGCGCCTGGACGTCAGCCGTTCGTCGCTCCGGGAGGCATTGTCGGTGCTGGAAACCCTGGGCGTGGTGCAGACCGAGCCGCGCCGCGGCACGCGCGTTGTCTCGGCAGAAGCGTCGTCCGGACCCGACCTTTACCGCTGGCGGTTCGGCGAACGTTACTCCCCGGCCGAGGTGTATCAGTTCCGCTTCGTGACCGAGGGCCACGCCGCGCGACTTGCCGCAATGCGCGCGTCATCGGCCGAGCTCGCCGCCCTCGTGCAGAACCTCAAGGACTTCAAGGACGCGGTCCGCGAGCAGGATCTCATCGCCAGTTCGCAGCTTGATTTCGGCTTCCACCGGCTCGTCATGGAGTGCTCGGGCAACCGCGTGTTCGCCGACCTGTATGGCAACTATGGCTCCGTGCTGCTGGAAAGCCAGCGCCTGCCGCTGACACGGCGCGAGCGGTTATGGGAACCCGTGGTCGAGCACGAGAACGTGGTGCAAGCGATCGAGAAGCGGGACCTAGACGGTGCGTGCTACTTCATGCACGTGCACATCATGCGGGCCGCCGACCGCAGCGGCGTCGCCTTGAGCGAGGCCGTGTGACCCAGGGTCGCGTTCCCGCCGCGATACGCGGCCAGCCATAGGGAAGCATCAGCAATGGCGAAAGGAGATCTTCCGCTCGTTCGAGGTGGATGTGCAACAATCGCCACGGCGGCGGCATCGCCTTCTGCCTGCGCCCCCCTGGCAAGGTTGCCACCGTACGCCGTGGAACGGTCCTTGCAAGCCTTCTACCTGGGCGCGCCTGGCGGCAAGAACCGCCGGTGAGCCGCGTCGGAACGAACAGCCGGGGAGACGGGAGAATGCCTGCAAACGAATCGCTTGAGGAGGAAGTCCGCCAGCGCTACCGCCAGCCCAGGGGCGTCGAGCAGTTCGGCATCGAGCCGATCCCCGACCGCTTGAAGACCGTGCGGTGGCACGACCTGTTCCTGATCGTTGTGAACTTCCTGATCAACCCCGGCACCATCCTAATCAGCGGCCTGGCCGTGGCGTCCGGCCTTTCGTTCACGGAGGCGGTGGCGTCCCAAGTCTTCGGCGTCCTCATCGCCTTCAGCGCCTACGTCGCCATGGCGACGATCGGGGTCGATTACGGCGTGCCCGGCCAGGTCGCGACGCGCATGGCCTACGGGCTGCGCGGGGCGAAGTGGGGTCCCTCCCTGCTCCGTACCGCGGCGTCGATCTACTGGTTCGCGTTCCAGACCGTGGCGGGCTCGATGGCCGTCGTCGCCGTGCTGGACAAATGGCTGGGCGGGCAGCACTCGCTGATTTGGGTCAGTATCATCTTCGCGGCGCTGCAGGTCGTCGTGGCCCTCGTGGGTTACGACTCCCTCAAGGTGCTGTCGCGCTTCGCCTTCCCGTTGAAGCTGGTGGTGTTCGCCTACCTGTTCGTCCTGCTTGCATCCCAGGGCGGCCCGGACTTCGCGCCGGCCCAGGCCACCGCTTATCCCGGTATGCCGGGGCCGCATTGGCTGTTGTTCGCCACCTGGCTCGGCGGCGCCGCGGCGGCTTGGCTCACCATGATCACCGACGCGGCGGACTTCTGCCGCTATTCGCGCACCCGTGTCGACATGTGGCTCGGCACGATCTCCGCCGCCGTGGTCGGGAGCTTGCTGGGCGCGGCTTTCGGCGCTTATGCGGCCGCGGGAACGCTGGGCCGGGTGTCAAACCCCTTCGAGGTCGTGGCGCAGCTGAGCACCAGCGGTCTTACCTTGCTGCTCGTGTTCGTGGTCATCGCCTTCGATAACTGGACCATCAACGTCCTGAACCTGTATACAGGCGGGCTGTCGCTCTCCAACATCGTCGAGCGCCTGGGCCGGTTCTGGACCACGCTCGCGGTCAGCGTGCTCGGCGTGGCGCTTTCGGCGGTGCCGGATGTGGTGAACGGCTACACCGGTTACATGAACGTGCTCGGCAACATCTTCGCGCCGATGGCAGGCGTCCTGATCGCCGATTACGTGTTCCTGAAGCGCACCCGCGTCGATGTCGTGGCCCTTTTCGAGCCGGGCGGGCCGTATTGGTATTGGCGCGGCTTCGGCGTGGCCGCGATTGCCTGGACCGTCCTGGGCTTCGCCATCTACATGGCGGTTCCGACGGCCTGGCTGCCGACGGCGGTGACGCCGATCCTCACCGGCCTGGGCTACTACGCAACCGTGCGCCTCCTCGGCGCCCGCTTCCCTACGCTCGCTCGTGCGGGACGGCCGGGCGAGCAGCGGGAAAGCGTGGAAGAACTCGATCGGGAGTTGGGGCTGCGGCGGTCGTCCGGCCCGGTTCGGGAGGCCTACCGATGATCGATCCCCGCCCACGCGACCTGATCGGCTATGGACGGATGCGCCCCCACGCCGATTGGCCCGGCGGCGCTCGGGTCGCCATCAGCTTCGTGCTGAACTACGAAGAAGGCGGCGAGCGTAGCGTGGCCGACGGCGACCCGCACGCCGAGACCTATCTGACCCCCGAAATGGTCGGCTTGGCCCCCAAGCCCGGCCGCAACTTCAGCGTCGAGGACCACTTCGAGTATGGCAGCCGCGCCGGCTTCTGGCGCCTCCTGCGTTTGTTCGGAGATCGCGGCCTGCCGTTCACCTGCTGGGCCGTGGGCCTCGCCTTGGCCCGCAACCCCGACGCCGGCCACGCCATGGCCGAGGCCGGGCACGAGGTGGGAAGCCACTCCTGGCGCTGGATCGACTACGCCGGCATGCCGGAAGCCCAGGAGCGGGAGGACATCCGCCGGACGGTGCAGACGATCCGGGACATCGCGGGCACGCCGCCGCTGGGCTGGTATACCGGGCGCTACAGCGAGAACACGCGCCGCTTGGTGATGGAGGAAACCGAGACGCTGTATGACTCCGACAGCTACAACGACGACCTGCCCTATTGGGTGGACGTGTCCGGCAAGCCGCGGCTGATCGTGCCCTATGCCCTCGACACCAACGACTTCAAGTTCGCGACGACGCCGGGCTGGATGTCGGGCGAGGACTTCTTCGCCTATCTTAAGGCGGCGTTCGACCAACTTTACCAGGAGGGCGCGGAGGAGCCGAAGATGATGTCGGTCGGCCTGCACTGCCGCCTGACCGGCCGTCCGGCGCGTGCGCAGGCGCTGGGCCGCTTCATGGATTACGTAACCGGGCACGAGCGGGTCTGGGTTTGTCGCCGCGTCGAGATCGCCCGGCACTGGATGGCAAAACATCCCGCTCCGCCCGGGTCGGAGAGGCCGGTTGGATAAGGTGGCTGCTCGCGATTGCTTGGCTGCGTAATCCTGTTGCATGAATAGTTTGCGAGTTTGTCAGCGTTGTAAGCCATGCCGAAAGCACGCTTTGAGTCCAAAATGACCTAGATCATTTCGAATTGAGGATTTTTCCCACTCTGTTGTGATCTCAGATCAAACGCATCTCGCCTGCGCCGAGGAGCGGGTAGCTGAAATGCCCGGTAGCCTCTCCATGTCTAATTGCTGATCCGTGCAACAACGCCCCGTTAGCGTATCAACGCTTGACTGGCACCAGGTGAGCTACCCCTACCTCGACGAGCTGACACCGATCCTCGACGCCTTGATCCAGCGGGCCAAGACCGCGCCCTTTCCGACGACGAGGTGCAGCGCCGGCAGCTTTCGAAGGCACTGCTGCCGCACATCCGGCGGTTCTATGCTGGCTACACGGATCCGTCGCAGCACGAGCCGTTCTATCGGACAAGTCCGTAGACGTAGTTCGGCCGTTCCAGTTCCAACATACGGTTGAACGCGGGACGGCCCCGTCCACCTCGGTCGCGAAACGCTCGTCCGGTTCCCTGATTTCGGGAACCATGAGGAAGTGTGTGGTGCCATCAGGAAGCGCAAGGTTAGGGGGTTCCGCTCCGGTGTTGGTTCCCGGCGCTGTCAGTTGCTGGCTCGGTCGATGGCGTTTGTTGCCGGCCTGACGTGGATCATGCTGAAGGCCTCGTCCTGCGCCAGGCGGACCTCGCCTGCTTTGGCGAGTTCCAGGCTGGCCACGAAGGTGCTGGCCCAAGCCGAGCGCCGCTTCAGCGCGGTTTCGGTCCCGCCCCGGGCGCCCCCGGTCGGCTCCGGCAGCAGCCGGTCAAGCGTTTGCCGATCCGATCCTGCGGCCAGCAGACGCATGATCCGCCTGCGGGCATCTGGGACGGCATGGAGGTCGAGCGGCTGCGGCCGGTACTGGGGCACAGCGTCGGGGTCCAAGGGCCCGTCATCGAACAGTGCCATCGCCGCCCACAGGAACTCGATGACGGTAGCCTCGTGCCCGGCTACGACGGACCCGCCCACCCTCTCCGACTGCCCCCGGACGAACACGTCACGGCCCAGCTGCGGCTGGGCGTCCAGCCAGGCAGCGAGCGCCTGGACCGCGTGCAGCCCGACCAGCCCCTTGCGAAGCTGGCCGGCCTGCTTCGCCGCCGCCCTGTGCGCCGGCGCGTCCACGGGCAGCAGCAACTGGGACCGCAGGTGCAGCAGCCAGGCCACCATGACCATCCAACCGGCCTTCTGGCCCAGCGGAACCGCC
>CAXTCI010000282.1:0-5145 GCA_964242325.1 uncultured Acetobacteraceae bacterium
TTACATGGGCATCAGCCGGACCTTCAACTCTGGCGAGGGTGCCGCAAGCGGGCCGGTTGCAGCGCTGTTCGGGTTTGCAAACAACAACGGATCGGCCGCTGACGTGGTGGCCGTGCTCGGCAGCAGCGTCGCGCGGGTGGGTGGCGGCAGCGTGTTCGGCGGCAACCTGATCGCCCGCACGGCAGCTGGGATCAACGCCAAGTTGGTTGGGCTGGAGGTGGACGTGGAGCCTGCCTCGGGTACGACGGCGGCGGCGGGCAGCATCGGGGTTGCTATCAACTCGTACTCGTCCGCCGTGCCGGGCCCGGCAGTGCTGATCGGATCATTGGGCGGCGGCACTTTCGCCAACGGCGTGCAGTGCGCGGGGATTGCGGCCACTGGAAGCTGCCTCGCACCGCAGTCCGGCAGCACTATGAAGACGATGATGGACTCGACGGTCGCCACCCTGAACGATGCCGCGGTTCGCATTGGGCCGGTCAGCGCCGGCGCCGGGCAGCGGATCGTGTTGCAGGGGTCGGACGCGCTGGATGCAGTTATCACGACTGACACCAACAAGTTCCTCAAGATAGCCACAGGCACGAACGGGCTGGCGATCACCAACCAGCCGCAGAGCGCGAACCTGCTGCTGCTGTCCGGCACGACGGGCTCGCTGACACTGCCGATCAGCGGCGCGTCGTTGACCGGAACCGGCGACCTGAACCTGAACGCCACGACCGGCCAGGTGAACCTGCTGACGGGCGTGAAGCTCGCCACCCGCACCGTGACGGCCGGGGCCTCTGACACTGCGCTGGCTGCCGACGCGACGGTCAAGTGGGTGAAGGCAACAGGGTCCGCGTCGGCGGAAAGCATCCCGGCCTGCGTGTCGGGCATACGCGGGCGCGTGCTGGTGGTGAAGGACGGCAAGGGGGATGCTGCGGCCAACCCTATCACCGTCACTCCGGCGGCCGGTACAGTGGATGGTGCGGCGAGCTACACGGTCAACACGGCGCGCGGCGCGGTGACGCTGCAATGCGACGGCGGCGGCGACTGGTCGGTGCTGGCGCGGATGTAGCGGCGCGGCGCCAGCTCAATCTGCCCTGACAAGCAGCCCGAACCCGAGGTGGTCCAAGCGCGCAGCCTCGCTTCGAAGCCAAGGACCCGCAGATGCCGCCCAACCAGTTCCGCGCTGCGCCCTGCGACGGGCGGCTGGTGATCCATGCCGTGCTGACTGCCGTGTTGGCCGCTTTTGGCCATTACCTTGCGCGGAGGCGCACCGATGAAGAAGTGGAGCGCCGCGCTTTACCGGGCTGTCCAGACGGTTCCGCGCGTGTTTCGTAGAGAACCGTGGTCGGCCGAGTTCTGGTCGGCGGTTACGGCGCTAGCCTGGGCCGGGCTGTCCTGGGGCAATGCGCACGACCTGGACGCCTGGCCGTCCATGCAGGTGCTGATGCGCTTGGGCGGCGAGCGAACGTGGCACCTGCTGGCTGCTGGGCTGGGGCTGGCGCAGCTTCTGTTCCTGTTGACCGACCACCGCTGGCTGCGTTGGGCGGGAGCCGTGGCGGGCTGCTGGTTCTGGGCGGTGCTGACGCTTAGCGTCTGGATCGCGGTTCCCTGGGCACCTGCGGCTGCGGCGTATGCTGGGTGGTGCGGCATCAACGCATTTTCCATCCTGCGTCTTTTGCGACGGCACGGGTAGGCTGCCATGGAAGGGCACAGCATGGATACCAACCCCTGGTGGGTGGTCCTGGCCGCTGCCGTCCCGTCGGTGGCCAGCGGTGCCTGGGTGGTGTGGCGCTGGTGGACCGACCGCGGCGATGCTCGCGCCGTCCAGGCCGCCACCCGCGACCAGGCGCTTATGCGCGAACTGGAAGCGCAGCGCGCCGCGCTCAGCCGTGAGCAAGCGGACCTGTTCGAGCGCATGCGGGCTGAACTGCAGCGCTGCCAGGCCCGTTTGGCCGAGGTGGAGCGCGACCGCGACCGCGGCTGGGACCTAGCACGCTGGTGGAACCGCCGAGCGCACGAACTGCGGCACTCTGGCGTCAATGCGCAGGCAACAGCACAGGTCCTCGCCTCCGAAGCCGGCCATCCACCACCAGTCTGGCCGGACATGACGATCCCTGGATTAGAGGACCCGAAATAATGGCATCGCCCAGCAGCTTCGACCAAGCATTTGCCATCGTGGTGGGAGAGGAGGGCGGATATACGGCGGATCTTGCCGACCCTGGCAACTGGACAGGAGGCGCTCCTGGGCGGGGCGTCTGCCGCGGCACGCGCTGGGGCATCTCCGCGGCGGCCTACCCGGAGCTGGACATCCCCGGGCTTAGCATGGCGGATGCGCAGGCGATCTACCGTCGGGACTACTGGGATCGAGTCAGCGGCGATGCGCTGCCGGCACCGTTGGCGCTGCTGGTGTTCGACGCAGCGGTAAACAACGGGGTGGGCCGGGCGCTGCGCTGGCTGCAGGCCGCTGCCGGGGTAGCGGTGGATGGCGTGGCCGGGCCGGCGACACTCGCTGCCGTGCGCGCGCGTCCAGCGCAGGCGCTCTGCGCGGAGGTGCAGGCGCAACGCCTAATGTTCATGGCGGCATTACCGACCTGGCCGCGTTTTGGCTTGGGCTGGGCACGCCGCCTGTGCCGACTGCCTTTTCACGCTGCCGAGATGGAGGTTTGACATGGATAAAAGTGTGATGTCTTGGGGCGCGCCGGTTGTCAGCGTCGTAGTGCTGGTGACGTTCGGCGGCGTGGTGTCGCTGACGCTGCTGCGCACGATCCCGTTAGGGTCGGAGGCGGTGCTGAACGTGCTCCTGGGCACGTTGGGGGCGATGGCGACGAACGTGGTGGGCTATTGGGTCGGCAGCAGCGCCGGGTCAGCGCGCAAAGACGACCGGCTGGCGGAGGTCGCGCGGACTGAGCGGGCTGCGCAGCCCTCCGTCTGATGCGGGTTGCACCCGAGGTCCGGGCGCGACGCGGCCGGATTTGGCTTGCGATTATTTGCCGCACGCATGCCCGGTATCTTTGGGACTTGCCCACCTCGGCGGGGTAACGCGCGAGTCGCCCACAGGCATGTCGCAGACATCATGCGGCGCTCTGGTTCACCCCGGCATTGTCAACGACCAGCAAGGGGCCGCGTGCCGCCCCGTCCTTGCCGGGCAGGTGCCCTGTAATGACTCCCATGACTTCCTGAACCGGTTGGGGTCTGCCGAACAAATAGCCCTGCGGCATCGGTGCAGGCTCGGGCCAAGGCCCAAGCGCCCGCTACCATGTGCAGCCTATGCCCTACTGGGCAGCGCCAATGCCGTCTTGCACAGATCGGGCGCCTGCCTGTCTGTTCTTCCCCTGCCTGCTTGCGAAAACCCCTGCTCCGATTCCCGTCGCTCCAATGTTCCTCGGGATCAGAACCTGGGTTTGGAGGTGCGCCGGTTACGCCCGCCCCGCCCGTGGCCTGCGCAGCAGCAACCGCACCGACCCCAGGTTCGCTGCGTGCGGGTGCGCCGCTGCCAGCACCAGCGGGCGCAGTTCGTGCAGGTTCAGCCATAGCGGAAACTCCCGCCGGATCACTCCACCGCCTTCGCCGCTACCGCGCCCGGTAATCACCTCGACGACGCGCAGCCGGTCGGCATGGGCGCTGCCCAAGAATGCTTGCAGCGCAAAGAACGCCCGCTGCGCCGTGCGGCCATGCAGATCCAAGGTGCGGCCAGCCGGCAACTTGCCTGTGCGGAAGCGGCTCCAGGTCGAGTTGTCCACTCCCGGTGGCTGTATCCCGACCACCAGCGGTCCCATCCGATGCACAACCAGCGCCGGCGGCGCGGCGGGCAACGTGGTGGCAGCAACGCCCGGCTCCGGCGCGGGCGGGGCAGGGGGCGCATCCGGTCGCGCCACGCCCTCCAGCGGCGCCACATTCTGCACGTATCCCGCCCAAACCGTTTTGTCCGCCTCCGACAACACCCGGCGGCGAGACACGGCGCCCAACCGTTTCGGCGCAGGCGGCATCAGGCGGCGCGGGCCGCCGGATCGTCCTCGATCAGCACGACATGCAGCCGCCGAGGGCCGTGGGCGCCCAACTCCAGCGTCTGCTCGATGTCGGCGGAACGGGACGGTCCCGTCACCAGCATGACGTTGCGCGGCATGAACCCGCCCGTCACCGCATCCTGCCGCTCCCGCCGCAGCAGGTCCCAGGCATCCTCATACGGCCCCACAACCCGGCTGGTTCGCAGCACGACGATCGCTGTGTCGGACAGCAAGTTGAGCGTCGTCGGCCGCTCCGGGTCGCTCGGCAGCATCAGCGTGCCGGTCTCGGCGACCGCGGCGAACGCCTGCTGCACGCTGACCAGGTCTGTCGGCAGTGCACGGCCTTCCCGGATCAGCAGCAGCGGCCGGCTGCTCCAAGGCATCGCCTGCAGCTCCGGATGCGGCGCCATCGCCAGCATGGACGGCAGGTTATTCTGCGCCAGGTAGCCCGCGACCGCCTCCGGCACCGCATCCCCGTCCGGCACGCGCTCCAGAGTGCCGAAATCCTTCTCAATGTTGCGGATCAGCAGAGCGACCTGCTCCGGACGCGGCACCTGGCTGCGCCCGGGGATCAGTTGCCGCGGTGGATGCGCCATACGGTCCCGCAGCATCGCCTGCTGATCGCCGGGCAACTCCCCCCGGCGGAGGCCCCGGCGGATCGCGCCGAGAATGGCCTCCTTCGTCATACGCCAACCTTCGCATGATCGGCCTTCTGCCGGTCCCGCTGCTGCTTGGCATAGCGAGCCATGAAGGTATCTCCCTCCGGCGCCGGCAGGTCGCGCCCCGCAGTCCAGCCCGCGGCCAGCGGCAGCTTGGCAAACCGCCCGCGCCGCCGCCCCATCAGCCCCAGCGCCACCGCCCCGGCCCGAGACGCCAGCCGGTAGAGCGTCGGCCGCCGGGCGAAGAACGCCCATAGCCCGAGGTTGCTGCGTATGCCGCTCGGCTGCAGGTGCCGCTCAAACTCCCGCTCCCGCCAATGCCGCATCATCTTCGGCAGCGGTATCTTCACCGGGCACACGCTTTCGCACTTGCCGCAGAAGGTGCTGGCGTTTGGCAAGTGCCCGGACTGGTCCACGCCGATTAGGCTCGGCGTCAGCACGCTCCCCATTGGCCCCGGATACACCCAGCCATAGGCATGGCCGCCCACCGCGCCATACAC
>CAXTCI010000283.1:0-1168 GCA_964242325.1 uncultured Acetobacteraceae bacterium
AACGCCGCCGGGCGGGAGTTCCTGCCGGGTGGCAGCAGTGCCGGCACCGCCACTGCGGTCGCTTCCAGCATGGCTGTGCTGGGGCTGGCGGAGGAAACCGGCGGGTCCATTCAGAACCCGGCGTCCGCGCAGGCGCTGGTCGGGATCAAGCCGACGTTTGCCCTGGTGCCGAATGCCGGGGTGATGCCGCTGTCGGGCAACCGGGATGTGGTGGGGCCGATTGCCCGCTGCGTCCGCGATGCGGCGCTGACGCTGGATGTGCTGGCGGGCTATACGGCGGAGGACCCGAAGACCATTGCCGGCGTTGGGCACCGGCCCCACGGCGGTTATGCGTCGCGGCTGCACCCGGACGCGCTGCGGGGCAAGCGCCTGGGGCTGTATGGCCCGGGATGGCGCGACATGCCGCTGTCGGCGGAGGCGTCGGAGCTGTACGCCCGGGTACAGCGGGAGTTGCGGGATCTTGGGGCCGAGCTGGTGGATGACCCATTTGCCGGCTCCGGCTTTGCGGAGCTGCGCCAGCCCACGCCGCCGTTGCTGGAGTTCGACGCCCGGGGGCTGGAGTCCGTGCCGTATGACTTGCAGAAGTATCTGGAGCGGCTGGGGCCGGATGCGGCGCTGCGCAATTTTGCCGAGTTTGCGGCTGCCACGGCCAAGGAGGACGCGTTCGGGCCGGGCGGCGTGCTGGGTTTCATGCCTAGCTTGCCGCAGTTCGCTCCATGCCTTGCCGATCCGGCGCGGCCGCCGGACCTGTCGGACTTCATTGCGGTGAAGGAGGCGTATCTGCAAACCTTTGACGCCGTGTTTACGCAGGAGCGGCTGGACGGGCTGGTGTTCCCGCAGATGCGCGGGCAGCTTCCGCCGCTGCACGGACCCGACACGATCCACGAGACCACGGTCGGCGAGATCAACATCGCCGGGTTGCCCGGGGTTACGGTGCCTGCGGGCTACTACGCTTCGGGGGCGCCGTTCTGCTTGGTCTTCGTGGGGCGGCAGTGGAGCGAGGCGGACCTGCTGGCCTATGCGTATGGGTATGAGCAGGCCACTCGGCACCGCCGGGCGCCTGACCTTGTGATGTCCTGAAACGCGGCTGCCAGGCCGGGCTGCAGTATGCGGACGGGTCCGCAATGTGCGAACGGGTCCGCAATGTGCGGACGGGTCTGGTATGCGG
>CAXTCI010000283.1:1268-5027 GCA_964242325.1 uncultured Acetobacteraceae bacterium
ACGGGTCCGCAATGTGCGAACGGGTCCGCAATGTGCGGACGGGTCTGGTATGCGGCCGGGTCGCAGCATTCGGACGGGATGGAGCATGCTGCCGGCCCGGCAGCAGCCATCCAGCAACGTATGCTCCCGAAGCTGTGACAACCGGGATGGTAACGCTGGCGTTAACTTCGTCCCACTAGGGGAGAGACAACGATGATCAAACTGCGTGTGAATGGCCAGGACCAGGCGTGGGACGGCGATCCGTCGCTGCCGTTGTTGTGGTTCCTGCGGGACGAGGCCGGGATGACCGGCACCAAGTTCGGCTGCGGCCAGGCGCTTTGCGGCGCCTGCACCGTCCATATCGATGGGCAGGCTGCCCGGTCCTGCATCACCGGCATGGCCGACGTGGAAGGCCGCGAGATCACCACCATCGAGGGCCTGCATCCCACCGGGGATCATCCGGTGCAGAAGGCTTGGCGTGAGGTGGGGGTTCCGCAATGCGGCTTCTGCCAGGCTGGGCAGATCATGCAGGCAGCCTCCTTGCTGAGCGAAACTTCGCATCCGTCTGACGGGCAGATCCGTGACTCCATGTCCGGCAACATCTGCCGTTGCGGCTGCTACCAGCGCATCGAGGCCGCAATCCGCCTCGCCGCCACGGGGACCTAGCGCCATGACCTATCCCACCATCAAGAACGTGTCCCGCCGCACGCTGCTGCGCGGGACGGTTGGAGCCGGTGCCCTGGTGCTCGCGGCGCCGATCCTGCCGCGCCGGGCCTATGCGGCGCCGTATGCCACCGGCGCCAGTGACATGCCGCACGGAACCGTCAACAACCCGCGCATCTTCGTCGCAATTGCGCCGGATGGGATCGTCACCATCGTGGCGCACCGGGCCGAGATGGGTACTGGCGTCCGCACCAGCTTGCCGATGATCGTTGCCGACGAGATGGAGGCCGACTGGGGGCGCGTGCGCATCCAGCAGGCGCCGGGCGACGAGGTGAAGTACGGCAACCAGGACACCGATGGCTCCCGCAGCACCCGGCATTATCTGCAGCCGATGCGCGAGGTGGGTGCTGCCGCCCGCACCATGCTGGAGGCTACCGCCGCAAAGCGCTGGAACGTGCCGGTAAGCGAGGTGCGCGCCGCGAACCATGAGGTCGTGCATACGCCGACGGGGCGACGTCTTGGGTATGGGGAGCTGGCGACGGATGCGTCGGCGCAGCCGGTGCCGGAGACTGCTGGCCTGCGGCTGAAGGACCCTAAGGACTTCCGTTATATCGGGCGCGGCCGGGTTGGGATCACCGACCTGCGCGATATCACCATAGGCAAGGCGACCTATGGCGCCGATGTGCGGCTGCCGGGCATGAAGTATGTGGTGATCGCCCATCCGCCGGTGACTGGTGGCAAGCTTGTGAGCTTCGATGGGAAGGACGCGCTGGCCGTGTCCGGTGTCGAGCAGGTGATCGAGGCGCAGGGTTGGCCTTGGCCGTCGAAGTTCCAGCCGCTGGGCGGGGTTGCCATCGTTGCGCGCAATACCGGCGCCGCGATCAAGGGGCGGGACGCGCTCAAGGTGGTTTGGGACGACGGCGCCAACGCGCATTACGACAGCGATGTTTATCGTAAGGAGTTGGAGGACGCCGCCCGCAAGCCGGGGCTGGAAGTACGCAATACCGGGGATGCCGATGGCGCCCTCAAGGATGCGGCTTCGGTGGTGACGGCCGAGTATTACCTGCCGCACTTGGCCCATGTGAGCATGGAGCCGCCGGTCGCTACGGCGCGGATGGAGGGCGACAAGGTCGAGGTCTGGGCGCCGGTGCAGAGCGCCGGCGGCACTCGGGAGGACCTGGCAAAGACCTTGGAGATCCCGATCGAGAACGTCACTGTTCATGTGACGCTGCTGGGCGGCGGGTTCGGGCGGAAGTCCAAGTGCGACTATGCGCTGGAGGCGGCGCTGCTGTCGCGCAAGCTGGGGGCGCCGGTCCGGGTGCAATGGACGCGAGAGGACGATGTGCGGCACGACTTCCTGCACACGGTGTCGGCGGAGCGGATCGAGGCCGGGTTGGACGCGGGCGGCAAGGTGGTGGCTTGGCGGCACCGGAGTGCTGCGCCGAGCATTGGCTCGACGTTCAAGGCGGATACGCTGCATCCCCTGCCCTTCGAGCTGGGCATGGGGCTGGTGGACCTGCCGTTTGACGTTCCCAACGTGCGGGCCGAGACCGCGGAGGCGGCGGCGCATACTCGGATCGGCTGGTTCCGGTCGGTCAGCAATATTCCGCACGCGTTCGCGGTGCAGTCCATGGTTGGCGAGATTGCGGCCCGGACTGGGCGGGACCCGAAGGATTTGCTGCTGGAGCTGATTGGGCCGGCGCGGATCGTGGACCTTGGCGGGTCGGTGAAGGATTTGTGGAACTACGGCGAGCCGTTCAGCAGTTATCCGATTGATGCGGGGCGGCTGCGCCGGGTGGTGGAGCTGGTGGCGGATAAGGGCGAGTGGGGGCGGAAGCTGCCGCCGGGCCATGGGATTGGGATCGCGGCGCACCGGAGCTTTGCCAGCTACATCGCGACGGTGGTGGAGGTTGCGGTGGATGCGAAGGGGCAGCTTACGATACCTCGGGTGGATACGGCGGTGGATTGCGGGGTGGTCATCAATCCTGAGCGCATTGCCTCGCAGATGGAGGGGGCGGCGATCATGGGGCTTAGCCTGGCGAAGCATGGGGCCATTACGTTTAAGGATGGGCGGGTGCAGCAGGCTAACTATGATGATTATCCGGTGGTGCGGATCGATGAGGCGCCTACGGTGACGAATACGCACATTACGCCCTCGAATTGGGCGGTGGCGCCGGGGGGCGTCGGCGAGCCCGGGGTGCCGCCGTTTGCTCCGGCGCTTTGTAATGCGATCTTTGCTGCGACCGGCAAGCGCATCCGGGCGCTGCCGATCGGCAAGCAGCTTGAAGCATGAGGGCGCTGGTTTTGATGGGCCTGCTGCTGCCGATGGCGGCGCAGGCTCAGGGGCAGGCGGCGCCTTCTTCGGGCGTTCGGCCTCGGGGGACGGCGCAGGAGTCTTCGGTGGCTGCGCCGGCTCCGCCTGCCGGGACTACGAATACGACCGGGAGCACGGGGCAGGATGCTGGGGTCAAGGCCATGAATGATGCTGAGAAGGCTAAGGTGGAGTCTAAAGGGAAGTAAGGCAGGCGTTGCGCGCTGGTCCGGAGGGCGGGGGTGATGCCGCTTCCGGGCTGGTGGCGCGGGCTTGTTGGATGTGGGATCGCGGCGGTTTAGGCGGCTTGCGATGATGAGGCGGGACGGTTGGTGGCGGGGATGGCCGGTGTAGGTGGACTCGCGCGGATTGGTGCGTGCGGCTTCGCTGCCGGAAGGCGCGGGCCTGGTTGGTTTGGGCGCGGGATTGGTGGGTAGGTTGGTTATGCCAGCCGCTGTTTGCTTTGACCGTTCTGGCGTCGGCGGCCTTTGCAGGGCAGACACGCCTTGGCGCTTTTGGCCCTGACGGAGTGCTCCGTGGGGCGGCGTATGGCGCTTCGCTTATACGCCCTACGAGGCTTACCGGGAAAACAACCCGAGCCGATGATGGTTGATTAGTGCCAAGTGGTGGGCGCCATCGGACGTCGGTGCGGGCTTGGTGGTGCAGGATGAAGGCTACGGCTTCGGCCGGGTCTTCTGGCAGGGTGTGGCCGGGGTGGACAGGGAGTCGGGCAGCTGCGGCGGGGTGACCGGGTTCGGATTGGCCGGGTTCAGGCTGGCCGGGTTCGCGTTGGTCCGGTCCGGGAG
>CAXTCI010000284.1:0-5022 GCA_964242325.1 uncultured Acetobacteraceae bacterium
GCGACGTCATGCGCGACAAGGGAGCCAAAGCCGTCATCCCGCCCCGGTCCGACCGCCGCATGCAGCCTCAATGGGCTATCGTTGCGTCACCGGCTGCAGCGTGGACAGGCCGCCGCAGGACTGCGGCCGGTCGGCGAACTGAAGATGGTCCAGCAGGAACGTCGCGGCGTCCGTGATCTCCTCCCGCAATGCCTGGACGGCGTCCTCCGTGGCGCCGGAACGAAGCGCCTGCAGTATCTCGCGATGATGGTGACGGACGCCCCCGTGACTCAGCAGGGACCAGCGGGCCTCCCAGAACACCGGGCCGCGCCGCAACCAGAGCGACTCGATGAACTGCAGCAGCATCGGGGCGTCGCTGGCACGGTAGACGATGAACAGGAACCCGCGATCCGCCCGGAGCACGGCCTCGGGATCGACGCGGTGGCGGGCTTGGATGTGTTCCTCAAGCTGGGTCTCCAGCAGGTCCAGCGCCTGCGTTGTCAACTTGGGGGCCGCCATCCGCAACGCCAGCGGTTCCAGCTCCGCCCGGATCGCACCCAGTTCGGCGAAGGCACGCCGGGTCAGCCGCGGCACGATGGCGGTTCCAGATGGCGTGAGATCAAGGGCCTGCTCAGCTGCAAGCCGCCGCAGCGCCGTGCGCGCCGGCATCGGGCTGACTCCGAGCGCCGTCGCCACCCGCCTTATCGAGAGTCGGTCTCCCGGGGCGAACGCTCCTTCAACCAGCGCCGTGCGGACCCGCTGATAGGCTTGCTCGTCCAGGGTCGCGCCCGAGGATGCGGCATCGTTGCTGATCGAAGAATCTATCATTGTGTGATCACATTTCTCTTGGATTCGAGACCGAATCTAGGCTCAGCTATCATGGACATCCCAGGTGGACATGCAATGAGTGCGACTGCAACGCTCGGCAACAGCGACATTCCCAGTTCAGTGGTGGAGGCCCGTGCCGCCTACGTTGCCGCCCGGCCACAAAGCGAAGCGCTGCACCGGCACGCCCTGGCCGTCATGCCTGGTGGCAATACCCGCTCCGTTCTGTCCTATGGCCCTTTCCCGACCGCTATGGCCCGCGGAACGGATTGCCGGCTGTGGGATGTGGATGGCCACGCCTACCTCGACCTATGCGGGGAGTATACGGCCGGGCTGTTCGGCCATTCCGAGCCGCGCATCCATGCCGCCATCGTCCAGGCCATGTCGTCCGGCCTCAACTTGGCTGCTGTCGGCGAGGCGGAGGTCTGGCTGGCGCGCATTTTGTGTGACCGCTTCAAGTCCATGGAGTTAGTACGCTTCACCAATAGCGGCACGGAAGCGAACCTGATGGCCATCATGGCCGCCCGCGCCTTCACCGGGCGCGAGCAGGTGATGGTGTTCCGCGGCGGCTACCACGGCGGGGTGCTCACCTTTCCACTCAGCGGCGCGAGTGCGGTGACGGTTCCCTTCCCGGTGGTGATGGCCGACTACAACGATGCGCCCGGGGCGGTCGCGTTGATCCGCGAGCACGCCGCGACCCTGGCGGCCGTCATCATCGAACCGATGCTCGGTGGCGGCGGCTGCATCCCGGCTCGGCCAGACTTTCTGCAAACCTTGCGGATCGCCACGAGCGAAGCGGGCGCACTCCTCATCCTCGACGAGGTCATGACCTCGCGCATGAGCGCCGGCGGTCAACAGCTCCGGGCGGGCGTGGTGCCGGATCTGACGACGTTGGGCAAATACGTTGCCGGCGGCATGAGTTTCGGCGGCTTCGGCGGGCGGGCCGATGTGATGGACCTGTTCACCGTAAAGCTGCCGCATGCTGGAACCTTCAACAACAACGTGCTGTCCATGGCTGCCGGCCGCGTCGCCATGGGCGAGATCTTCACCGCTGACATGGCCGATGCCCTGTTCACCCGCGGCGAAAAGATGCGCGCAGCCCTGAACGACGCTTGTCGGGGGACGAGCATGCACTTCACCGGCCTTGGCTCCATGGCGACGCCGCATTTCCGCCCCGGCCCGATCGAGCGCCCTTACACTGCCACGGCGGAGGAGGATGGCCTGCGCGAGCTGTTCTTCTTCGACATGCTGCGGGACGGCCTTTACCTGGCCAGGCGCGGCATGGTGGCATTGAGCTTGCCGGTGGACCAATCCGACTTGGACCGCTTCACCGCCGCCGTGGCCGACTTCGTGCAGAGCCGTGGGCCCTTGCTGCAGCAGCTAGCGCATTGACCGGAGCACCCGCCATGCATCGCCGCCGCTTCCTTGCCACCGGCACGGGCCTAGTCGCCGCCGGGCTTTCTCCGGCCCGGGCACAGCGCGCAGACCCTCGCGTGCTGCGTTTCGTGCCGCAGGCGAACCTCACCGCGCTGGACCCGATCTGGACCACGGCCGCGATCTCCACCACCCACGGCTACACCGTGTTCGACACGCTGTACGGCAGCGACGAGGCAGGACGTCCGCAGCCGCAGATGGCGGAGGGCCATACCGTCTCCGACGATGGCCGCACCTGGACCATCCGGCTGCGCGATGGGCTGAGATGGCATGACGGCACCCCGGTACTGGCGCGGGACTGTAGCGCCAGTTTGCAGCGCTGGTCCCGGCGGGACACGTTCGGGCAGTCCTTGGCACAGGTGGTGGACAGTTGGGGCGAGGCGGATGACCGGACAGTGGTCATCAAGCTGAAGTCGTCCTTCCCACTGCTGGTCACGGCCATCGCCAAGACCTCCTCGGCCGCGGCGTTCATGATGCCGGAGCGGCTGGCGCAGATCGACCCGTTCCAGCAGGTGACGGAGATGATGGGGTCCGGCCCTTTCCGCTTCCTGGCTGACGAGTATGTCTCAGGCAGCCGCGTTGTCTATGCGCGGTTCGACGGCTACGTCCTGCGGCAGGAGGCGCCTTCGGGGACGGCCGGGGGCAAGGTGGCACATTTTTCCCGTGTCGAATGGCAGGTCATCCCCGACGTCGCGACCACATCGGCGGCGCTGAACCGGGGTGAAGTGGACTGGTGGGACCAGGTGGCACCCGATCTCACGCCGCTGTTGCGGCGCAACAAAGACGTGACGGTCGGAGTGAACGATCCTGGTGGCTACATCGGTACGTTGCGGTTCAACGCGCTGCACCCGCCCTTCGACAATCCGGCGATCCGCCGGGCCGTGCTGTATGCCGCGAACCAGGACGACTACCTGCGTGCGATCACCGGCAACGACCCGGAGATCTTCGGTGAATGCCACAGCATGTGGCCCTGCGGCACGCCATACGGTGTGGAGACCGGCGCCAAGGGGCCGCCCGACTTGGGACACGCGAAGGCGATGCTGAAGGCAGCCGGCTATGGTGGGGAGAAGGTGGTGATCCTGAACCCGTCCGACCTGCCCAGCATCGGACCCTTCGGCGAGGTCACCGCCGACCTCCTGAAGAAGCTCGGGATGAGCGTCGAATTCGTGGATACCGATTGGGGCACCGTCGTCCAGCGCAGAGCCAGCCGAGAACCGATCGACAAGGGCGGCTGGAGCATCTTCCATACCTGGTGGCCAAGCTCCACCATTGCCACGCCCGCGACGAACCCTACGCTGCGCGGGCAAGGACCGCAGGGCTGGTTCGGGTGGTATAAGAACGACCGCGTCGAACAGTTGGCCGCCGACTGGCTCCTCGCCTCCACGGAGGCGGAGCAGAAGCGCCTGGCCGCAGCGATCCAGGATGAGTCGATGCAGCAGGCGCCGATCGTCCCGCTGGGGCGCTACTTCATCCGCACTGCCTATCGCGCCGACCTCACCGGCTTCGTCCGCAGCAGCATCAATCTTCCCTGGGGCGTCCGGCGCGCCTGACCGCCTTTTCGGAGACCAAAAAATGACGCGACTGACGCGTGACCAGATGCGCGGCATGGTCCAGACTGTGCTGGGCCTGATCGACCCGGCCGAGCTGGGCTCCACCCTGATGCACGAGCACCTGCTGTGGAACATCACCCCGCCAGCCCGACGCGGCGAAGACCTGGGTCCGCCGCTTGACCCGGGACAATGGTGGGACCTGCTGAACGCCGACGCCAGCAACCTGCGCAACACCACGCAGCTCGACCATGACCGCGCCATCCGAGCCACGGCGGAGATGGTGGCGCATGGCGGCAGGACGGTGGTGGAGCTGACGATCGGCGGGTTGATGCCCGATCCCGAGGGGCTGGCGAAGGTGGCGCGGGAGACCGGCGCGCATATCGTCATGGGCTGCGGCCACTACGTGCACGACTACCAGGATCCGGCCAATGCCGACCGCACCGTCGACAGTTTCGCCAGGGAGATGGTCGACCAAGTGCAGGTCGGAGCCTGGAACACCGATGTGCGGGCCGGCATCGTCGGCGAGATCGGCTGCCAGTGGCCATGGACCGACCTGGAGAAGCGCACTCTCGCCGGGGCCGTGATCGCGCAACAGGAAACCGGCGGTGCGCTGACCATCCATCCTGCCCGGCACGAGGACCACCCGTGGATGCTGGTGGAGTTCCTGCGGGAGCACGGGGCCGACATGGGCCGGGTCATCATCGACCACATCGACCGCACGATCTTCGATGACGACCGCCTGTTCCGTCTGGCCGATGCGGGCGTGGTCCTGGAGTGGGACCTGTTCGGGCAGGAGAACACCTACTATGCTCATTCCGACATCGACATGCCCAATGACGGCTCTCGCATCAGGGCGATCCGCCGCGTCATCGATCGCGGCCATCGCGACCAGATCGTTGTCAGCCATGACATCTGCCACGTCATCCAGTTTTCCGAGTTCGGCGGCCACGGCTACGCGCACATCCACAAGAAAGTGCTTCCCCATATGGCAAAGCGGGGGTTCACCCCGGCTGAGATCGACCAGATCATGGTGGTCAACCCGAGACGTCTTCTTACGTTCGTCTAATCTGCTTGCGGTCCAGCGTTCCAGTCCGCCCATGGCGGCCATCAAGGTTCGTGGGAGGCTTTTATTGGGTTCCGGGGTGGTGATGAATTCATCACGCAACCAGGCTGGTAATGCGGGCGCAGTCAGGAGTGCAGCAGCGGCACTGTCAACTTGTTGGACTGAGGTCGC
>CAXTCI010000285.1:0-5009 GCA_964242325.1 uncultured Acetobacteraceae bacterium
ACCCGACGGGGGTGCAGGAGCTGGCGGCCGGGTCCATCCCGCTGGACGTGCTGCCCTACCTGAACGCCAGCCGCTACTGCCAGTCGGACCGGCTGGCGCGGTTCGCGGCCAAGCAGTTCGACATGACCCCGTCAGGCCACCAGCGGGCGACGGCGATCTGCAACTGGATCAGGGACAACGTGGACTACGAGAGCGGCAGCACGGACGTGCTGACCAGCGCCTACGACACGCTGGGCGACCGGCGTGGGGTATGCCGGGACTTCGCGCACCTGGCGATCACGCTGTGCCGGGCGGTGGGGATACCGGCGCGCTACATCAGCGCCTATGCCTGGCAGTTGCAGCCGCCGGACTTCCATGCGGTGTTCGAGGCCTACCTGGCCGCACCGGGCGGGGGAGGGGCGTGGTATCTGTTCGACCCCACGCGGATGGCGGCGCTGGACGGGCTGGTGCGGATCGGCGCCGGACGGGATGCGGCGGACGTGGCGTTCTGCTCGATCTACGGGGCGGCCAAGTCGGATGTGCCGAAGGTTTGGATCAACGGGCCGCCGCCCAACCCGATCCGGACGGTGCAGGCGGTCAGCACCCAGGCGCCCTGAGGCGCCGCTCCGCCGCAGCCTGCGGTCCGGCTGATCCCGTCGGTGCGCCGCGGTCCGCAGCCCGGCCGTTGCGCCCCGACATCATCAGGCTTCGTCATGCCCGGACAACACCCGCGCCGCGCCGCGCATCGCGACCCGGTAAGCCTCGTCGAAGCTGACGCCGCCGACGTCCCAAGTATGGTCCCGTCCATGCCAGGGCAGGGTGAAGCGGCCCGTCCAGCCCGCGCCCTCCACCCAGGACACGGCGCCGCGCAACGCAAGCTCCGGCGGCGGCGGCGCCAGGTCAGGCCGCGCCGGGCCGGCGGCGGCAGTCCGGTCGAGGGGCAGCACCACTTGCAGGCCCGCCCCATCGGCGGCTGCCAGCAGTGCGGCGCGATGGCGTTCGTCTGCGACCGTGTCGGCGCGCAACGGCATCGCCGGGCCGCTGCGAGGCTCGATCCGCAGGTTCACCAGGATCGGCGGGCGTGCACGCCAGGGGGTCTCGCCCAACCCTTCCAGCATGGCGTCGAGGCTGGCTGGGTCGAAGCGGACCAGCAGGTCATAGGGGCGGTCGCGGCTGCCCTGCTCGTCCCGGCGCGGCAGGTCGGACATCTGGTCCAGATAGGCGAGCGACGCCACCAGGCCGGAGGCGGCGGGAGCCAGGGCTGCCACCTTTGGATCATCCAGCAGGGCCGGATTGCCGCTGACCTTGGCCAGCACCTGCGCCAATGCCCGGCCCAGCCCCTCCGGGCGGCTGCGGGCGTCAGTGCCGGTGACGATCACCGAGGCTTCGTACAGGCCAAGTGCGTGGGCGGGGAAAGAAAGGAATAAGAAGGACAGCCAGGCAATCAGCACTGCAATCCTGCTTGGTCTCCCTCTCCCTCCGGGAGAGGGTCGGGGTGAGGGAGGCCCCGCAGGACATCCTTGGTCAAGACCGGCGCCGATCCGCTGCCAAGTGGAACCGTTCGTAGCTGCTGCCTTTCCCGCACCCCGGCCCTTTCCCGGAGGGAGAGGGGGAAGCGGGCCATCCTGGGCCATCTTACGGCCCTGTGAGGCGGGACGGTGCTGCGCTGCCTCGCCCTATAAGCGAAGGGCTGCGCCGCAACAGCCGACGGGCATCGTTCGTAAGGCGGGAAAGCGCAGCGCCTCCCGCCATCACACAACGCAGGCCAACGGCGGGAGGCGCTACGCTTTCCCGCCCTACGACGCCGGCGGCCACCGTGCTTGGGCCGAGATACGCCTGTCCGCTCACAGCATCTCCAGCGGCTGCTTGCGCCGCGGCGGCGGGAAGGCGGCGTCCAGCTCGGCGCAGTCCTCCGGCGTCAGGTCCAGAGTGGCAGCGGCGGCATTCTCGCGGACGTGGCCGGCGTCGGACGCCTTGGGAATGGAGACGACGCCGGGTTGGCGCAGGGTCCAGGCGATGGCGGCCTGGGCGGACGTGACACCGTGTCGGGCGGCAACGGCCTGCAGCGCCTGGTCGCGGAGCAGGTTCCCGCCCTGGCCTACCGGGGAGTAGGCCATCACCGGCACGTCGTGCGCCTGGCACCACGGCAGCAGGTCGAACTCGATGCCGCGCGCCTCGGGATTATACAGCACCTGGTTGGCGGCGCAGCCCGGCGGCAGGCCCTCCATGTCCCGCGCGTCGAAGTTGGAAACGCCCCAACGCCTGATCTTGCCGGCCTCGCGCAGCGCCTCGAACGCCGCCACGGTTTCCGCCACGGGGTGCTGGCCGCGCCAGTGCAGCAAGTACAAGTCCAGGCAGTCGGTACGCAGCCGCCGCAGGCTGCGGTCGCAGGCGGCGGGAACGCCGGTGCGGCTGGCGTTGTGCGGATACACCTTGGACACCAGGAACACCCGGTCGCGCTGCCCGGCGATGGCGTCCGCCACCACCTCCTCCGCCGCGCCCTCGCCATACATCTCGGCGGTGTCAATCAGCGTCATGCCGAGGTCCAGGCCCAGGCGCAACGCATCCGCCTCCTGCTTCCGGGGCGCCGCGCCCTCGCCCATGCGCCAGGTGCCTTGGCCCAAGCGGGGCATAGGCGCGTCAGGCGGCATGCGGCCGGGCCTCCGCCGCGTCCTCCGCCCGGCGGAGCAGGCGCAGGAAGTTGCCGCTCCACATCGCCTGGATCTCCCCGGCGCTGTAGCCGCGGCGGACCAGCTCGGCCGTCACGTTGCCGCTCTCGCTGGCGTCGCGCCAGCCGGTGATGCCGCCGCCGCCGTCGAAGTCCGAGCTGATGCCGACGTGCCCCAGGCCGCAGCGGCGGATGACGTATTCAATGTGCTCGCAAAAGTCGTGCACGGTGGTGTCGGCTTCCTTGCCGCCGGGCTTCACGAAGCTGCACAGGGCGGTGATGTTGATCATGCCCTCCGTGTCGCGCAGCGCGTCCAGCAGCATGTCGTCGGCGTTGCGCGCCACGTCGCACAGGGCGCGCACGCAGGAGTGGGTGGCGAGCACGGGGGTGCGCGAGTGCATCGCCGCCTGCAGCGCGGCCTGGCGGCTGGTATGGGACACGTCCACCATCATCCCGAGGCGGTTCATCTCGTGGATGGCGTCCTTCCCCAGCCCGCTCAGCCCGCCGTGCAGGGTGGGGCCGTCGCCCAGGTCGGAGCGGGGATTGCTGCTGTCGCACAGCAGGTTGTGGCCATTGTGCGTGAGCGTCATGTAGCGGGCGCCCTTGGCATAGAACCGGGCGAGGTTACCCAGGTCCTCGCCCACGGCGTGGCCGTTCTCGACGCACGGCATCACGGCAATGACGCCGTCGCGGTGCGCGGCCTCCATGGCGTCCGCCGAGGTCACGATGCGGGCGGTCAGGTCGCCCTCGGTGCGGCCAGTGGCGTTGATGGCGTCCAGCATCGCCAACGCACGGCCGGTCGCGGCCTGCCAGCCCTCCGGCGTGCGTGGCCCCTGCGGCACATAGGCGGCGAAGCACCCGGCGCGCAATCCGCCCGCCCGCATCTTCGGGAAATCCACCCGGCGCCCGGTCTTGTCCCGCGGGCTGTCGGTAAAGGCGTCGGGACCGCCGGGCCAGGGGATGTCTATGTGCGTGTCCAGCGTCAGCAGGCCGGCATGCAGGGCGGCGGCGTCCTGCGTCATGCTAGAACCCCACCCGGTCGCCGCCCTTGAGGTGCAGGATCGCCCGCGCCTCGGCCGGGGTTGCGACCTCCAGGCTCAGCTCCTCCAGGATGCGCTTGATCTTGGCGACCTGCTGGGCGTTGCTCGTGGCCATCTGGCCGCGCCCGATATACAGGCTGTCCTCCAGTCCGACGCGGACGTTGCCGCCCATGATGCCGGCCATGGTGGTGAACGCCATCTGGTGCCGCCCGGCGGCCAGCACCGACCAGACATACTTGTCGCCGAACAGGCGGTCGGCGGTGTCCTTCATGAACTGCAGGTTCTGCACCTCGGCGCCGACGCCGCCCAGGATGCCGAAGATGGTCTGCACGAACAGCGGCGGCTCGACGATGCCGCGGTCCAGGCAGTGCGCCAGGTTATACAGGTGGCCGACGTCGTAGCACTCGAACTCGAACCGGGTGCCGTGGCCCTTGCCCAACTGCTCGACGATGCCCTCGATGTCCTTGAAGGTATTTCGGAAGATGTGGTCGGTGGTGCGGGCGAGGTAGGGTTGTTCCCAGTCGTGCTTCCAGGTTTTCACCCGGCTGGCGGCGCCGGAAATGTTGAAGTTCATCGACCCCATGTTGAGGCTGCACATCTCCGGCTTCGCCTGCAACGGCGCTTCCAGCCGGTCGGCGAGGGTCATGTTGAGGCCGCCGCCGGTGGTGATGTTCAGCACGGCGTCGGTGCTCTGCTTGATGACCGGCAGGAAGCGCATGAACAGCGCCGGGTCGGGGGAGGGTTCGCCGGTGGCGGGGTTGCGGGCGTGCAGGTGGATGATGGCGGCACCCGCCTCGGCGGCCTCGATGCTGCTGGCGGCGATCTCCTCCGGCGTGATCGGGAGGGCGTCGGACATGCTGGGGGTGTGGATGGCGCCGGTGATGGCGCAACTGATGACGACTTTGCCGGGCATGGGCTGGGGCTTTCCTCGGATGGCGTTCGGGTGATGTTGCACCCCTCTCGGCCCGGCGGCTAGACCGGGCGGGCTGACGCAGGTATGGTGTTGAAGTGTCGTCCGCGTAGCTCAGCAGGATAGAGCACAGGATTCCTGGTTGGTTGAATTGGGCGCGGCGCGCGGAAACGGCGCCGTGGATCCGCTCAAAGTCGGGGAACGCTTCGGTGCGCTCGCGCCATGCCGATCCCGAGCCAAGCCCCGCCTGAAAAGGTAGGGACGGTGTAGAGACTGGACGGGCGGCGCCTGGGGGCCTCTGGTTGGGGTCTATGGCGAAGGGACAGTCCAGACCACGAACGGTCCGGTGCGTGCCGGGGCGGCGGCGAAAGCCGAAGTGGGATGAATCCTGGGGCCGTGGGTTCGAATCCCG
>CAXTCI010000286.1:0-4746 GCA_964242325.1 uncultured Acetobacteraceae bacterium
GGAGGCGCTTCGCTTTCCCGCCCTACGTTTTGTAATGCGGCCTGCTGACAACCTTGGCTGGGTCTGACGACGCTATCCCAGCAACGGCACCGCCGCGGCGGCCGCAACGCCCAGGGCCGCAGGCAGCACCAGCAGCGCCGCCCCGCGCGAAACTGGCCAAGCCCGCCAGGCCACTACGCCGCCCGCCAGCACGGCTAGGGCACCGCACACCGTCGCCGCCGTTCCCAGGTCATCCACCAGCGCCAGTGGATATAGCGCCGCCGCCGCCCAGAATAGGTCGAGCGCCCCGCCCCGGCCGCTGCCGCGCAGCCAGTGCCGCGCCAGTCCCAGCAACGCGAACAGCGCGATGCCCGCCAGGACCGGCCACAATGGCGACACTCCCTCGGGCAGCACGTCGTCAGTCATCCACCCGAGCGTAAGGCACACGGCCGGCGCCACCAACGCGCCGGCGGCATAGACCAGCACGGCAAACGCCGGTCGCTCCCCGAATGTGCCCTGGCCGATGGCCCGCAACTCCGCCAGGAATGCCACGGCCACGCCCAATACCAGCACCAACCCGGCGGCATGGACGCCGTAGGTCAGGTCGAACTCGCCGCGCAGCACCCGCATTGGGTTTATCTTGGTGGCGAAGCGATACCAGGCGAACTCGACTCCCAGCGTCACGGCTGCCGCCGCAACGGCAAGACCGAGCAGCGGCAGCCAGCCGCGGTCCCGGCCCGCCGGCAATTGGCGCCAGATCATCAGCCAGGTAAACACCCCGGCAGCCACCGTCGCTGCCGAGACGTCTGCCTTGGATTGCAAGAAGAAGTGGGCCGCCGCCAGCACGCCGATGACGTAGGCCCATTTCTGCAGCCGCTTCCACTTGGCGCCGAGCCGCTTGACCCAATGATCCGACGACGTCCAGGTCAGCACGGCCAGGCCCAGGAAGGCAACGAAGCCGATGGTGAGATAGAACCGCACCGCGATCTCGGTCACCACCGTCACTAGCCGCCAGTCCTGGTCGGCGGCATACAGCAGCAGGTGCAGCCCAGCATATATGCCCGCGGCAATGCCGATCTGCCGCCGCACGACGACCAAGTTGGGCAGGCCGAGCACTGCCTTGGCCGGAGTCACCGTCAGCGCCGCCATCAGTATCCAGACCGCCCAGTAGCCGGTCGAGTGGATCGCCGCATTCAATGGACGTGCGCCCAGCAGCCCGGCGCCCCAGCGATAGGCCAGCCAAGCCGCCGGCAGTAGCAGCAGCGCGAACACCGTGGCCCGCAAGGCGTCGAAACGTCCGCGCCGGTCAGTCCAGGGCGCGCGTTCCGCCAGGAATCGCTGATAGGGAGTTCGGGCCGGCGTGGACCGCGCGACGCCGCTCAACGGGGCGCCCGGGAATCGGTGTGGGCATAGCCCGGCGGCACTGTGAAGACTGCCGGGTCCTGCGTCCCATATGCCACGCGGTCGGCCACCACGAGCAGTTGGGCGCCGCGCCGGGCACGCAGCATGACGCCGTCATCGGTGAAGCAGGCCAGCGTGGGCAGCCCAGCGGTATCGGTTGTTTCCCATTCGGTGCAGGTCAGCCCGGCTACCTGGTCCGTCCCACGGCGGATGAAGCGGGCGCTACCCTGACCCGCCGGAACGCCGCCCGGCGCCGCACCAGCAGGGGCAGGCATGTCCAGCACCGCGTGCTCGGCGTCGCTGACCATCGCAAGCGTGTGGGCACGGTAGTCAACGATGGCGTAAACGCCGGGGGTCGGCGTATCCACCCGCAGGCGCTGGTCAGAGGCAAGGAACCTGGACCGCTGCTGCACTACCCGATCCCCCTGCCCCGCCCGGTAGGTCACGTCCACGTCGCGCGTCGGCGTCGTCGGTGGCCGGTCCTGTGCCCATGCCGGAGCAGACGCTGTGAGCATCACCACCAGAAAGCCGGCCCGGCTCCTCACCGGCGGCCGAAGCCTGCGAGGTCCAGGGCCAGGTAGCCGGGCGGCGCCTTGAACAGCCCCGGCGAAACCTCACCATACCGCACGGTCGTTGCGGTGAAGCTGCCCTTGTGCCCGTCCACTGCGCCATCGGCGCGCAACGCCACGCCGTCCGCCGTCAAGCAGACCGTGCCGGCGCCGCGATGCGACTCCACGTCCCAATTCGTGCAGGCCATGCCGGCGACGTTGCCGGGGCCGCGCCGGGTCAGCCGCGCGCCGGCCAGGGTCAAGGGTTGCAGGTCCCGCTCCCGCACCGGCAGGGCGATGGCGGCGCGCATCGTGTCGTCCAGCATGGTGGCGGTGTGGTTCGGCAAGTCCACGAGCACGGCTTGCGGACGCCCTTCGGCCTCGGCCCGCAGGCGCTGGTGGGCGGCGTCCCAGGACAAGCGCAACGGGCCGTCAATGCCGCCGGGAATGGCGGACACAGCCGCGCCCTCGACCCGGTAGGTGACGGTCACGTCACGGCTGGGTTGCAGCAGCGGCCGGTCCTGCGCCGCCGCCGTGCCTGCGACAGCAAGCAGCGCCAAGACAGATAGGTAGAAGGCTGACGGCATCATGGCCCCGCTCCGCCGCCCCCGAGCCCGCCTGGCCCGGCCATATGGTCAAACCCCTGGGGAGGTAGGAAATCGGAGGCAGGCGCCGGGGTGTAGGATACGCTGATGGCCTCGATGGTATTGCGCTTACCGTCGGCGTCCACGCTGACGGATCGGAGCAGCACGCCTTCGTCAGTCACGCAAACGACGGCGTGGCTGCCGTCCAGCAGCACGTCCCAGGAGGTGCAGCGCACGGTGGCGACGGTATCAACGCCGCGCCGGGTGAACTTCATGCGGCTATTCAGCAAGAATTGGTCCTGCACGCCGGCCTGATATGGCAGGTCCATGACCATCAGTTCTTCCGGCACCACCATCGCCATCCGATGCTCGGCCTGGTTGACCAGCATGTAGGTTCGGTCGGGCATATCTATCCGCATGGCGACGGCGTCGGGGAGGGTGGTGATCCGCACCTCGATGACCTGGTTGTCACGGGTCGAGATGCGATACAGCACGGACGCCTCACGCGTCGGCAGCAGCGGCGGCTGGGCGGGCACCGCCGTATGCGCACCGGGCGCCACCGGCTGGGCCGGCGCAGGAACAACAACACCGGGCTGGGCAGGAGCAGGTTGGGTAGGAGCCGCGGCGACGGTCCAGGGACCAGCAGCCAGCGCGGCGGCTGCGGTCAAGACGGCAAATGTCCTCATGCCGGCACGTCTCCAACCGAGGTGGCGGCCGACGACGCCGCTTCCGGAACAGACCCGCGCGCGGCGGATTGGGCGTAAAGCATCCTGATCGCCTCCTTCAGGGTCGCCGGATCGGGGGCGGGCAGCCATCGCGCCGGGGTCGCAATGGCAGCGGCAAGCTGGGCCTTGTAACGATCCCGCGGTATCTCGTCCGCCCCGAACTGTGCCAGATGGTTGGTCACGAACTGGGTATCCAGGAGGGTGTAGCCGCCCATCCGCATCCGCGCCACCAGGTGGACCAGCGCCACCTTGGACGCGTCGCGCGCCGTACTGAACATGCTCTCGCCAAAGAACACGCCGCCAACCGACACGCCGTACAGCCCGCCGACCAGCACGCCATCCCGCCGGCATTCGACGGAGTGGGCGTGGCCCATCCGGTGCAGGACGCCGAACAGCCGTTCGATGTCCGCGTTGATCCAGGTATCCTGCCGTCCCGGCGCCGCCGCGGCGCATCCGGCGACGATGGCGGGGAAGGCCTGGTCAGACGACACCTCATACTGGTCCGACAGCACCGTCCGCAGCAGGCGCTTGGGCAGGTGGAACCCGTCCAGCGGCAGCACGCCCCGCAGCTCCGGGTCCAGCCAGTACAGCCGCGACCCATGCCGGGTTTCCGCCATTGGAAACAGCCCGGCGCGGTAGGCCCGCAGCAGCAGGTCGGGCGTGACGTCTATCGTGCGGCGCGACATGGAGGAAAGGTGGCCCGGCAGCCAGCCGTTGCCAAGCCGTCAGACCCGCCAGTCATGAAAGTGATGCCGCGACGAACCGCTCCAGCCAGTGGATCGTGTAGTCCCCGGACACGAACTCCGGAGCCTCCATGATGCGGCGGTGCAGCGGCAGGCTGGTCTTGATGCCCTGGATCACGAACTCGTCGAGCGCACGCCGCATCCTGGCGATGGCCTCGGGACGGGTCGGGGCATGGACGATCAGCTTGGCGATCATGCTGTCATAATAGGGCGGCACGACGTAGCCGGCATACAAGGCGCTGTCCACGCGCACCCCCAGGCCACCCGGCGCATGGAACACGTCCACCCGGCCCGGCGCCGGCATGAAGGTCTCGGGGTCCTCGGCGATCACCCGGCACTCGATGGCATGGCCGCGGAACGCCACGTCCGCCTGGGTGTAGCCAAGCTCCTGCCCGGCGGCGACCCTGATCTGCTCGCGCACCAGGTCCACGCTGCACACCATCTCGGTTACGGGGTGCTCCACCTGCAGGCGGGTGTTCATCTCGATGAAGGCGAACTGCCCGTCCTGATACAGGAACTCCAAGGTGCCGGCGTTGCGGTAGCCGAGCTTCCGCAGCCCGGCCGTCACCACCGCGCCCAGGTCGTCCCGCTGCGCCGCGGTCAGCGCGGGGGAGCCTGCCTCCTCCAGCAGCTTCTGGTGACGGCGCTGCAGGCTGCAATCGCGCTCGCCGAAGTGCACGACGTTGCCGTGGGCGTCGGCCAGGACCTGCAACTCGATGTGGCGGGGGCGGTCGAGGTACTTCTCCAGATACACCTCGTCGTTGCC
>CAXTCI010000287.1:0-4693 GCA_964242325.1 uncultured Acetobacteraceae bacterium
CGCCGGACCGGTGCTGGATCAAATGTTTCGTAGCTGCACGGTCAAGCCGGGTCGAAGCGTGCTTGAGCCAGACGACCCTACTTCTTTTCTTCAGCCTGCCCCTGCGTATCCGGTGCACGCGTCGGTGATCCCTTCGCCGCCCCACCCGCGGGAGTATGGCTGTAGTCCAGGTAGGCCAGCTGCATCGCCCGGAACGGGTTGCCGGCCACGATGGTGGCGCCGATGATGCCGATGACCAGCGACACGCCAATAGCCACGGCCGTCGGATTAAAGCGGACCTTAGGGGACACAGGCACGGCGCCGGGCTTCACGGCCATAGGGGAGCACTCCAGACAGGGGAATACGGCACTCATAGCCCATTCCGTCATGCACGTAAAACCGCTGGACGCGCCGGGTTCCATCCGGTATACGCCAGCATTCACTCACCGGAACGCGGAAGGCCTAGGGCTGTCCAATAGGCGGCCCGGCCGCTATTACCGCGGTCCCTGTACCTTAGGGGCGTGGCTTTGGCCAAGAAAATCGTCGGCTACATCAAGCTGCAGATACCTGCGGGGAAGGCGAATCCGTCGCCGCCGGTTGGCCCGGCGCTCGGCCAGCGTGGCCTGAACATCATGGCCTTCGTCAAAGAGTTCAATGCCGCCACGCAGGGCATGGAGCCGGGCACGCCGACCCCGGTCGTCATCACCGCCTTTGCCGACCGCAGCTTCACATTCATCACCAAGACTCCGCCCAACACCTACTTCCTGAAGAAGGCGGCCGGGATCACCAAGGGCACGACGACGCCGGGCAAGGGCGCCGCAGTCGGACGGGTCACTACGGCGCAGTTGCGCGAGATCGCCGAGACCAAGATGAAGGACATGAACGCCAACGACGCCGAGGCTGCAATGCGCATGCTGGCCGGCAGCGCCCGCTCGATGGGCCTCACCGTGGTGGAGGGCTGATACCATGGCACACGACAAGCGCCTGAAGGCCGGTTACGCCGCATTCGACCGCGCCAAGGCCTATACGCTGGACGAGGCGGTGAAGCTCGCCAAGAGCAACGCCAATGCTAAGTTCGACGAGACCATCGAACTCAGCATGAACCTGGGCATTGACCCGCGCCACGCCGACCAGATGGTGCGCGGCCTGCTCAGCCTACCCAATGGCACCGGCAAGACCCTGCGCGTGGCCGTGTTCGCCCGCGGCGCCAAGGCGGAGGAAGCTACCGCCGCCGGCGCCGACATCGTGGGCGCCGAGGACCTGGCAGAAAAGGTGCAAGGCGGCGAGTTCGCGTTCGACCGTTGCATCGCCACCCCCGACATGATGGCGCTGGTGGGCCGGCTCGGCAAAATCCTCGGCCCGCGCGGCCTGATGCCCAACCCGAAGCTCGGCACGGTCACCATGGACGTCCGCGGCGCAGTGTCTGCCGCGAAGTCTGGCCAGGTGGAATTCCGGGCGGAGAAGGCGGGCATCGTCCACGCTGGCATCGGCAAGGCATCGTTCGATGAGGACAAGCTGCTCGTCAACATCCGTGCTTTCGTGGACGCGATCCAGAAGGCCAAGCCGACCGGCGCCAAGGGCACCTACCTAAAGAAGGCCAGCCTCAGCAGCACGATGGGGCCGGGCATCAGGGTGGACATTGCCACGCTGGGCGGCTGATTGAGAATTCGCCGGCGCCTCCGGGCGCCGGTGGCTAGGGGCGGCGCAAGCTGCTCCGAACCTGTCCGAAACCGCACGTCCCCCGCCATTTCCTAGAAATGCGGGGAGTAAAGGGCCTAGGCCCGCGCGCGATAGACGGGGAAGCCAAGATGATCCGGACCCGGCGCAAGCCTGGCTTCGGCGCCCTGGCGGTTCCGGCTACAGGTCCCACGGCGCCTCGGCGCACGGGGTTCCGGACAGGCGCGGCATGGCCAGGTGGCCATGCCGGGGCAACCCGGCGGCGGTGCGGTCCAAACGCACCGGCGCCACGAGGAGAGTGAACGTGGACCGTACGGAGAAGCGAGAGTTTGTCTCCACGCTCGGTCAGGTGTTCGCAGAAACGTCCATGGTCGTCGTCACCCAGAACAAGGGTATGACGGTGGCCGAGGTATCGAATCTGCGCCGCCAGATGCGTGCGTCGGGATCAACTTACAAAGTCGCGAAGAACCGGCTGGCCGTACTCGCCCTGGATGGGACCCGGTTCGAGGGCATCAAGCCGATGCTGAAGGGGCCGACCGCGCTCGCGTGGTCAATGGACCCGGTGGCAGTGGCAAAGGCCGCCCTCGACTACGCCAAGACCAACGAGAAGTTCGTCGTGATCGGCGGCGCCCTTGGCACCCAGACGCTGAATGCGGATGGGATCAAGGCGCTGGCCGACCTGCCGTCGCTGGACACGTTGCGCGCCCGCATCGTGGGGATGATACAAACCCCCGCGACACGGATCGCAGGCGTGCTGCAAGCACCGGCCGGACAGCTCGCCCGGGTCTTCGGGGCCTATGCCACCAAGGACAGTGCGGACACCGGTGAAAGCACCCCGGCGGAGGCGGCCTAAGCCGCCCTGCCGAACCGAGCCGCAGGCCCGGCCCAGAAAACGGCACTGGGCTTGCATGGAACCAACCAAGGGTTAGATAAGGACTGAGATTATGGCTGATATGGCGAGACTGGTTGAAGAGCTGTCGGCTTTGACGGTGCTTGAGGCGGCAGAGCTGTCCAAGATGCTGGAAGAGAAGTGGGGCGTTTCGGCTGCGGCCCCAGCTGCAGTTGCAGCACCGACCGGCGGCGTTGCCGCCCCGGCCGCTCCGGTCGAGGAGCAGACCGAGTTCACGGTGATCCTGGCGAAGGTCGGCGACAAGAAGATCAACGTGATTAAGGAAGTCCGCACGATCACAGGCCTCGGGCTGAAGGAAGCCAAGGATTTGGTTGAAGCGGCGCCGAAGACCGTCAAGGAAGGCGTAAACAAGGATGAGGCTGCGAAGCTGAAGAAGCAGCTTGAAGAGCAGGGCGCCGCTGTCGAGATTAAGTAGCACCTACAACCCGGCAGTGATGCCGGGCTGCTAAGATAGAAGCGGGCGGGATCCATGCCGGATGCCGTCCGCTTTCTCGTTGCCAGACGGCTCCGAGCGCTCAGGCGCTGCTTCGGTGCCGGGGATAAGACGATCAAGGCCCCCGGGCAGTTCCGGAGCCGGGATCAGATAAGTGCCAAAGCTGTTGGCGGCCACTATCGCGCCGCCAAAACATCAGGGTCAAGGACGTGGGATGAACGCGATCACTAAGTCGTTCACGGGACAGAAGCGCATCCGCAAGAGCTTCGGGCGCATCCCCGAAGTTGCGCCGATGCCCAACCTCATTGACGTGCAGCGCGCCAGCTACGAGGCGTTCTTGCAGATGGAGGTGGCGCCGGACAGCCGGACGCCAACCGGTCTGCAAGAGGTTTTCAAGTCGGTGTTCCCAATCGACGACTTCGCTGGCCGCGGCCGGCTGGAATTCGTCTACTACGAGTTGGAAGAGCCGAAGTACGACGTCGAGGAATGCATCCAACGCGGCATGACCTTTGCCGCCCCGTTGAAGGTCATCCTGCGCCTGATCGTCTGGGATCTGGACGAGGACACCGGCGCCCGCTCCATCCGCGACATTAAGGAACAGCCGGTTTACATGGGCGACATGCCGCTCATGACCGAGAACGGCACCTTCGTCATTAATGGCACCGAACGCGTCATCGTCAGCCAGATGCACCGCAGCCCCGGTGTGTTCTTCGACCACGACAAGGGCAAGACGCATTCCAGCGGGAAGTTCCTGTTCACCTCGCGCGTCATCCCCTATCGCGGCTCCTGGCTCGACTTCGAGTTCGACAGCAAGGATCTCGTCTACGTCCGCATCGACCGCAAGCGGAAGCTGCCCGTGAGCACCCTGCTCTATGCGCTCGACGGTGCGGCAACCGAGGCCATGCGCCGGGAGCGCGAGGCCCAGGGCGAGACAGTGGACATCGGCGAAATCCGCGGCATGGATCCCGAGGAGATCCTCAACTACTTCTACACCCAGGTCGCGTTTACTCGCACACCCAAGGGCTGGGCGCGCCCGTTCGAGGCTGACGCGTATCGTGGCATCACCCTCGCCGAAGCCCTGGTGGACGCCGACACCGGCGAGGTTGTGGCCGAGGCCACCACTAAGCTGACTGCCCGCGCCGCCCGCAAGATAGGCGAGGCGACCAAGACCGTGCTGGTCGGGCGTGCCGACCTGCTTGGCCGTTATGTCGCCGTGGACCTGGTGAACGAGGAAACCGGCGAGATCTACGCCGAGGCTGGGGAGGAGCTGGCCGAAGCCCGCCTGACCGCGCTGGAAGACGCCGGGATCACCGTCCTGCCGACGCTTGCGGTGGATCAAGGCAACGGCCCATGGCTGCGCAACACGCTGGCCGTGGACAAGAATAGCAACCGCGACGACGCGCTGGTGGATATCTACCGGGTGATGCGCCCCGGCGAGCCGCCGACCCCGGAAACGGCGGAGGCCCTGTTCCGCGGCCTATTCTTCGACCCCGATCGGTACGACCTGTCTGCCGTCGGCCGGGTGAAGATGAACATGCGCCTGGGCGTGGATGCCGAGGACACGGTGCGCGTGCTCCGCAAGGAGGACGTCCTCAAGGCCGTCAAGATCATGTGCGAGCTGAAGGACGGCCGCGGCACGATCGACGACATCGACAACCTCGGCAACCGCCGGGTGCGCTCGGTCGGCGAGCTGA
>CAXTCI010000288.1:0-4656 GCA_964242325.1 uncultured Acetobacteraceae bacterium
ACAGCAGCGCCGCGGCCCCCAGCCCGCTGATCCTCGGATCGGCGCTCATGCCGCCCTCTGCTCCAGCCAGCGTTCGAGGTGGTGGATGTCCACCGGACCATCGCTGAAGGCGGTGTCGTCCAGAATGGCCCGATGCAGCGGGAGGTTGGTTTTGATGCCGCCGACCTGCATCTCGCTTAGGGCCAGGCGCATGCGGGCAAGGGCGTCATCGCGGCTCGCGCCGTGCACGATCAGCTTGGCGATCATGGAGTCATAGTACGGCGGCACCTGGTATCCCGCGCCAGCATGGCTATCAACCCGCACCCCGAATCCGCCGGGCACGCGCCATTCGGTGATGCGGCCCGGCGACGGTGCGAAAGTGCTCGGGTCCTCGGCGTTGATCCGGCACTCGACGGCGTGGCCGACGCAGCTGATTAGGTCCTGCGTCAAGGATAGCGTCTCGCCGCGGGCCACGCGCAACTGGTGCTGGACGATGTCGATGCCGGTCGTCATCTCGGTCACGGGGTGCTCGACCTGCAGCCGGGTGTTCATCTCGATAAAGTAGAACTGGCCGTCCTCGAACAGGAACTCAAAGGTGCCGACGCCGCAGTAGCCGATCTGCCGGCACGCCTCGGCGCAGCGCGAACCGACCCTGGCGATGTCTTCAGGCGCGATTCTCGGCGCCGGCGCCTCCTCAATGACCTTCTGATTGCGCCGTTGCAGCGAGCAGTCGCGGCTGCCCAGCCACAGCGCCGTACCGTGACGGTCGGCGATGACCTGGATCTCGACGTGACGCGGATGGGAAAGGAACTTCTCGATGTATACCTCTGGATTGCCGAAGGCGTGGCGGGCCTCCTCCTTGGTCAGCGCAAGTGTCTCCAGCAGCGCGTCCGGGTCGGTGACGACCCGCATGCCGCGTCCGCCGCCGCCGCCGGCGGCCTTGACGATCACCGGGTAGCCGATCTCGTCGGCAACCGCGCGGATCGCGGCCGGGTCGTCCGGCAACGGCTCGTCTGGGCCTGGCACGCACGGCACGCCGGCACGGCGCATCGCCCGCTTGGCCGCGACCTTGTCGCCCATGGTCTGGATGCAGGACGCGCTCGGGCCGACGAACACCAGCCCGGCCTGCTCCACCTGTGCCGCGAACTCGGCATTCTCAGACAGAAAGCCATAGCCGGGATGGATCGCCTGGGCACCGCTGACCTCGGCAGCGAACAAGATGGCGGCCTGGTTCAGGTAGCTCTTCCCGGCCGCGGGCGGCCCGATGCAGAACGCCTGGTCGGCCTGCTGCACGTAAGGCGTATCGGCGTCAGCCTCGGAGTGGACGGCAACCGTGCGCAGGCCGAGGCCACGGCAGGCCCGCTGGATGCGAAGCGCGATCTCGCCGCGGTTGGCGATCAGGACGTTGTCGAACATTGAACGGACCTCACCGGAGCCGGAACAGCGCTTGGCCCGCTTCCACTTCCTGGCCTGACTCGACCAGCACGGACGCCATGACGCAGTCGCGCTCGGCGCGTATCTGGTTGAACACCTTCATGGCCTCAATGACGCAGAGCACCTGTCCCGCAGTGACAGCTTGGCCCGCGGACACGAACGGCGGCGCACCTGGCACTTGCTGCAGGTGAACGATGCCATAGAGCGGCGCGATCACCGTTTCCGGGACCGCATCGGGAGGCGCTGGCAGGGGTGTGGGCTGGCCAGGTGCGGGTGGGCGCGGGTCGGCGGGGATGGGCGCCGCCGGAGCCGATGCACCACGCTTGACGAGCCGTAACGTCTCGCCGTTGCTGCGGTATTCGAGTTCCGCCAGGTCCGAGGCCGCAAGTGCCTCGATCAGTGCCTTGATGACCTCCCGGTCCATTCCTTTGCCGCCCTCAACGCTTGCAGGGACGTTATCGGTCCGCCTGGTCCGGCGATAAGACGGATTGGCTTTGCCGCGATAGCGCCCGCTTATGGGGCGCCCGGATCGCCGGTGCCCGGCGACCAGCCGCCATCGGCGGGAAGCCCGGCCGCCAGCTCCAGCAGGACCGTCTTGACCACCTCGGCCGGCTCGGACAGGGGCAGGTGGTCCGACTGACAAAGCGTGAGCGGAGCCGCGATGACCGGGTCCACGATCCGGCGGCACCAGGATGGGCGGCCATCGGCGGCCTCTCGCGCCATTGAGGCAGGCAGGATCGTCAGCCCCAGCCCGTCCGCGATGACCGCCTTGAGCGTCGCCGCCGATTCAACCTCGGCCACGACCCGGAAGCTGACGCCGGCACGGGTGAAGTTCTCGTCCACCAGCTTGCGGACGATGTTGTAGGGCCGCGGCAGGAACAGCTCGATGCCCTCCAGCTCGGCAACCGGGATCGGGTCGGCGCTGGCGGCGGGTCCGACCAGGAACAGCTCCTCCTCCATCAGTGGCGTGAAGGACAGGCCGTGGATCGCGCGGTTGCCATACAGCACGGCCAGGTCCATCCGGCCGCTCATGATCAGCTCCGACAACGTCGTCCCGTAGTTCTCGTTGAGGTAGAGAATGATGCCCGGATGCAGCGTCCGGATTGCCCGGATCAACGGCAGCGCCAGGGTCGCCGCCGCGGTGCCCGGGGCGAGGCCAACCGAGACCGGGCCTGAGACGCCGGCGCTCTCCGCTGCCATGTCCGTCCGCGCCTGCTCGCACTGGCGAAGGATAACCTGGGCGTGGCGGTAAAGCGTCTTGCCGGCTTCCGTTGGCGACACGCCGCGCTTGGTGCGGAACAGCAGTTGCTGCCGGACCTCCGCCTCCAGGGTCGCGATCTGCTGGCTGAGCGCGGGCTGGGCGATGTTCAGCAGGTCGGCAGCTTGGGTCATGCTGCCGACATCCACGACCTTGGCGAAGTATCTCAACCGGGTGAAGTTCATGCGCGAGCTCCTGCCATAAGAGATAGGACAGCCGCGCCTGCACAGCCATAAGCTCGGCTTCTTTCGGCAGATTCAAGTCGTCTTGGACCCGGCTGGGCGGACGCGCCTAGCCTTGGATCATGAACGACGTCCCGACCGGCCTCGCCGTCCCGTCCCGCATCGCCAGCCGGGTCAGGCGCATCAAGCCGTCCCCAAGCACGGCGGCGGCCGATCGCGCCAACAGCCTGCGCCGGGCCGGGCGCTCGATCGTCAACCTGGTCGTCGGCGAGCCTGATTTCGACACGCCTGTGCACATCCGTGCGGCGGCCGCGGCAGCTATGGAGAAAGGCGCGACCCGTTATACGCTTATGGCCGGGACCGTGGAGCTGCGGCAGGCGATCGCGGCCAAGCTCGATCGGGAGAACGGCCTGCACTACGGCATCCAGGAGATCATCGCGACCAACGGCGCCAAGAGCGCGATCTACAATGCGCTGGCGGTCACGCTTGAGCCTGGCGACGAGGTGGTGATCCCGGCGCCTTACTGGGTTTCCTACCCCGACATGGTGCTGGCCTGCGAAGGCGTGCCGGTCACGGTGGCCTGCCCCGAGGCAGCCGGCTTCAAATTGACCCCGGCGCAGCTTGCGGCAGCGATCACGCCGCGCACGCGCTGGCTGCTGATCAACTCGCCGAGCAACCCAACGGGCGCCAGCTACACGGCGGCAGAGTATCGTGCCCTTGGTGAGGTCCTGCTCGCACATCCGGACGTGCTCGTCATGACGGACGATATCTACGAGCACATCCGCTTCGACGGCGGACGCACCCCGCATCTGCTGCAGGCGGTGCCGGCGCTTCGGGACCGTGTCCTGGTGGTGAATGGCGTGTCGAAGACCTACGCAATGACCGGATGGCGCATCGGCTACGCGGCGGGACCGGCGGACATCGTTGGGGCGATGAACACCATGCTGTCGCAGTCGAGCGGTAATTGCTGCTCGATCAGCCAAGTGGCCGCGACCGAGGCGCTGAACGGCGATCAGGGTTTCGTTGCGAAGAGCGTGGTTGTTTATGGGCAGCGCCGGGACGCGGTTCTCGCCATGATCAACGCGATCCCGGGCCTGAGCTGCAGCCCTCCAGCGGGCGCATTCTACCTGTATGTCAATTGCGCCGGGCTGATCGGCAAGACGGGGCCGGATGGCAAACACTTGGCGGATGACGGCGACGTCGTCCTATTCCTACTTGAGCACGCGGGCGTCGCTGTCGTTGCCGGGACAGCCTACGGCCTTTCGCCCTACTTTCGCCTGTCCATCGCAACGTCGCAGGACGTGCTGCAAAGCGGCTGCGAGCGCATTGCGGCTGCAATTACGACGCTGCGCTAGCCCGGATCATTCACCAGGGTGGGTCTCCAGCTTTCGCGGCCAAGGGATAGCTCAACCGTGATTGTGAGTCGGCGCGGCCCAGGAACCCAGGAAGATCATACATTTACAATGTGATGGGGCGCTGATCAGCGCCAAAGTCTCTGCTGACGCACAACCTGCACGACGAAATCTTCCAGGGCGCCACGCCCGTGCTGGCCGGCGTTGACGCCAACTCAACCTACTGCCATCTCCTCGCCGCGGAGCACCGTCGCGATGCGGACACCTGGGGTGTGCATCTGCTGGATGCCGCCCAGCAGGGGCTCGATCCTGACTACACGATCGCTGATGCCGGGCAGGGATTGCGCGCTGGGCGGAGGGCCGCCTTGGGCGACACGCCGTGCCATGGCGACGTGTTCCACATCCAGCGCCAGGGCGAAGGTCTCGCCAATACCCTGGTGCGCCTCGCCCA
>CAXTCI010000289.1:0-4545 GCA_964242325.1 uncultured Acetobacteraceae bacterium
GAGATGCCGACCGCCTGCTTCTTGTCCTTGAACGACGGCAGCACCTCGACCAGCCGCCGCATGAACGTCTCGCCGAACACCAGCAGGTAGAACAGGATCAGCAGCGTTTCGAGCAGGTGGGACGCAAAGTTGCCGGCGCCGCTGGCGATGCTGCTGGCGATGGCACGGGGGTTGATCCCAGGTCCCCCGGACGGCTCCAGCCCGGCGCGGCCCAGCAGGGATTGCACGTGCTGCACCGGCTCCTTTACCCAGGCATACTGGGATTGCACCTTTTCCCAAGTGGCCGGGGCGTTGTGCAACCAGTCAGCCGCCGGCCCGGACAAGACGGTGCCAAGCCCGGCGAACACTCCGACCAGCAGCACGATGGAGATGAGTGCGCCAACAGCTCGCGGGATATGGAACCGCTCGCCGAAGCGCACCACGGGCTGCAGCAGCAGCTTGAGCACCAGCGCCAGCACGATCGGCAGGATGACCTCGCTTGCCACATACATGACTGCGAGGCTGGCAAGGAGGAACAGGCCACCCAGGAATATGGTCTGGGGATCGGTGGGCAGCGGCATGTCGTGCGTCTCGTCCGGCACATGTTTGTGGTCGGGACCGGACGACGGGATGGAAACGGTAGGAGCAGGTACAGTGACGGACATGGCCAGGCCTTCGGTGCAATGCCTCCAAGGGCACCACGCAGCCATCCGCCGTCAAGCTTCTCCCACGATAGATAAGGCAGGGCGCCTCTTTGCCACAAAGCCGTTCCCTGCTCCCTCTCCCTTCGGGAGAGGGCTGGGGTGAGGGGGTCTTGGCTGCGGAGCGGAGCACCGTCCGTGCCGAAGCGCCAAACCCCACCGTGGGCAAATTTGGCCCTCGCCCATCCCCTCACCCCGGCCCTCTCCCGTAGAGAAAAGGAGCAGAGAGAGAAAAACCCCTACCGGTTCGCCCCAGGCGTCCACTGCACGTCGCCACCGGAGTTCAGGCGGCGGCCGAGCACAAACAGGTGGTCGGACAAGCGGTTCAGCAGGCGGATCACCGCGGGGTTGACCTCCTCCTCTCGGGCCAGATGCACCACCAGCCGCTCAGCCCGGCGCACGACCGTGCGGGCCAGGTGGGCATGGGCCGCCGCCGGGGTGCCGCCGGGCAGGATGAAGCTGGTCAGCGGCGCCAGCGCCTCGTTCATCGCCTTCACCTCCGCCTCCATCCGGACATTCGGCGCGTCGGTGACGCGTAGCCGCTCCCCGGCCTCGCCGGGCACGCACAGGTCGGCGCCCACGTCGAACAGGTCGTTCTGGATGCGGGCCAGCATGGCATCGGCTTCGGGATCGTCCTTGGTATGCAGGCGCAGCAGGCCGATGGTGGCATTCGCCTCGTCCACCGTGCCGTAGGCGTCCACCCGCAGCGCATCCTTCGGCACCCGGGTGCCGTCGCCGAGCGAGGTTTGCCCGCCGTCGCCGCCGCGCGTCACAACCCGGTCAATCCGTATCATCTGCCGTCCCCAACGAAATGTATGTCGAGCGGATAGTCGAACGGCAACGGCCCGGCAGCGCCCACCGCCGGGCGGAACCGCCACCGCCCCACCGCGTCCAATGCCGCCTTGTCCAAGCTGGGATGGCCGCTGCTGCTGGCAAGCTCTACCAGGATCGGGACGCCTTCCGTCGAGACATGGACGACCAGCCGCACCGTGCCCTCCTGACGATGCCGCATGGCCTCCATAGGATAAGCTGGCGGCAGGTTGCGGAACCGGCTGTCGGGGCGGGGCGGGATTATGTCGTCGCCGCGGGAGTCCAGGTCGGCCAGGTCTTGGCCACCATTGCCCAGGCTGGTTTCGGTGGCCGCCGCCGGGGCAGGCGGTGCGGCCTGGGGCGCCGCGGAGGACGGGGCCGCCAATGCCGCTTCTCCCTCGGGCCGCGGGGTCGGCAGCGGCGGAGCCTGGCGTGCCGCGGGATCGGCAGCCGGCGGCGCCGCCGGAGCGGGTTTGACGGACGGCGCCGGCTGCCGGGCAGGTGCATCGGCCGGCGGTGCCGCGGCCCCTGCAGTGCTGGCCTGGATCAGCTCGACCTCGATGGGGGGCGCTTGGACAGGCCCGCGGCCCCGTCCAGCCCATGGAAGCAGCAGGACTGCCGCCGCCCCGACATGGAGGACAACGGACACCGCCAAACCAAGCCTGTTCGCCCCGATGCGCACCTACAGGACAAGCACGCCGCTGTGCTTGGCCTTCAACTCGGGTTCGATATGGATGGTGATGACCAGGCCGTCCACCTCCGCCTTGAGGGCGGCCTCGATCCGGTCGCAGATGGCGTGCGCCTCGGCCACGCGCATGTCGCCGGGCACGACCAGGTGGAACTCCAGGTAGGTCAGGCGTCCGGCATGGCGGGTGCGCAGGTCGTGCGCCTCGATGGCGCCGTCGGCATGCTGGCCGACCAGGCGGCGTATGCGCTCCACCACCACCTCCGCCGGTGCCGCGTCCATCAAGCCGCCAACCGAGCCATGCACGACGCGCAGTCCGGACCACAGCACATGCACCGCCGTCCCCACCGCAATCAGCGGGTCCAGCCAGGGCAGCCCGGTCCACACCGTCACAATCAGCCCGGCGGTGATCCCCACCGACGTCACCACATCCGAATTTAGGTGCCGCGCATCCGCCGTCAGCGCGGCCGAGCGGTGCTTGCGTCCTTCCCGCAGCAGCAGCACCGCCCAACTGGCATTGATCGCGGTGGACACGGCATTCAGGCCGAGTCCGAGCCCCATCTGTTCCAGCCGCGGCGTGTCATTCCAAGTGGCCCAGGCGTGTTCCAAGATGCTGGCGGCGGCGAGGATGATCAGCACGCCCTCGATCACCGCGGCGAAGAACTCAGCCTTGTCATGACCATAGGTGTGATTGGCGTCAGCGGGCCTCGCGGCCAGGCGCAGGGCGCCGAAGGCGATCACGGAGGCGAGGACGTTGACCACGCTTTCCAGCGCATCCGAATACAGCGCGGCGCTGCCGGTCAAGCGCCAGGCAAGCGCTTTCATTGCCAGCACGACGATGCCGACGACGATGGTACCCGCTGCTATCCGCCCGATCCGGTCCAACCCTGTCCCCGCTTGGCTGGCCGCTGATTAGCAGGCGGGTTGAGAGGGTGCCACCTTCGACCTGCGACACAGGGCTGCTTCCGCCGAGGGCCAACCCCCCATTGCAGCGGATGGCACCGCGCTCATCCACACCATGGCGATGCGATCACACCGAAAAGTACTTCGCCCGCGGGTTCAGCACCACGATGGCACTGGTGCTCTGCTCCGGATGCAGCTGCGACTCGTCGGATAGCGACACCCCGATCCGCCCAGCATCCAGCAGGCGCAGCAGCGGCTCTTGATCCTCCAGCCGCGGGCAGGCCGGGTAGCCGAACGAGTAGCGGCTGCCGCGGTAATGCTGCTGCAGCATCCGGTCCATGTCGCGGTCATCCTCCCCGGCAAAGCCCATCTCGGCACGGATGCGCTTATGGGTGTATTCCGCCATCGCCTCCGCCACCTCGACCGACAGGCCGTGCAGGTAAAGGTAGTCCTGGTAGCGGTTGTCCTCGAACCACACCCGCGCCATGTCGGACGCCTTCTGGCCGACGGTAACGACCTGCAGGCCGATCACGTCCCGCTCGGCATCGTCCACGTCGCGGAAGAAATCGGCGATGCACTCGCCATCCTCCTTCGGCTGCCGGGGCAGGGCGAAGCGGCACAGCTCGGTCTGGCCATCCCGGTCGAACACGATCAGCTCGTTGCCCTGCCCGGCAGCCTTCCAATAACCATAGATCGCCTGCGGCTTCAGGATGCCGTCCTGCTCGCATAGCACCAGCATCCGGTCGCGCACCGGACGCAGCTCCTGCTTGGCCCAGCCCAGGAAATCCTCCAGCGTCTTGCCCTGCTTCCGGAATCCCCACTGGAATTGATACAGGCTGCGCTCGTTCAAGAACGGGATCACCGCCTTGGTCGGCGCCTCGATCACCCGGGCGCCCCAGAACGGTGGCTCGGCCACCGGCACATCCTGGGTGATGCGGCGCCGCCGGGCCTGCACTTCGGCCACCTCCACCGGACGGAAGGCGCGGGCGTCGGCCTGGCCCAGGGTGCGCTTGGTGTTGCGCGCCTTGCCCGACCGCTTCGACTGCACGGCGGCCAGGTAATCGTCGAACCCGTTGCCCGTCACCTTGTCCATCAGGTGCAAGCCGTCGAAGGCGTCGCGCGCATACACCACCCGCCCGCAGGCATAGGCCTGCACGCAGTCGTCCTCGACGTAGTTGCGGGTCAGCGCGGCGCCGCCGAGCATGACGGGGATGTCGAGGCCCTGGCGCCCCATCTCCTCCAAGTTCTCCCGCATCACCACGGTGGACTTGACCAGCAGCCCGCTCATGCCGATGGCGTGGGCGCGGTGCTGCTTGGCGGCGGCGACCATGTCGGCCAGCCCGACCTTGATGCCCAGGTTGACCACCCGGTAGCCGTTGTTGGTCAGGATGATGTCCACCAGGTTCTTGCCGATGTCGTGCACGTCGCCCTTCACGGTGGCGAGCACGATGGTGCCTTTCTCCTGGC
>CAXTCI010000290.1:0-4495 GCA_964242325.1 uncultured Acetobacteraceae bacterium
CACGCACGCTCGGCTCGTCCACGAAGCGGCGCACCATCGCAAGCCGCCGCTCAATGGTGCGCGGGTCGGTGAGTGGGGCAGACAGCTGTCGCACTAGAAGCCGCGCGCCCGGGGCGGTCACGGTCCGGTCCATGACGGACAGCAATGACCCGTCCCGCCCGGACGCCGAGGTGAGCACCTCCAAGCCCCGCAGCGTGGGACCGTTGATCTCCATGATGTCGCCGGCGCCTGCCCGGCGCGGAAGGGCCAGGCCAGCCGGAAGGTGTCCGACAACCGTGCGCATGTAGGTCAGAAGGGCGGCGTAGGCGGTCAGCTCGGGAGGAGAGAAGCCGCGCAGCAGGTCGCGGTGGCCAGTGCCGTAGGCCTCGGAGAGGGCGGCATCCGCTTCGGCCTCTGTCAGCCCGTCCCGGGGCAGGTCGGAGAACCTGACCCCGGAGCCGCATATGGCCACGGCAAGCGCGTCCGACCCCTCCGGCCACTTGGACACCAGCACCTCCGCAGGCGTGATCCGCGCCAGGGCCGCGCCGCACCCGTCGAGGGACGCCATGCTGGTCCTGGCCTCCCCGGTGGACAGGTCCATCCAGGCGAAGGCGACCGCCTCGCCAACAGCGTGGGCCACGGCCAGGTTGTTCGGCTTGTCGGCCGCGAGGACGTCGGCACTCACCGAGGTGCCGGGCGTCAGCAGGCGCAATGGGCGCTGACCGGCAGGCTCCGTGGGCTGCTCGGATACGGCAACCTTGCGTCTCGCAGCAAGGAGCCTGACGACAGCGGCCTCGGCCGACCCTGCGGGTATGCCGCACATCGGGATGTCGGCTGCGTTCTTTTGTGGCCGGCGCGTCAGTTGAATGCCGAGCAGGCGGGACACGGTTGCTGCGTCTCCGTGCAGCACCTCGTAGAACTCGCCCACGCGATACAGCACAAGGTGGCCCGGCGCTGCCGCCTAGGCTGCCGCATAGGCCAGCATCATCGGGCTTGCTCCAGGCTGGGCAGCAACGTTCATCTCTGGTCCAGTCTTGGAGACAAGCAGGGACATGGCTTTCGGAGCAGATGTAGGATCTGGGACAGGGGCTGCACAGACCGACATGGGGCCAAACGACTTTGCGCTCGTCATCCCCCTTGCAACCGAAGAGAGCCCGGACTGGCCACCTGTAGACAGCACGCAACGCGACTTCGCTGTGCGGATACGCTTCGAGAAGAACAATGTCCGTCAAAGCCATGTTGTTGCCCGCCGCTACGAGTGCGGTGCTGCTGCTATAGAGGACAACGTCGAGAATGCTTACGGTCCAAAGGTCCGTTTATAACGGCTGGACCGAACGGGGCCGCCGGGCAAGATTTAGGACAGTAGTCTTTTATAAGATCATGGTCTTATCGTAGTCGCCATAAAGGCTTTGGTGGCCTACTACCGCGTCAGCACCGACAAGCAGGGGCAGTCCGGCCTCGGGCTGGATGCCCAGCGCGCCGCGGTCGAGTTGCATGCGCGATCCGTCGGCGCCGAGGTGGTTGCCGAGTTCTAGGATGTGGAAAGCGCGTGCGCTTCGCAGCGCTCAGGTCGGCCCAGTCGTTCATGACGCGCGACACCGTGCTGGCCGAAAGCCCCAGATGGCGCGCCACGTCGCGTATGCCGGTGCCCTGCCGCCTCACTTGCCGTCTCAATCGCTGTTCCGCGCCCATTGACAGGAAACACCGCCACTCCGAACGTCCAGAAACGTTTCCGGCATGCGCATCGGCGGGATGTCGGCATCAATAACGCCGTGCGGCGACCCGAACATGGGCGCACTGCGCGGCAGAAAAGGAGAGCGCCCGTGACCGATCCGGATGACGCCATCGTACGCAAGCTCGCCTGGCGGCTGATGCCGCTGCTGACGTTCAGCTACTTCGTGGCCGTGCTGGACCGTTCGAACATCGGCGTCGCGGCGCTAACCATGAACCATGACCTGGGCCTCAGCATGACCGCGTTCGGCGTCGCCGCCGGCGTGTTCTTCGTGCCTTACGTGCTGCTGGAACTGCCGTCCAACCTTGCCCTCGCCCGGTTCGGCGCGCGGCTTTGGATCGCTCGGATCATGTTCACCTGGGGGCTGGTGTCCGGCGCCCATGCCCTCGTATGGGACTCACAGAGCCTGTATGTCGCACGGGCCTTGCTGGGCGCGGCGGAGGCCGGGTTCGTTCCAGGCGTCATCTTCTACATTACTTTATGGTTTCCTGCGGCCTATCGAGGTCGCGTCATCGCCGCGTTCTTCACCGGCATTCCCATCGCGCTCGTGTTCGGCACGCCGGTGTCCGGGCTGCTGCTCGAGCTTGAGGGCGTGATGGGGCTGCATGGCTGGCAGTGGATCTATCTGCTCGAGGCCGTGCCGGCGCTCGTTCTGGGCGTGGCAATCCCCTTTATCCTGCCTGCAACGCCGGAGCAGGCACGGTTTCTCACCATGGAGGAGCGGGCACGCCTCGTCGCGCGCCTGGCCACGGAGCGGCAAGACAGGGAAGGCAGCAGCCACGCCGGGCTGCTGCGGACACTGCTTAGCCCACGCATCCTGCTGCTGTGCCTGGGCTACTACGGCCTGACCAACCTCAACGGCGCCATCAGCACCTTTTTGCCGCTGATCCTGCGTGAGTTCGGGGTGAGCAACCTGCAGGCAAGCTTCCTCGCCGCCATTCCCTACGGGTTCGGGGCGGTCGGCATGGTCGTGATGGGACGCTTTGCGGACCGGCCGGGGCGGCGCGGCCTAGCCAACTACGTGGCGTTGACGATCTCGGCGGTGGGCCTGATCGCGGCGGCCGTCATCGGCGACCCGGTGCTCAAGATGGTGGCCCTGTGCTTCACCGCGTTCGGGGTGTTCGCCGCCATGCCGGTATTCTGGGGGCTGCCGACCACGCTGCTGTCCGGCACCGCCGCGGCGGGCGGCATCGCCATGGTCAACGCGCTCGGCAACCTTTCGAGCGTGGTCAATCCCTGGGTGATCGGCATGATCCGCGACCAGACGGGGAGCTTCAACGGGGGGCTGTTCTGGCTCGCCGCCATGGCGTGCATGTCGATCGTGGTCATCACCGTCATCTTCTCGCTGTGGGGTAGGCCCGAGGCCGCACGTCCCGCCGGCGCCATCCTCAACGAGGCCCGCTGACATGCGCATCACCGCCGTCCGCCTGCGCCGCCTGACCGGCACCCTGCCGACCCATGGGGACATCTGGGAGGAGCGGCTGGTCCGGCCGCTCGACATCTACGACGAGTATCGGCACAGGAACGACTTCGAGGGCGGCGTGCAGACGGCGGACGGGTTCCGCATTACAACCGTGTTCGTCGAGATCGACACCAATGAGGGTGTGACCGGCCGCGCCGGGCCGATCCCAGAGGGGGTTGCCTACATCGTCGCCCACAGCCTGCGCCGGCTGCTACTCGGGCAGGACCCGATTGCGGGGGAGAAGCTGTGGGACCAGATGCACCGCGCGATGGTGCACGGCCGCCAGGGCGATGCGATGTTGGCGATCAGCGCCGTCGATTGCGCGCTGTGGGACCTGCGAGGGCGCTGGCTGGGGCAGCCGGTGCATCGCCTGCTCGGCGGCCCGACGCGCGACGCCGTGCCAGCCTACGCCTCGATGCTGGGTTTCGCGGTGCTCGACTTCGGGCGGGTGCGGGAGCGGGCGCTGGAATACCAGGCGCTCGGCTACACGGCGCAGAAGTGGTTCTTCCGCCATGGCCCGATGAGCGGCCATGCGGGGCTGCACCAGAACGTCGCGCTGGTGCGGACGCTGCGCGAGGCGGTGGGCGAGGACTATGACCTGATGTTCGACTGTTGGCAGGCGATGGATGTCGGCTACGTCGTGGACCTCGCCGAGCGGATCGCCGAGTATCGGCCGCGCTGGCTGGAGGAATGCGTGATGCCGGACCGCGTTGACAGCTATCGTCGCATAAAGGAGCGCACCAACATCCCGCTCGCCGGCGCCGAGCACGAGTATACGCGCTGGGGTTTCAAGCGCTTCATCGACGCGGACGCGCTCGACGTGCTGCAGCCGGACATCTATTGGTGCGGCGGTCTGTCGGAGACGTTGAAGATCGCGGCCTATGTAACGGCGCACGACCTAGTGACGATCCCGCACGGCCACTCCAGCGGCGCGACCATCCACTTCTCGGTCACGCAGTCGCCTATCCACACCCCGTATCAGGAATACCTGGTGAAGTGGAACGCCATCCACCAGCACTTTCTCCTCAACTCAGTGGACCCGGTGAAGGGCATGATCCATGCTCCATTGCTGCCCGGGTTAGGAATGGAACTCGACCTGGCGAAGATCGAGGCTGAAAGTGAGATCTTTGCGTAGCTTGATGTTGATGGGCGTTGGTGCGTAAACCGGCCCGGAACTCAATCATGGCAGAATGGACACCGTCAACTTGGGGGGTGGCCGGCTTGTAAGATGGGACTGAGCTAAATAGCGGGGCGGGATGACGACATGTGCCTGCCCCAGCTACGCCGGCTACCGGTTTCCGGCCGAGGTCATCAGCCACGCC
>CAXTCI010000291.1:0-4449 GCA_964242325.1 uncultured Acetobacteraceae bacterium
CCTCCCCACCGGCGGCGGTTGCAGTTGCCAACCTCACGGCGCCCGCCATACCCGTTCCGGCCCCCACAGCCGTCGCCAGTGTGGCCAGCGCGGCACTGCCGTCTCCAATTTCGGCTCCAGTAACCCCGCCGAAGCCACGCGATGCCATCCAGACCGCGATCGATTTGCGCGCTGACCCCATGTCGCCGAAGCAGCAGGTCGATGCCGTGGGGCTGGTGCGCGAGCTGGGGGCGCAGCTCAAGGACACCCGCCTGACCGTTGCCCAGCTCAGTGAAACCGTTGCCGACCTCAAGCAGCAGCTTGAGGCGCGGACAACCGAGTTCGACAGCCGGCTGACCCTCTCGGAAGCCGGCACCGTCCTGGCAGAGTCCGCCAAGGCTGGCGGCGCGATGCATCCGCTCAGTACGGCTCAACCAGGTGCTCCCTCCCGCACCATGCCTGCCACCCGCCAGGCTGTTGGTCCCGTGTCCTCCCCGGCTCCCGCTCCGGCCCCGGCGCACGTTTCCAGCACCCGCACGGTCAAGGACTTCCGCATCCAGGGCGCATCGCCTGGCCTCGCCGTTCTGAACGTCCTCACCCCGGCGGCAGGCGAAGCCCCCGTGCTTTACCTGGGCCTGGGGGATCAGGTGCCTGGCCTCGGCCGCATCAAGACGATCTCCCAGCGTGGCACAAGCTGGGTGGTGCTGACCGATGGCGGCTTGATCCAGTAGCAAAGGACGCGACCATGCAGGGCTTCGTCAACCTCGCAGCCGACTTCGGCCAAGCCATCGCCATCCTGATCCCACTCATCTGCTACGTGATGGGCGGCGGTCTGCTGATCGCCTCCATCTACGGCTTCTGGCAATGGCTCAACCCGTCCCGCTCCCCCCGGCACCCCTGGATGCCTTTCGTCGCGTTCTTCACTTCGGCGGCGCTGCTGTCCTACGACCGCCTGTTGAACTTCGCCAACAACACCTTCGGCGGTGGCGTCAGCACCTCACTGTCGAGCAATCTCACGTCCTACACCGCGCCCACAGTCGATACCGCCGCCATGCTGGGCGCGACGCCCGAGGACACGCTGCTGAACATCATCACCGCCTTCGAGCTGTTTTTCCAGGCGTATGGCGCGCTGGTCGTGCTGTTCGGCCTGATCGGGCTGCACCACGTCATGCAAGGCAACCGGCAGCACGGTGCGAGCAAGCCCATCGTGCAAATGGTGTTCGGCATCGCCGTCATGAACGTGCTCTCCATCGCCACGGTGGTCATGGGCTACTTCGCGTGATCCTGCCGGCGTCCAGCCTTCTCCAAATTTCTGCGCTGCGTTCGCAAGCCTGGCGGTGATCCTGGCGGGGAGGGAACGATCCCTCTCACCTGCAAAGGAGCCGCCCGTGAACCGCACTCTCATTCGCCTCACTACCTTGCCGGTCCGCCTGCCCCGCACGCTGAGCCGGGCCGCGGCACTCGCCGCACCGGCTGTCTTCCTGGCAGGACATGCCTTCGCCCAGGCCACCAACACCCTGGGCGGCCGTATGCAGGCCGCCTCGGCCGACCTGACCAACGGCGGCGGCTACGTCCTGACCATCCTGGGCTACTTGCTTGGCGGCGCTGCCATGCTCGCCGGCATCTACACGATCTGGCAGCACTCGAAGAACCCGAACGGTCAGTCCCGCTTCGGCTACGGCCTGGTGTCCCTGCTGGCCGGCGGCGCCTTCCTCACCGCCAGCCTGTTCGCCACCTTCGCGTCGCAGACCATGGCCGGCGCCGGGCCGTCGAACACCGGCACCGCCGCGAAGATGACCTTCCAGTAAGCCGAAGCGGGATCATGGTCCTCTTGCCACTTACGTCCTCCGTCCACCTATCGGAGGCCAAGGGGCAGGGGCTGGGCAACTGTCCTACTACGTGATTGCCAGCCACACCTGCCGGTTCTTCGGCCTCCTGGCCGGAAGCTGGCAGGATGTGCTGCACCTCGCCGAGCGCGAGATTTCGACGTCATCAACTAAGCAGGCTTGCGCAGCCTATTACACAGATGGCTTGCGGCCGTGCCAGGCCGCACAAGCCTGCTCAACTCTTCGTCTGTGCGCGAACCTATGAAGGTTTGCTAGCGGCTTTCAGTGCGTTCTTACTCCGGATTTCACCCAGCGTGTTGAAAGCTGCGCTGCGTTCGCAAGCCTGGCGGTGATCCTGGCGGGGAGGGAACGATCCCTCTCACCTGCAAAGGAGCCGCCCGTGAACCGCACTCTCATTCGCCTCACTACCTTGCCGGTCCGCCTGCCCCGCACGCTGAGCCGGGCCGCGGCACTCGCCGCACCGGCTGTCTTCCTGGCAGGACATGCCTTCGCCCAGGCCACCAACACCCTGGGCGGCCGTATGCAGGCCGCCTCGGCCGACCTGACCAACGGCGGCGGCTACGTCCTGACCATCCTGGGCTACTTGCTTGGCGGCGCTGCCATGCTCGCCGGCATCTACACGATCTGGCAGCACTCGAAGAACCCGAACGGTCAGTCCCGCTTCGGCTACGGCCTGGTGTCCCTGCTGGCCGGCGGCGCCTTCCTCACCGCCAGCCTGTTCGCCACCTTCGCGTCGCAGACCATGGCCGGCGCCGGGCCGTCGAACACCGGCACCGCCGCCAAGATGACGTTCCAGTAAGCCGGAGCGGGATCATGGTCCTCCTGCCGCTCGTGCCTTCTGCCCACGCCTCGGCACGCCTTGCCGATGCACCTGAGGCCGGGCGGCAGGGCCTATGCGAGACCGTCCTGCAACACGACCACCACACCTGCCGGTTCTGCGGCCTCCTGGCCGGGGGCTGGCAGGATGCGTTCCACCTCGACGACGACCATGAGCACTGGACCCCCACCAACCTGGCGGCGTCGTGCCCGCTGTGCCACGGCGTGCAGCACATCGGCACCCCCAATGCCAACAGCGACATGCACGTTATCTGGCTGCCGGAGGTGGAGCAGCCCGTGCTCAATGTCCTTGTCCGCGGCATCCACCTGATCCTGCACGCGAACGACGCGGAAACCACGCTCACGACCCGGCACATGCCGGATGAACCTGAGCTGCTCGCGGCCTGGCGTGCCTACGTGTCCCTCGACGCCCGCAAGGCCGCGGCATCCCGCGTCATCGACAGCCACCAGCCCCGCGACCTCGCCCATGCCCTCGCGGCCATGACGCCGGGCGACTACCTACGGCGCGGCAAGCTGCTGGGCGGCCTGCGGCTGCTGCACCGCGGCCAGCGCCTGCGGCAGGGCCAGGACCTCTACCCCGCCCAGCTCGCCGCCTGGGCGAAGCGGGCCACCTCTTCCTCGTCCTAGATCGGAGACGCCCATGTTCGGCAGCATCGCCAAAGGTTTCGCCGCGCTCTCGCTCATGCTGAAGCAGCCGGTCAGCTCGTTCTGCGACCTCGACACCGTGGACGGCGACACCCTGGTCGGCCGTCGTGGCGAGCGCGTCACCTTCGTCAAGGTACATGGCCTGCGCCGCATGACCCTGCGCGCCGACGTGGAAGCGATTGCCAACGGCCTGCGGCTGGAGATGTCCGGCTCGCTGGAGAACCCCGGGCATGCCATCCAGGCTTGGTATTCCTGCGACCCCAGCTTGTCGGCCGCGGAGATCGAGCGGCACATGCGCGGCAACCGCAAGATCGCGCGCGAGCTGCGCCTGCACCTGGCCGACATCTTCGCCGAGCGCGAACGGCTGTGGCCACGGATCATGCGCTGGGAAGCCTGCTACTTCGTCCTTTGGTCCAAGCCCTCCCTGCTGACCCGTGAGGAGAGTAAGCAGGCCGCCGAGGAGACCCGGAAGCTGACCGCGAATGCGCCCGCCATCGGCGACGCCATGAACCCATTCCGCGAGAACGAAATCCTCTCGGCGCGGCACGCCGCCTTCGTCCACCGCATCGTATCCGCCTTCCGGAACCAGGGGATCGCCGCGCAGGCCATGACGCCGGGCGATGCGCTCGTCGCGGCGCGGGAGGCGGTCTATCCCGAGACGGCCACCAGCGACTGGCGGCCGATGCTGCCCGGCCAAGTGCCGATGTCACGCATGCCGGACGGGGAGCCTGGCAAGGGCGACGCCGGCCTGGCGCTGTGGCCGCCGATGTCGGAGCAGATGTTCTTTGCCGATGCCCAGACGCACGGCCAGTCGCGGGTCTCCATCGGCGCGCACGAGTGGGCCTCGGCCGACATGACGCTCGGGCCGGAGGACCCGCGGCCCTTCGCGGAGATCGCCGCCCGCCTCAACGCCACCCACGTCCCCTGGCGCATGTCGATGCTGATCGAGGGGGGCGGCCGGAACATGATGGCCCTGAAGAAGGCCGTCGCGACGCTCTTGGCCTTCGTGCCGTCCAACCGGCAGATCTACAACGCCTTCGAGGGGCTGGCCCAGATGCGCCAGAACAACGACGACATCTCGGTCAGGCTCCGCGCGTCGTTCGCCACCTGGGCGCCGGAAGGGGAGACCGGCAAGCTGCGC
>CAXTCI010000292.1:0-4422 GCA_964242325.1 uncultured Acetobacteraceae bacterium
GCGGGATCGTAGCGCATAGCCCTTGTAGCAGCCAACTTTGCCGGCCTAGAAAAAATCGCGCGGCCCGGCCTGACACGCCCTCAGGCCGGGCCAGACCGCACAAGTCTGCGGCCGGGCCGCACAAGCCCGCCTAGGATACGGCACACTCGGGTGAGGCCGCGGAGAAGCGGCGTTGGACGCCCTTTCCGGCTGCCTTCACCAGGTAAAGCGCCGCATCGGCCTTACGGTGCAGCTCCTCCATCACCGTTCCGTCGTCCGGTGCGCAGGCGAATCCCACGCTGACGCCGATCCGGGAGGGTTCGCCCGCATTGACCTGATACGGCTGGCCCGACACGCGCTGGATGATGCCGCTGGCAAAGTTCCCGCTTTCCCCAGGCGACATGCCCGGCGCCACCACGACGAACTCGTCGCCCCCGAGCCGGGCCACGATGTCCCCGGCGCGCACGCTCGATCTCAGCCGCTGCGCCACCGCCCGCAGGAGTTCGTCCCCAGCCTGGTGGCCAAGCGTGTCGTTGATCCTCTTGAAGCCGTCCAGGTCGAGGTAGAACAGCACGAACTGCCGCGGCATCGTTTCGGCGCGGTGCGACAGGAGTTCCGTCATCCCGAACCTGTTCAGCAGCCCGGTGAGGTAATCGTGCCGGGCATGGTGGTGGCTGTCATGCTGCGCCTGAAGCAGGGCAACCGCCATGTTCTGAAAACGGGTGATGATTGAGATGCTGCCAAAAAGGAACAGGGGAGTTTGCAGGATGAGGATGAGCAGCCAAGGCTTTCCATTGAGCGTCGCGCCTGCAACGAAAGGAAAGTCGCACAAGCAGACCAGCAGAAAAGCAAGGCGTGGCGCCGCATAGTTGCGGGCGCAGATCGGGCCTATAAGGCCCATCACGGTCGTTGCCGACAGTATCTGCAGCACGCTGTTGTCGGTCTGCATGGCCGTGAACGCCACCACCCCCTGCAGCGTGCACCAGAGCGTGCCGGTCAACAGGCAGAAATCGGTGGGCGTCGGACCTCCCACAGCAGCGATGGCCCGCGTGCGCCGGAGCACATGCACCCGCACGCCGCCGAGTGTCAGTTCGAGAGCCAGGAAAAGCAGGAACGCCAACTCGCCCTGCAGGATAAAGGCCACAAGATTGATCAGGACGCCATTCACCACCCCAGCCACCACCGCCGCCGGAGAGGTGAACAACTCGCCTAGCAGGACGTCACGGCTATGTTGTGGAACCGTGCCCCCAGGGTTGGTCAGCCACTTCCAAACGGAACCGCGGGGCGGCGAATACGCGAGTTGAGGCTCCAGGATCATGCTTATCCCCCGGCGGTTGTTTTAACCTTCACCGGCAGCCGTCTTACGAACAGAAGATTAACAAAATGTGAGGCAATCTCTTATGCCTCCGGAGGCCGGTCCTGCCGCATGGCGCCCGGCGCGACACCATCACGGCCGGGCCGCGACCGCGCCAGCCATCAGCAGGTGCAGGCCGGACCCGTCCGTTTCCAAAACTCCCGGCCCGCAGCGGCGCCCCCTCAAGACCGCCCCGCTGATCCCCCTCCCTAGCCACCACGGCAGCGGCTCACAAGTTCGGGCACGAACCGCCCGGCCAAGGCTCCAGCCTCACGCTGTCCCACATCCGGCCGTGTCATCACGCCCGCTCCCGGCTGCAACACATTGATTAGGCCAGACCGCCCCATGCTGGAGCCGCCTCGGCCATCGCCGAACAGGACCTCCAGCCTCGTCAGTATCGTGTGCGCCCTGCCGCGTAGCCGCGCTGATAAGCCGAGTCCTCGCTCCTTTTCGCACTATCAAACAGCAGCCCGCCGGCAAGTCCCGCCCCAGCCCCCGCCAACGCGCCGAGCCCGGCATTGCCACCAATGGCGCCCAGCACGGCACCGCCGGCGGCTCCAATGCCCGTGCCCGTCAGTGCCCGCTGCTGGGTGTTATCCAGCCCGGCGCAACCAGGCAGGGCGCCTGCCGTCGCCAGCACGATCAGCGCCGCAGCAAACCGCTTCATCGAGCGCTCCTGCGGCTGGCCGCCGCGTTGTTCGCAGGGCACGGATAATTCGCCGCCAGGAAATCGGCGATGCCTTCCGCGGAATGCTTCTCCATCTCATCCGGCCGCGCCTTCGCCCAATCTACGAAGGCGGCAATGGCGCTCACGCGGCTGGGCGGAGGGGCCGGCATGCAGAATATCCGTACGGACGGCCGGGCTTGCTGAACCCGTTCGATCGTCCGGAACACTCCGACGACGTAGCCGTGGCAAAATCCCGTCGCGGCCGCCGACGTCATGTCGTGCTGATCTTCCGAGCAGATCGCGACCAGGTCCGATGTCGAGCGGACCTCGAAGTTGTCGGGCGTGGAGGCCGCATTACCTGGACTGGCAGACATGCCGGCCAAAGCAGCCCCAGTGATGAGCAAAAACCTTCTCATGATACCTCCGCGATAAACCTGGCCGACCGGTCCTGGACAAGCTGGGACGGAGCAACCACGAATAGGCTCCGGCCTGCCGTTCACGCCCTGTAGCCGGACCAACGCGGAGCCGCGCCGGAGGTTCGAGTCCGCCAAAAGGCCCCACCGTGGCGGGCGAGCCTACAGCCCGGTAAATCCCGTCCCCACCACCAGCCGCTTCCACGGGCGTTGCCCCCTGAACAAGCAGCGATGCGGGCCGGAGGTGTCCCGAATGCCGGACGGGCTGAAGGTAACGTGCCTTTGCGCGGCCAAAGCTGGATAAATGCGTCTGCTTCCTTTCCTCCGGGAAAAGGGAGCATTTCCCCCACTTCAACTCCCTCCGAACCCGGTCTAGGGTCCGGCCCATGACCATTGAAGCTCCGCGGGACCACATCTACACCGTCACTACCACTTGGCGCGGCAACACCGGCGCCGGCACGTCGGGCTACCGGACGTATGAGCGCGCCCACGACGTGTCCGCGCCGGGCAAGCCGCTGATCCCCGCCAGCAGCGACCCGGCCTTCCGCGGCGACCGCCGCCGCTACAACCCGGAGGAGATGCTGGTCGCCTCCCTCTCGTCCTGCCACATGCTCTGGTATCTTCATCTCTGCTCCACCGAGGGCATCGTCGTGCAGGCCTACGAGGACATCGCCGAGGGCGTGATGGTCGAGCAGCGGGACGGCGGCGGCGCCTTCAGCGAGGTCGTGCTGCAGCCGGAGATCACCCTGGCGCCCGGCGCCGACCTCCCCCGCGCCCGCGCCCTGCACGCGGACGCCCATGCCAAGTGCTTCATTGCCAACAGCGTCAACTTCCCCATCCGGCACGAGCCGGTGTTCCACGTGGCCCAGGCGGCGGTGGGCTAACCAGGCTTGCCCGGCTCGTCGCCAAGCTGGCCTGCGCCCGTGCCAGGCCGCGCAAGTCCGCTTAGCTTCATCATCTATCTGCAAACCGCCGAAGATTTGCCTGGCGACGCCATGCGCCAGCAATGGCGCCGGCCCTCCCGTCATCGCGAGCCGCTTGCGCCGCGGCGATCCAGCAGCCGCCAGTGCGATCCCTTCGCTCCCTGGATTGCCGCGGCGCTCCGCCCATCGTAATGACTGGCGAGGAGGAACACTCATGCTTGCCCTGACGATGGGCGACCCCGCCGGGATCGGGCCGGAGTTGTCGCTGCTCGCCTGGCAGGCGCTGTGCCACGGCGGCCCGGCGTTCACCCTGCTGGCGGACCCAGCGCACATGACCCAGTTGGCTGGCGCGCCTGTCCGCCCCGTGTCGAGCCTGGCCGAAGCCAAGTCGGTCTTCCACGATGCCCTGCCGATCCTCCCGGTTCCACTGGCTGCCCCGCCGGCGCCAGGCCACCCGGACCCGGCCAACGCCGCCGCCACCATCGCCAGCATCGAGCAGGCCGTGCGCCTAACCCAATCCGGCGACGCCGCGGCAGTCGTCACCAACCCGATCAGCAAGGCGGTCCTGTATGCCGCCGGCTTCCGCCATCCCGGCCATACCGAGTTCCTGGCCGAACTCACGGGGGCGCCGCTGCCGGTGATGATGCTGGCCAACGATCACCTGCGCGTGGTGCCCGTCACCATCCACGTCGGCCTGCGCGCCGCGCTGGACGCACTGACGGCCGCGGGCATCGTGGCGGCCGGGCGCATCCTGGCCGACGCCCTGCGCCGCCAATTCGGCATCCCCCAGCCCCGCATCGCCGTCGCCGGCCTGAACCCCCATGCCGGCGAGGGCGGCGCCATGGGCACGGAGGAGGCGACGCTGATCCAGCCCGCCATCGCCGTACTACGCTCCGAGGGCTTGGCCGTGACCGGGCCGCACCCGCCCGACACCATGTTCACTCCGGCGGCCCGCGCCGGCTACGACGCGGCGCTGTGCATGTATCACGACCAGGCGCTGATCCCGCTGAAGACGCTGGACATGGCCAGCGGGGTGAACATCACCCTGGGGCTGCCTATCGTCAGGACCTCGCCCGACCACGGCAC
>CAXTCI010000293.1:0-4332 GCA_964242325.1 uncultured Acetobacteraceae bacterium
CGCTGCACCATGGTGACGTCGGCGCCGTGCTCCCACAGGTCGGCGCAGATGTCGTGCGCCGAGTTGTTGGAGCCGATCACGACGGCCCGCTTGCCGCGGTAGCCCTCGCCGCCGGGGTGTCGGCTGGAATGGTGGCTTTCGCCCCTGAACCGGTCCATGCCCGGGAGGTCCGGCACGTTGGGCATGCCGGACACGCCGGTCGCCAGCACAAGCTGCTTCGGATGCAGCGTCAACGGCTGGCCATCGCGCACGACCTCAACGGTCCACTCGCCCTTGTCCTCGTCGTAGCGCGCCGACCTGCACTCGGTCCGCGTCCAGTAGTTCAGCTCCATGATGCTGACGTAGTGCTCCAGCCAGTCGCCGATCTTGTCCTTGGCAGCGAACACCGGCCAATGGTCGGGGAAGGGCAAATAGGGCAGGTGGTCGTACCAGACGGGATCGTGCAGGTGCAGCGACTTATAGCGGCTGCGCCACTGGTCGCCGGGCCGCTCATGCTTGTCTATGATGACCGTCGGCACGCCGAGCCGCTTCAGCCGGGCGCCAAGCCCGATGCCGCCCTGACCGCCGCCGATCACCAGGCAGTAGGGCTGGCGGGTCGTGCCAAGCTCGGCCTCCTCCGCGGCCCGGCGGTCCCGCCAGGACAGGCGGTTCTGCTGGACGCCGTGCTCAACGCCCTTCTCACGCCGCGGCCCGCCCGGCTCCTCGAAACCTTTCAGCTCGCGTGCGGTCGTGAGCAGCGTCCAGGCTTGCTCGCCCTTGAGACGAAGGTGGCCGTAGCCGCGGGCATGCCCGGTTTCGAAGGAGATCCAGGCTTCGGTAACGTCGCCGGCCTCGGTCGCAGGCTCTTCCAGGGACCAGCTGCGGGGCTGCGTCGCGCCGAGCTGGGCATCCAGCATGGCGCGTATGGCGTCGCGGCCCTCCAGCGTCGTGATGTTCCAGGTGAAGGCGACCAAGTCGCGCCAGAAACAGGTTTCGGTGAACAGCGCGGCGGCGGCGGCGCAGTCGTGGAGTTCCAGGGCGGCCCCGAAGCGGTGCAGCCACGCGGTCACGCGCTGGTCGGCGACGGACAGGCGGTCAGGCGCCAGTGTGGCGACGTCCATGATTTCTCTCCCGGTTCTTGATCTTTCGTTGCGGGAAAGTCTGGCATCACTGCAACAGGTGCTGCAAGGGTAATGACAGCACTGGCTGGGCATCGTTGGCGTGCATCGGCGCGCTCAGAAAGGGCTGGCCGGAGGGGCAAGCCTGGTCTCCGCCCTTGCCGCCTCCATCCATGCCATGTTGATCAGGGCGTGGCCGGCTACGGCCGGCTATGCGGGAGGTTGTATCCCGTCCGCGTGCGCCATCGCCTGCCAAACCCGCCCACGGCCGGGTCCGGCAGCGCCTAGAACGACCCCGGCGGAATCACGTTTTGCGGATGGTTGGTCAGCAGCGCCGCGCGCATCGTCTCGGCAGACTTGATGCGTATGTCCCAGTGCGCCTCCGGCGTCAGGTAGGCGGAGTGGGGAGTGATGATGAGGCGCCCCTCCACCCAGGGTTCCCGCGCACGGTAGGCGCGCAGCAGCTCCGGGACTGGCTCGACCGGCGGCTCCACCGGCAGGACGTCCAACCCGGCGCCAGCGATGCGATCCTCACGCAACGCATCCGCCAGGGCGTCCACGTCCAGCACCGGGCCACGGGCGGTGTTGACCACGACGGCGCCGAGCGGCAGCCGCGCCAGGGCGGCGCGGTCCACCAGCCCCGTCGTGTCCGGCGTCAGCGGCGTATGGATGGACAGCACGTCCGACACCCGCATCAGGTCGTGCAGAGTCGGCGCACGGGCGACGCCCACCGCAAGCTCCGCCCCGTTCGGCAGATGCGGGTCGTAGATCGTAACACGGAAGCCGAACGCCTTGGCCCGCAGCGCCACGGCCGTACCGATCCGGCCCATGCCGACGATGCCGAAGCCCTGCGTGCTGGCCCGGCGCAGCAGCGGATGGTCCGCCCCGCGCCAGGGCTCCGGCGGGTCGTGCCGCTGCCATTCGTGGTGCAGGACAATGCCGCGGCGCAGCGCCAGCACCAGCGCCATCGCATGATCGGCCACCTCTGTCGTGCCGTAGTCCGGGACGTTGCACACGGTCACGCCGTGGGCGGCGGCAGCGGCGCGGTCTATCCGGTCATAGCCCACGCCCATGCGGACAATGGCGCGCAGCCGGGGAAAGCGCGCCAGGTCGGCATCGGTGCAGAACTGGCGGAACAGCATCAGCCCGTCCACTTCGGCGCAGTCGGCGTCCGTCAGGTCGGCCAGCACCCTGGTGTCCCGGCGCAGGATAGTCACGTCCGGGCCGAAGATGCGGCGCTCCTCGGAGTCGTCGGGATACATGGCTTCGGGATACAGGATAGTGGTCATGTCGGCGGCGCGTCCCCTCTCGTTTGCCCGATGGGTAGGCCGCGCGGCGTTCATGGGCAAGCCGGGGGGCAAGCCGTTGCCAGGCGGCGGAGCACGGGGCATCGTCCCCGGACTGACGGAGGGGACACGGAATGAACGGTGCGGAAAGCCTGGTGCACACGCTGCTAGCCTGCGGGGTGGATACCTGCTTCAGCAACCCCGGCACGTCGGAGATGCACTTCGTCGCCGCCCTGGACCGCATCCCCGGGATGCGTTGCGTCTTGGGATTGTTCGAGGGCGTCGTCACCGGCGCCGCCGACGGTTATGCCCGGATGCAGGACCGCCCGGCGGCCACCCTGCTGCACTGCGGTCCCGGCCTGGCGAACGGGTTGGCCAACCTGCACAATGCGCGCCGGGCACGCTCTCCCATCGTGAACCTGGTCGGCGACCAGGCCACCTACCACCGTCCGCTGGACGCACCGTTGACGGCGGACACCGAGGGCTTCGCCCGTGGGGTGTCGGCCTGGGTCCGTACGGCTTCCCGGTCGGCGGATGTGGGCGCGGACTGCGCCAGCGCCGTGCAGGCCGCGCGTTCCGCACCCGGCGGCGTTGCCACGCTGATCCTGCCGTCTGACACCTGCTGGGACGACGGCGGCGTGGTCGGCACGCCGCTGCCCCTGCCGGCCGCGCCCATCACCTCCCCGGATGCGGTCGAGGGCGCCCTCCGCGCCCTGCGCTCCGGCGAGCCGACTATGCTGATCCTGTCCGGCCGGGCGCTGCGGGCGGAGCCGTTGGCCGCCGCCGCCGGCATCCTGGCCGCGACCGGCGCACGCATGATGGCGCAAACCAGCAACAACCGGATCGAGCGCGGCGCCGGGCGCACCCCAATCGCCCGCGTGCCCTACCCGGTGGACCAGGCCGTCGAGTCCCTGGCCGGCGTGCGTCACCTGATCCTGGTGGGCGCGGTGCCGCCGGTCGGTTTCTTCGCCTATCCCGGCAAGCCCGGCCGCATGTATCCTGGGGACTGCGAGGTCCACGTCCTAGCCCGGCCCGAGCAGGACGGCCCCGACGCACTGCGCCGCCTGGCTGACGCCTTGGGCGCTCCCCCGACCGAGCCGCCCGCCACGCCGCCGCGTCCGGATTTGCCGCGCGGCGCCGTTTCCCCCGAAGCAGTGGCCCAGGCCCTGGCGGCGCTGCTGCCGGAGGGGGCCATCGTGGTGGACGAAAGCATCACCGTCGGCCGCTGCATGTATCCGGACACCCACGGCGCCGCGCCGCACGACTGGCTGCAACTGACGGGCGGCGCCATCGGCGACGGCATCCCGATGGCGACCGGGGCTGCGGTGGGGGCGCCGGGCCGCCGGGTGGTGACCCTGCAGGCCGACGGGTCGGCGATGTATACCCTGCAGGGATTGTGGACCCAGGCGCGGGAGCGGCTGGATGTGACGACCATCATCCTGTCCAACCGCAAGTACGCGATCCTGCTGGGAGAGTATCGCGGCGTCGGCGCCAACCCGGGGCGGGTAGCGATGGACATGATGGACCTGGGCAACCCGGACCTGGACTGGGTGTCGCTGGCGCGGGGCATGGGCGTGGACGGGGCGCGGGTCACGACGATGGAGGGGTTTACGGATGTGTTCGCGCAGGCGAATGCCCGGCCGGGTCCGTTCGTGGTGGAATTGGTGGTCTGAACGGGGGTTGATCTCAGTTCCGCCCCTCTATGCTCCTGATCGGATACCTTGCTTCACCCTGGCCTATGCCGCGCTGTTAGGAGGCGTCCCAAGGAGCTCCGCCATGCCCAGCATCGTTCCTGTCACGATCGAGGTTGAGGCTGATGCGGCGGCAGCACTCGCCGATGCCGGTATCCTTGCCGGCCTCGGGCGCCTCGTCAGCCGCGCGCTCCGTCCGCGCCCCAGCCCGAGTGAACTCGCCCAGGCATCGCTGACGCGAAGGCCGAACCGTCCGGT
>CAXTCI010000294.1:0-4319 GCA_964242325.1 uncultured Acetobacteraceae bacterium
CCTCTCCCTCCGGGAGAGGGTCGGGGTGAGGGGGTCTTAGAGCGCGAGCTTTGGTAACCTGTAGACATAATCCGGTGAAGCCAGTGGTTCTCCGCTCCGCAGCCAAGACCTCCTCACCCCGACCCTCTCCCGGAGGGAGAGGGAGCAGGAGGCTATCCTGCGCCTTCGACGAACACGACTTCCGATTTGGTGCTGTCAGCACGCAGCTTTAGCAACGGCGCATACTCGGCGCTGCCGTAAAAAGCGCGGGCAGCTTCCATGTCCGGGAATTCCACTACGACCAGGCGGCCATCCGGCGGATCGCCCTCCTTCACGTCCACAGCCCCGCCCCGCACCAGATAGCGTCCGCCATGCGCCGCGATCACCGGCGGCACCTGCGCGCGATACTCGGCATACTTGGCGTCGTCGTGGACAACGATCCGCGCCAGCAGATACGCCGGCATGGCGGCTATGTCGGCCGCTCGATCCGCTGATGCCGGGCGCGTGCCGCCCGCTCGATGGCTGACGCCACCAACGGGTCAAGCCGCAGCTCCGCCATCACCAACTCCAGCATGCGCAGAACCGGCTGTTTGGTGTTGCGCCCGGCTGCCACGATCTCACAGGCCAGGGCATAGGCGGTTTCGCGCAGCCGCGGCTCCAGCGCATCGCGGATCATCTGGCCGGCGTGCTCCAGCCCTTCGTCTTCTTCCAGCAGGCCAACGGCGGCTTCGGAAGCGACCTCCAGCCGCTCGCTGCTGAAGTCGTGGAAAGCGGGCAGGGTCTGCACCAGCCCGGACATGACGCCGATCTCCCGGTCGGTGATCGCGCCGTCCGCGGCGGCAACCAGCACCATCGTGCAGACCAGCGCTTCTTGTGGGTCCAACCCAGTCCTGGCCAGCATCGTTGCATTCCTCGTCATGTTGGACCCACCTTCGGGGAAAGCCACCGGCAGGGCAAGTTACGCCTGGGTGATCCCAGGAATGATCCCGGGCGGCATCCCGGGACTTGCCCCCGCCTGGGCCAAAAAGTCCCGGGTCTGCGCCACGGCCTCCGCCAGCCCGACCCGGCGCACCACCACCCCGGGCGGGAAAGCCGACAGCAGCCGGCTCGGCGTGCGCCGGTCCAGCAGCACGAACACGCCGCGGTCGGTGGCCGAACGCACCAGCCGGCCGAACGCCTGGCGCAGCCGCAGCCGCGCCTTGCTGTCGTCGTAGCCCTTGGGATCGCCGCCGGACAGGTGGACCCGGCGTTCCCGGTGCAGGATGTCCGGGCGGGGCCAGGGAACCCGCTCGAACACCACCAGGCGCAGGGCGCGGCCGGGTACGTCCACGCCGTCCCGCATGGCATCGGTGCCCAGCAGGCAGCTATCTAGCTCCGTGCGGAACACGTCCACCAGAGTCGCATTGTCCATCGCGTCCACGTGCTGCGCCAGCAGCGGGATGCCGGCGGCCTCCAACTCCGGCGCGATGCGGGCATGGACGGCGCGCAGCCGGCTGATGGCGGTGAACAGGCCCAGCGCCCCACCGCCCGCCGCCTGGAACAGGCTGCGGTAGGCCGCGGCCAATGCCCCGAGTTCCCCAGTGCCGACATCGGTCACGACAAAGGCCCTGGTTTGCCGGGCATAATCGAACGGGCTTGCGACCGAAACGCGCAGCGCGGGCGAGGGCAGGTGGTCCGCCCCCACCCGCGCCTCCGCCGACGCCCAAGCCGCCTCCGGATCGGCCTCCCCGGTGTCGCGCAGCGTCGCCGAGGTGACGATCATGCCGTGCGCCGGGGCGGCCAGGCTGGCGGTGAACGGCACCGTGGGGTCGAGCCAATGCCGGTGCAGCCCCACGTCACGGTCGCCGGCCTCGCGCCGGTCCAGGTGCAAGTAGTGGATGTGCTGCGGCCGGATGCCCGGCTCCGGCGGCGGCGCGCCCACGGCGTCCAGCATGGCGGTCCAGGCTTGCAGCCGGTCCACCGCCCGGCGCTTCACCGAGCGGCGCGCCGCTTCGATCCGGTTGCGGGCGGTGGTATCCAACTCCTCCGACTCGTCCTCCAGCTTTGCGCCCAGCCGGGTCAGCAGGGTTTGCAGTGGCTCGGCGATGCGGCGCAGGGCGCGGGCAAGCTGGGCGGCGGCGTCGGGCAGGCCGGGGCCGACCGGATACAGGTCGCACTCCATGCTGGTGCGGGCGTCCGCCGCCACATCGCCGGTTAGGCGGGCCAGCACCTGCTGCCGGGCCAGGCGCAGGAAGGCTTCGCTCGGCGTCGCATCCTCGCCGCCCTCTTGCAAGCGCAGCGCCCAGCCCTGGGACGGCAGGGCGCGGGCGGCCTGCAACGCGGCGTCCAATGGCGTTTCCAGGTCGGGGTTGCCGGCAACCAGGTCGTCCAGCCGCCGCTGCAGCCCGCGGGCGCGCGACCGCCCACCCTCGGCTCCCAGCAGCCAGCGGCGCAGTTCCGCGCCCTCCATGCCGGACAGCGTGGCGCTGAAGGCGCCGTCGGCGGCGTCGAAGACGTGATGGCCCTCGTCGAATATATAGCGGCTGGGCACGCCGTCGTCATCCAGCCCGCCCCAGGCCGCCTGCGCCATCACCAGGGCGTGGTTGGCCACTACTAGCTCCGCTCCGCGCGCCCGGCGTATCGTGTGCTCGACAAAACAGGTGCGGTAGTGCGGGCAGCCGCCGTGGATGCACTCGCCCCGGCGGTCGGCGATGGCAGGCAGCAGGCTCTGTCCGAACAGCTCCGGGAACCAGCCCGGCAGGTCGCCGCCCTGCACATCGCCGTCCGCCGTCGCCAAGGCCCAGCGCGACACCAGGCCGAGCGCCACCACACCGCCCGCGCTGGTGCTGGCGGAGTTCACGTGCTCCTCGAAGTTGAGCAGGCACAGGTAGTTCTCGCGCCCCTTGCGGATCACCACGCGGCGCCGCCGCTCCGCCGGGTCGGGGAACAGGCGCTGCAGTTCGCCGTCGATCTGGCGTTGGAGGTGGCGGGTGTAGGTGCTGATCCAGACGCTGCCGCCGTTGCGCTCGGCCCATAGGCTGGCCGGGGCGACGTAGGCCAGGGTCTTGCCGGTGCCGGTGCCGGCCTCCGCCAGCACCACCTGCGGGTCGCCTGGCGCTTGCCGCGGCAGGAAGGCGTGGGTGGCGGCACTGGCGTAGTCGGCCTGGCCCGGCCGCTGCTCCGCGTCGGGGCCGAGCATCCGGGCCAAGCGGGTGCGCGCTTCCGCCGCCTCCACCGGCAGGCTGCCCGGCGGGGGCGGGGGCGCCTGGTCCTCCCACTCCGGCAGGCGGCGCCAGACCTTGAGCGCATCGGAGGCGGGCTTGGCGCCGGGGTTGCCCAGGGCGGAGGCGACCAGCCGCGCCCAGGGCCAGCCCGCCTGTCCCATACGGGCCGCCAACCCGGCGGCGGCCTTGTTCAGCGCCAGGTCCCGGCCGCGCTCCAGGTGGCGCAGCAGGGCGGCGGCAATGCCGGGCAGCAGCGCGACGGCATCATCCGCCGCATCCGGCGGGTCCAAATCGAGCGCCAGAGCCAGGCCGCGCGGAGTCGGAGGCGCCGGGCGGGCGGGCATGGCGAAGGCGAACAACTCCAGCAGGTCCAGGCAGGGCTGCGGCCGCAGGCCCAGGCGGCGCAGGGTGGCCGGCGCATGGACCAGCAGCGGCGGCGGCCCGGTGCGCAGCAAGTGCGCCGCTTCCTCCGCCGGCAGGGACAGCAGCTCGCCATCGGTGGTCAGCACGGCGGCGCGGCCGTGCCCGGCAACGACGGCAGGCGCGTCTGGGACAAGGAGGGAGTAGGAGGCCATCTGGAATGCTATGTATGGCCGCACGCGCGACATGCGGCAATCTTCCGCCGTGCCGGAGAGGCTGCAAGCGAAGGACCCCGCCCATGCTCCCATCCGAACATGCCCGCACCCAGGCTCCCAGCTCCGGCGCCGGCCCAGATGGCGGCTTCGCCCCGCTCGTTCCCGAGCTGGACGTGACCGACCTTGCCGCGAGCCTCGCCTTCTGGTGCGGTCCGCTCGGCTTCACCATCGCCTATGACCGGCCGGCGGCGGGCTTTGCCTACCTGCAGCGGGCCGGCGCCCAGGTCATGCTGTGCCAATGCAATGGCAACTGGGACACCGGCCCGCTGGAGCGGCCGTTCGGCCGCGGCATCAACCTGCAGATCAGAGTCGCCAGCACCGCCCCGATCCTGGCCGCGCTGGAGGCCGCGGGCTGGCCGCTGTTCCGCCCGGTCGGGGACCGCTGGTATCGCGTCGGCGGCAGCCAGGCCGGTTGTCGCGAGCTGCTGGTGCAGGACCCCGACGGCTACCTGCTGCGATTCCAGGAAGACCTCGGCACCCGTCCGGGGTGACGCGGCCCGGC
>CAXTCI010000295.1:0-4215 GCA_964242325.1 uncultured Acetobacteraceae bacterium
CCATTGGCCCCGGATACACCCAGCCATAGGCATGGCCGCCCACCGCGCCATACACTGGGCAATGGTTCATGCAGGCGGCGCAGCGTATGCAGCGCAGCATCTCCTGGAACTCGGTCCCCATCATCGCGCTGCGCCCGGCGTCCACCAGCACGACGTGATATTCCTCCGGCCCGTCCAAGTCGCCAGGCCGCCGCACGCCGGTGCTGAACGTGGTGTAAACCGAGAAATCCTGCCCGGTGGCCGACCGTGCCAGGATGCGGAGCAGGCTGGTCGCGTCCTCCAACGTCGGCACCACCTTCTCGATGCTGGCAAGCGCGATGTGGACGCGGGGCAGGGTCTGCGTCAGGTCGCCGTTGCCCTCGTTGGTGACGATCACGCTGCTGCCGGTCTCGGCGATCAGGAAGTTGGCGCCGGTGATGCCCACGTCGGCCTCCAGGAACTTCTCCCGCAGCTTGCCGCGCGCTTCCGTCAGGATGTCCCGCCGCTCCGCGAACACCCGGTCGGCCGGCAGGTCGGTGTGCGACGCACGGAACTGCGCCTCCCAATCCTCCCGGTTCAGGTGGAAGGCCGGCGCGATGATGTGGCTGGGATGCTCGTCGCGAAGCTGGATGATATACTCGCCCAGGTCCGTCTCGACCGGCGTGATGCCGTGCTCCTGCAGGTGCCCGTTGATCCCCAGCTCCTCGGAGATCATGGACTTGCCCTTGGTCACGGTGCGGGCGCCGGCGGCCTGGCAGATCTTCAGCACGGCGGCACGGGCGTCCTCCGCCGTGCTGCACCAGTGCACGTGTCCGCCGGCCCGCTTCACGTTGGCCTCAAAGGCTTCCAGGTAGAAATCGAGGTTGGCCAGCGTGTGGTTCTTGATGTCGCGTCCGGTGTTCCGCAGGTCCTCGAACTCCGGCAGGTTGGCGACGGCGGCGCTGCGCCGGGCCATGAACTGCGGCTTGCTGAAGGCGAGCGCCTTCTGCAGCCCCTTGTCGGCCAGGGCGGCATGGGCGTTCGCCTTGAAGTTGGTCGAGGTGGCGTGCATGTCGGCAATCTCCCTTGGGCGCTAATCTAGTGACTTCACAGGGATGTGCCAGCGCCGCCCTGCGTTCCCTGCGTTGCTGCCCGGTACTGCACCGTAGGAGGGGTGATGCTGGACGGGATCAAGCAACTGACGCTGCTGCTGGCGGAAGGGGTGGAGGGGGCGGCTGCCGTCCTGATCGGACTGGCGGCAATACAGGCCGTGCTCGGCTCCCTGCGCCTGTTCCTGCCCGGCATCCCGGTCCGAACCACGGGCGGGCGGGATGCGAAGGAGGTCGTGCGCCTGACCCTGGGCCGCTGGCTGGCCGTGGCCCTGGAGTTCGAGCTGGCCGCCGACATCCTGCGCACCGCCATCACCCCGAGCTGGAACGACATCGGCCAGCTCGCCGCCATCGTCGTTCTGCGGACCGTGCTGAACTACTTCCTGCAACAGGAGATAGACAAGGCGGAGTCCCACCGAGTGCCGGCATGATCGAGCTGGCCATCACGTCCGGCGCCGCCCTGATCGAAGCGGCTGGCGCGGTGGGCATCGCCGGCTGGTGCGTGGCGGCAGTCGTGTCCCTGGTCCTGCACCGCTCTTCCGGCCGCGCCCAGGCATTGGTGATCGAGGGATCCCTGTGGGGCCTGGGCCTGAAAACTGCGGCCTCCCTGCTCAAGACCCTGGTCGTGCACGACTGGAATGGCATCCTGGCCTTCGCCGCGATCCTGGCGCTACGAACGGTGCTCAAGCGGCTGTTTGCCTGGGAGCAGCAGCGCATCGGCGCAGCGCGATAAGCGGTCAGGGACTTTTGGCAGCGGCCACGGTCCGCCGCTAGGATGCGGGCATGGACCAAGCCGTGCAGCATCCCGACACCCTTATGACTGTTGCGGAGTTCCTGGCGTGGGATCCGCCTGACAACCGCACGTGGCAACTAGTGGATGGGATCCCAATGGCGATGGCGCCGCCAAGTTGGCGGCACCAAGCCCTGCTGGGCGAAATTCACGGCGTCATCCGCGCCCATTTGCTGGACCTGGGCAGCCCCTGTTCGTCGCTCCTGACGCCGGGCATCGTTACGCCCAAGCACGTCGACCGCAACATGCGCATCCCCGACCTGGCGGTGACGTGCTCGGACCCTGTCAACGACCTGACTGACACGCCGGCCCCCGTCCTAGTCGTCGAGATCCTGTCCCCCAGCAACCAGGCTGAAACCTGGATCAATGTCTGGACCTATACGATGATGCCCAGCGTGCAGGAGGTGATCGTATTCCATACTACGTCCGTGCGCGCCGACGTGCTGCGCCGCCGCGAGGACGGCACCTGGCCCGATGATCCCGAGCGCGTAGTGAAAGGTGACCTGATCCTACGGCTCTCCCGCACTTTGCGTGGAACCAACCCTCCCGAGTCGATCGGTAGGCAGTTGATACAATTGCAGAAAACCGGTTGCCGGTCTGGCTGTGTGAGGCGTATTACTCGCAGTCACCCCAACTCAAAATTCGCTTCCGGCATCAGTGCGTTATCCGTTCCAGGTGATCGTTCGCATCCACGCAAAGTGCGGGAGAGCCGATCCTACAGAGCATCGGCCTCCGCACGCCGCTGGCGGACCTGTATCGTGTTACCGGGTTGCGTCGCCAGGACGGCTGACCAGCTTGGCCGTCGCCGTCCCAGGACGTTAAGGTTGGCCCCATGATCCCGCCCCTGGAAGCCGCACCCGGCAGCCTGACCGTCGAAGAGTTCATGGTCCTGCACCGCACCACCCTTCTGCATCCCGGCACAGCGGCCTGACATGCCCGCCCCAACCCGCCGTGCCGCCCTCGCCGGGGCGCTCGCCCTACCCTGGGCCGCTGCCCAGGCTCAACCCCACCCGTCTCTCCGTATCGGTGTCCTGACCACCTTGTCCGGTCCGGCCGCGGACGGAGCCGGCGCCGGCTCCGTCCTGGCTGCCCGCATGGCCGTCGAGGCGCAAGGTCTTCCCGCCGAGATCCTGTCCGCCGACATCGGCGACCGCCCGGACGTCGGCGCCGCCCTGGCCCGCGCCTGGCTGGACCGCGACGGCGTCCAGGCGGTCGTGGACGTCCCCAACTCCGCCACCGCCCTGGCCGTCGCCGACATCGTGCGGGAGCGCAACCGCATCGCCCTGTTCAGCGGCGCCGGAACCACAGCGCTGACCACCACCCATTGCAGCCCCAACCACCTGCAATGGACCTACGACACCGCCGCCCTCGCCGCCTCGACCGCCCGCGCCGTGCTGGACGAGGGCGGGCGCACCTGGTTCTTCCTCACCGCCGATTACGCCTTCGGCCACGCCTTGCAGCGCGACGTGACGACGGTCGTGCAAGCCGGAGGCGGCAGCGTCCTGGGAGCGGCGGCGTTCCCCGGCGACATGACCGACTTCTCCGCCCTGCTGCTGCAGGCCCAGGCCAGCGGCGCCCAGGTGATCGGCCTCGCCTGCACCGGCGCACCCTTCCAGACCCTCGTGAAGCAGGCCGCCGAGTTCGGTGTCGCCGCAGGCGGCCAACGCCTGGCCGCCCTGCTGTGCCTGCTGACCAATGTCGGCGCCATCGGCCTGCAGGACGCCCAGGGCCTGCTGGTCACGGAGCCCTTCTACTGGGACCTGGACCCCGGCACCCGCGCCTTCGCCGCCGCCTTCATCCCACGCAACCGCGGCATCCCGCCGACAATGGTCCACGCCGGCGTGTTCTCCGCCGTCTCGCACCTGCTGCGCACCGTCGCCGCCGGAGCGGACCCGGCAGACGGCGCAGCAACGATTGCCGCCATGCAGCGCCTGCCGGCCCAGGACCCACTATTCGGCGCCAGCAAGCTGCGTGCCGACGGCGGCGTGTCCCACCCGATGCACCTATTCCAGGTCAAGGCACCCGGCGCCAGCAGGGGGGCATGGGACGTCTATCAACCTCTGCGAACGGTTCCAGCGGCGGAGGCGTTTGGCGGCCGGCCTGGCTGCCAGACTGCAATGCCCGGTGTCTCCGCCGGCGTGATCGCACCCGGCTGACGGTCTGCGCCGGGCCGTCTCCAGCCTTGCAAGGCGCAGCCATGCGGCGCCGCGGCCAGCAGACACAAGGCCTCCCTGAACGCCTGCTTCGATGCTCGTCCGCTCTGACCCATACGATGTCATACCAACGGCCCTACGATTTGACCGTTTTGGTCCAGGGCGCGGATGGGATGGATCGGATGCGGTCCGGCGTTTCGGTGAG
>CAXTCI010000296.1:0-4185 GCA_964242325.1 uncultured Acetobacteraceae bacterium
CCCCGCCGTCGAACGGGAACGACGGTCAGCCGAAGATGTCGCGCGGGCTGTCCGCGCGCAGGCTGGCACCCAGTTCCGCCCCCAAGCGCGCCGCATCCGCAGCGGCTCCATGCAGGCTGCGCTTGAGCAGGAAGGAGCCATCGGCCCGCGCCACCAGCCCCGTCAAATGCAGCTCGGGCGCCACGCCATCAACTGTCGGCAGCATCCGGGCATGCCCGCCGATCGGCGTGCGGCAGGACCCGTCCAGCAGGGCCAGCAACGACCGCTCGGCGGTGGACACGGCGCGGGCTTCCGGGTCCTCGATCCCCGCCAGCAGATCGTGCAACTGGTGGTCATCGGCGCGGGTAGTGATCCCGACGATGCCCTGCCCGGCGGAGGGCACCATGGCGTCGGGGTCCAGCGCCATCATCGTATCGTCCTCCAGCCCTAGGCGGCGCAGCCCCGCCACTGCCAGCAGGGACGCGGCGCAGTCCCCCCGCATCACCTTGGCGATCCGCGGCTGCACATTGCCGCGCATCAGCGTCATCTGCAGGTCCGGACGCGCATGCAGCAACTGCGCCTGCCGCCGCAGCGAGTTGGTGCCGATCACCGCCCCGGCCGGCAGCACCGCCAGCGGATCGCCCGGCACGTTCGGCAGGCAGTGCGGCCCCAGGATCAGCGCATCCCGCGCATCCTCCCGCCGCAGGGTGCAGGCCAGCACGATGCCGGGCGGCAGCTCGGTTTCCAGGTCCTTCAGGCTATGGACGGCAAAGTCTATCCGTCCGTCCAGCAAGGCCTCATGGATTTCCTTGCTGAACAGGCCCTTGCCACCGATGTCGGCCAGCGCGCGGTCCTGCACCTGGTCCCCGGTGGTGCGTATGATGTGCTGCTGGAACACCTGCTCGTCCCGGTAGCCCGGCGCCAGCACCGGGCAGAACCGCGCCAGCAATGCCAGGAAGATGCGCGTCTGCGTCAGCGCCAACGGCGACCCACGGGTGCCCACCCGCAGCGGCAGGGAACGCCGGTGATGGGTGATCCGCGTCGCCAGGGTCGGTGAGAACAGCAGGTCCGCAGGGATATCGCGCTCGGGGTGTGCGTCTGGCATCAAGGTGTCCTATGAGATCGGGCCCGCGAAGGAAAGCCCAACCCATGCATTCTGCTGATGCGCAGCCCGGCGGATCCGGGGTGCGCCACTGTCTCGGACCGGTAATTGGGATCGAATCCTCCTGTGACGAGACCGCATGCGCCGTGCTGGACCCGCATGGCTCCATCCTGGCCGAAGCGGTGCTGAGCCAGCAGGCCGACCACGCCCCGTTCGGCGGCGTCGTGCCGGAGATCGCCGCCCGCGCCCACCTCGCCCACCTGCCGGCGCTGGCCGGGCGGGTGATGGCGGAGGCCGGCGTCCGATACGCGGACCTCGGCGGCGTCGCGGCCACCTGCGGCCCAGGGCTGATCGGCGGCTTGATCGTCGGTGCCGGGTTCGGCAAGGGCGTGGCGCTGGCGCATGGCCTGCCTTTCATCGCGGTGAACCACCTTGAGGCCCACGCGCTCACCGCCCGCCTTCCCGGCCTGGTGCCCGGCGGAGCCCCATTCCCCTACCTGCTGTTGCTGCTGTCCGGCGGCCACTGCCAGTGCGTCGCAGTGGACGGCGTGGGACGCTACCGCAAGCTGGGCGGCACGATCGACGACGCGGTGGGCGAGGCCTTCGACAAGGTCGGCAAGCTGCTCGGCCTACCCTGGCCCGGCGGCCCCGCGCTGGAGCGGCTGGCAGCGGGCGGCGACCCGGGGCGCCAGCCCTTCCCGCGGCCCTTGCTGGGGCGGGCAGGGTGCGACTTCAGCTTCTCCGGCCTGAAAACCGCGGTGGCGCAACGGGTCGCCAAGCTGTCGCCCTTATCGGATCGGGACGCGGCCGACATCGCCGCCGGCTTCCAGCGCGCCGTGGCCGACGTGCTGGCGGACCGGGCAGAGCACGCTTTGGTGATGATGCCAGAGGCGCGGCTGCTGGTCGTGGCCGGCGGCGTCGCAGCCAACGCGTCGGTGCGGGCGGCCCTGACGGGTGCCGCGTCCGGGGCAGGGGTGCCAATGGTCGCACCTCCCATACGTCTCTGCACCGACAACGCCGTCATGGTGGCCTGGGCTGGGATCGAACGGCTGCGCCTCGGCCTGACGGACCCCCTGGACACCGCGCCCCGCCCCCGCTGGCCGCTAGCCGACCTACCACCCGCCCCGGAACAGATACCCGGATGAGACATGCCGCTCTTCTCCCTCTCCCTCCGGAAGAGGGCCGGGGTGAGGGGGTCTTGGCTGCGGAGCGGGGTAACGCGAGCATAGCCAGCACGCGGCGCTTCACGGGCGCGGCCGGCGCTCATCCTCCCCCTCACCCCAACCCTCTCCCGGAGGGAGAGGGAGAAGCAAGTGCATCGCCCGGATGAACTACCGCCACGCCTATCACGCCGGCAACTTCGCCGACTGCATGAAGCACGCCCTGCTCGCCTGGATGCTGGACGCGCTGGCCCGCAAGCCCGCGCCGTTCTTCGTGCTGGACACCCATGCCGGCCGCGGCCAGTACGACCTGCTGGCCGACCCGGCCGAGCGCACCGGCGAATGGCGGGACGGCATCGCCCGGCTGCTCGGCGACCCGCCGCCCCCCCTGGCCGCTTACGCCGCCCTGGTGGAACGCCTGGGCCTGTATCCCGGCTCCCCCCGCCTGATTCGCGCCCTGCTACGCCCCGATGACCGCCTAGCCTGCTGCGAACTGCACCCAGAGGACCACCGAGACCTCGCCCGCCTGTTCCGCGGCGACCGGCAGGTGGCGGTCCACCTGCGCGACGGCTGGGAGGCACTGCGTGCGCTGCTCCCCCCAACGCAAAAGCGTGGCCTGGTGCTGCTGGACCCGCCCTACGAAGCGCCCGGCGAGTTCGAGCGTGTCCTCGCCGGCTTGCAGACGGCCTCGTCCCGCTTCGGCACCGCCGTGCTGGCCGCCTGGTATCCGCTCAAGCATCGCAGCCCCGTGACCACCTTCCTGGAGGGCGTGCGCTTGTCCCGCCTGCGCGACTGCGTAACGGCCGAACTATGGCTGCGCGAGCCGACCGACCCCACCCGCCTGAACGGCTGCGGCCTGCTGGTCCGCAACCCGCCGTGGGGGTTCGAGGCCGCCGCCTCCGACCTGCTGGCGGCCCTGCTGAGCCGGTTCGACACTGGCGCGGGCGCCGGCTCGGCAGTGGTGCGCGTGACGGATGAGTAGCGTTGCCGTCGTCGGTGCTGGGGCCTGGGGGACGGCGCTGGCGCTCCAGGCGGCACGGGCCGGCTGCGACGTGTCTTTGTGGGCGCGTGACCCGACCCCGCTGCGCGCCACCCGGTGCAGCCCGCATCTCCCGGGTCATCGCCTGCCGGATACGGTCGTCGTATTGGACGCCTTGCCCGGCCCCGGCCCGGATGCGGTCCTGCTGGCCATACCGGTGCAGCATCTCCGAGCCGTAGCCGCCGGGCTGCGGACGCCGGCGCCGCTGGTCGCCTGCTGCAAGGGAGTCGAGGCCGGAACCGGCCGCCTGCCAATGGAAATCCTGGCGGAGCTGCACCCGGCGTGCCCCGGCGCCGTTCTGACCGGCCCCAACTTCGCGCATGAGGTCGCAGCCGGCCTGCCCGCCGCCGCCGTGCTGGCCTGCGCCGCCCCTGACCTGCGTGCCCACCTGTCTCGGCTGCTCGCCAGCCCGGCCTTCCGCATCTACGGCGGCGACGATCCGCTAGGCGCCGGGCTGGGCGGCGCGGCGAAGAACGTAGTCGCCATCGCGGCCGGCGCCGTGATGGGCGCCGGACTAGGTGAAAACGCCCGTGCCGCACTGATCACCCGCGGCTTGGCCGAGCTGTCCCGCCTGGTGGCGGCGGGTGGCGGGCGCGTGGAAACGGTGGCGGGGCTGTCCGGCCTGGGCGACCTGTTGCTGACCTGCACCGGCGGAGCCAGCCGCAACTACACGCTAGGCCTGGCGCTAGGCCGCGGCGAGGCGCTGGCCACCGTGCTGGCCCGGCGCAACGGGGTCACCGAGGGCGTGGCGACCGCCTCCGCCCTGCTGGCCCGTGCCGCCGGGGTTGACCTGCCGGTCTGCGCCGCAGTCGCAGCACTGCTGGCCGGCCAGACAACGCTGGAGGACGCCATCACAACGCTGCTAGCCCGCCCAAGGCGAGACGAATGATGCAACCTTCAATACG
>CAXTCI010000297.1:0-4100 GCA_964242325.1 uncultured Acetobacteraceae bacterium
TTCGTGGTACGCCTATCCGGAGTCTACCTCGCCATGCTCACCCTGGCCTTCGCCCAGATTGTCTGGGCGGTGGCGTTCCAGTCGGTGAACTGGACCGGCGGCGACAACGGCATCCTGGGTGTCTGGCCCGGCGGTTGGGCGGCAACGCCCGCCGGCTTCTACTGGCTGGCGCTCGCGCTCTGCCTCGGCGGCACGATGCTGCTGCGCCGGGTGATCCTGGCGCCGCTCGGCTACGCCGTCCGCGCCGCGCGCGACAGCCCGCTGCGGGCCGAGGCGGTCGGCCTGCACACCGGCCGCCTGCGCCTCGCCGCCTTCACCCTGGCAGGCGCAGCCGCGGGTCTATCCGGCGGGGTCTACGCCTACTCCAAGGGCGGCGTGTTCCCGACCTACATCAGCATCCCCAAGTCGGTGGACGCCCTGCTGATGGTGCTGCTGGGCGGCGTGCAAACCCTGTCCGGCCCAATCGTGGGTGCCCTGGCCTACGTCGGCCTATACGACGCCCTGCTGCGCGCAACGGACTATTGGCGGCTCGTGCTGGGCGCCGCGATCATCAGCCTAGTCCTGGCCTTCCCAGAAGGCATAGCCGGCGCAGCGCAACGCCTATGGACAACGATGCGTCCGCTGCCTTCCCCCTCTCCCTCCGGGAGAGGGGCGGGGTGAGGGGGGTTTGGCTGCGGAGCGGAGAGCAGGTAGCGCCGCCAGCGCACGATCACAGGTCGGCGAAAATGACGCTTGTCCACTCCCTCAACCCCACCCGGAGGGAGAGGAAGCAGGCAGACTCCCCACCACACCTGCGCCCGCCATGACTCTACCGTCCGATTACCCCGCCGCCCCCGCAAAGCCCATCCTAGAAGTAGACTGCCTATCCAAGTCCTTCTCCGGCGTCCCAGCCGTCTCCAACGTCTCCTTCACCGTCGCCGCCGGAGAGATGCTAGCCCTGATCGGCCCCAACGGAGCCGGCAAGAGCACCACCTTCAACATGGTCGGCGGCCAGCTCCGCCCCGGCAGCGGCGCCGTCCGCCTGGACGGCCGCCCCATCACCGGCCTACCTCCCCGCGCCATCTGGCGCTTGGGCGTCGGCCGCACCTTCCAGGTCACCGCCACCTTCGCCTCCATGACCCTGCGCGAGAACGTGCAGGTCGCATTGCTATCCGCCGCCCGCCGGACCTGGAACCCCTGGCGCCCCGCCACAAGCTGCCTGGTGCCGGAAGCCGACGCCCTGCTGGCCCAGGTCGGCCTGCACGACCAGGCCGAGCGCGGCGCCGGCGTCCTCGCCTACGGCGACCTCAAGCGCCTGGAGCTGGCCATCGCCCTCGTAGGCAACCCCCGCCTCCTGCTGATGGACGAACCCACCGCCGGCATGGCCCCCGCCGAGCGCACCGGCCTGATGGCCCTAACCCGGCGCCTCGCCACCGCCCGCGGCCTCGCCGTGCTGTTCACCGAGCACGACATGGACGTGGTGTTCGGCACCGCCGACCGCATCCTGGTGCTGAACCGCGGCAAGGTGATCGCCGCCGGCCCCCCCGCCGCGATCCGCGGCAATGCGAGGGTGCGGGAGGTTTACCTGGGCACCGGCAGCACGAGCGGGGGACATTGATGCTGCAAGTTTCCACCCTCGACGCCTACCTAGGCCGCGCCCACATCCTGCACGCCCTGACCTTCGGCGTGGACCCCGGCCAGGTCCTGGTCCTGCTGGGCCGCAACGGCGCCGGCAAGAGCACAACATTGAAAACCCTGATGGGCCTGGTCCGCCCCGCCGCCGGCAGCATCCGCTTCGCCGGCCAAGACATCGCCGGCTGGGAGCCGCACCGCATCGCCCGCGCCGGCCTGGGCTGGGTCCCGGAGGACCGCCGCATCTTCGCCGACCTGACCGTCATGGAGAACCTGGACGTCGGACGCCAGCGCCCCCGCCCCGGCGCCGCACCCTGGACGCCAGAGCGTCTCTTCACCCTGTTCCCCAATCTCGGCGCCATGCGCAACCGCCCCGGCGCCCGCATGAGCGGCGGCGAGCAGCAGATGCTCGCCATCGCCCGCACCCTGATGGGCAACCCCCGCATGGTCCTGCTCGACGAACCCGGCGAGGGCCTGGCCCCCGTCATCATCGAGGCCATGGCCGCCGCCATCCTGCAGCTCAAGGCCGCCGGCCTCACGGTGCTGCTGGCGGAGCAGAACCTGCACTTCGCCGCCCAGGTCGCCGACCGCGCAGTGGTGATCGAGAGCGGGCGCATCGCCTGGTCCGGCACGATGGCGGCCTTGCAGGCGGACGACACGGCCCGGGCGGCGCTGCTGGCGGTCTAGGCCAGAACACCGCCCGACGCCCAGGACGGCGAACGGCCAGGAAACCCGGCCCTCATGCGCCCTGCGAAGCTCATGTCAGGAAATATTATGCCCGGGAACAATCCGCTCCGTGTTCTGTTACGGGACCACGATAGCCCGCTCGGCCGCACGAGGCTGGAACCGGCCAGATCGGAATGGAGGAACGTTCCAATGCGCCCGTCTCGATCTAAGCTATTCCGGCTGACCAACGACGCAATTCCCCTATACGCGCTGGCATCGGCACTGCTGGTCACGAGCAGCTCGCTTGCGTCAGCAGCCGGAGTGGTGCCCCCGCAAACCATGCCTGCGCTGCAGGTCCAGTATCGGCAAGATGGCTACGGGCAGGACCCATACAGGCAACCCCCGCCCAACTATGACGACCAGCGGGACGGCCAGGACCGGTATGGGCAGGGCCAGCGCAGCTACAACGACCAGCAGGACCGCTACGGGCAAGACCGGCGCAGGCCGGATGACCGCAGCGACCACGGCGGCGGAGGACGTCCCGGCAGCTACCAGCAAAGCTGCGGCGAAATCCGGCAGAGTGGGTCCACCTTATCGGCTGTGTGCAGTGACGGCAGGGGACGCCGCGTGGAAAGCTCGATCGACGTCAACCGCTGTGGCCGGGGCGACGTCGGCAACAGCCGCGGCTACTTGCAATGCGGCAACATCCGCGGCAACGGGCGGCAGGTGGACTGACGGGGGACGGCTTCCCGCCCTGATCCTCACCCCGCCCTGTCGTTGTCACAAGCCGCCTGCGGCATCTCACCCAAAGCAGCCACGTCCCGCATCACCACCCTCATCTTATACCAACTGCCATCCGCTCTGACCATTTCCCGGTAAGCCTCGTAGGGCGTATAAGCAAAGCGCCATACGCCGCCCCGCAGCACTGCGTTATGAGCGAAAGCGCCAAAGCTTGTCCGCCCTGCCAAGACCGCCAACGCCAGGTAAGGTCAAAGCAAATGGCGATTGGTATTATTCCGCCGCTCAGGCGCACAGCCGGGCGCAGCCCAGACAACAACCAGCACGGCATCAACCGGCGCCATCAAGGCGCACCCTTTCCAATCAACCCCTCGCAAGCGTGCGTAGCCCGGCACACGTCGCCCGCGATGCGAGCCAGGCCCCGAAGTCTCGGCAGCGTTCACCTACCCACCAGACCTCAAAACTCGCCAGGCCCACGCACACGAACCGCGAAGCCAAGTCGCAACGAACCATCGGACCTGCTGCCTTTTCCCCCTCTCCCTCCGGGAGAGGGTCGGGGTGAGGGGGTCTCAAGGCGCAATCCCCACCAAAGCGGAACCACATGCTGACAGAACCACCAGTCAGTGCCCCGTCCCGCAGCCAAGACTCCCACACCCCGGCCCTCTCGCTCAGAAAAAGCAGGCAGTGTCGCCCCTGCCGCAGCTGGGTTGCGATTGCAGGATACAGGGCACGGAGGTTCGCTTGACCCGGCATTTCCCTCTCTCATCCTGCCATCCAAGCCAGGACGTTCGCCCGCCGCGGCACGTCCCCAACACCCAGGCAAAGCCGGCCACCTCAGCTTACCCCGCACCGCCGCAAGATACTGCCCCCTGACACAGACCATGCCCGCCACTCCAGCCAACCCCAATCCAGCACCCACCTGCCTACGTAATCCTTGACGTCCCCACCCCCACAATGTTCTTGTTCCGTTCATGTCCACATCAGCAACCCAGGCCACCCCGCCAAACGGCCCTGCCGCCGTGCACGTGCCTTACTACCGCGGTGTCCTGCACGGCCTGATCGACAAAGGTGCCGACCTCGCCCGC
>CAXTCI010000298.1:0-4052 GCA_964242325.1 uncultured Acetobacteraceae bacterium
ACATCGTCGCATTCTGGCGCGGGCGGGGACCGCTGCGGGCCGGGGCAGAATACAGCTTCACCTACCGCATGCACTGGGGAGCTGACCCGGCGCAGGACGCGCGGCTGGCGCGGGTCATGGACGTCAGAACCGGCGCGGGAACAGCCGCGACCACGCGAGTGTTCGTACTTGACCTGTCAGGGGAGTCGATCACGTCGATGATCCCCGGAGCCAGGACTTGGCTCGACCTCGGCACCAGCGCCGGGGAGCTGCGGGAAGGATATTCCGGGCCGAACCCGGAAACCGGCGGTTGGCGCATCAGCCTTGAATTTAATCCTGCTGGGGCAACACTGGCAGACCTGCGATGCGGGCTTCTGGATGAGCGAGGGGCGCTGTCAGAGACCTGGCTATACCGGTGGATCGCTTGACCCGGCTGTGCTGGGTGGGCCGATCTGAAAGGATCACGGGCGGCATGGTTCAAAAAGTGTCATCTCCAGGTGTTTACCAGCAAATGATAGAGCTCCAATAGTAAAAGGCCTTCTCGTCTTGGGTGTTATCCTGACCTGAACCACGCCTCGCAGCATAAGGTCGTCGCACTTCCAACAGGCAATGCTAATACGGCAGATAAAAGGCAAGCACATATTTTTCTCGCCATTGCTAACCAGGATTGGCAGCGTAAGATAAACTGACAAATGCGGCTTAATTTCGAATTAACACCCATATTCTACAATACGTTATGGTGCTGGCACGATTCTTGAGTTGTAGTTTGGGCGCGGCCTTACCTTGGCCGTTTACAAAAAGGCCAAATCACCCCATTCCGCTTAAGGAGCTTTTTATGTCCTTCTTCCGCACCGCCCTTGTCGCGGTAACTATGCTTGTCGCCAGTGCAGCGGCACAGGCCGCCACCGTGGCCTATGGCACCACGCCCGCCAGCACCAGCGCTCTGACGACTGGCCTGATGACCACCAACTTCACTACCAGCCTTACGCTGCCGAAGTTCGACACCAGCCTGGGGACCCTGACCTCGGTCGCCATTGATTTCGCCGGCGCCGTGACCTCCACCATCAAGTTCGAAAGCCTCGACGCAGCGCCCTCGACCATCACCGGAACGGCGTCTGCAACGGTGACGCTGACACGCCCCGACAACAGCCAGCTTGCGGTGGTGCTGCCGAGTAACACCCGCTCCGCGCAGGAAACCGCATACGACGGCGTTCTTGATTTCGCCGGCACGTCCGGCGACGTCTTCTCCAACATCTCTGGCAACCTGACCGCGCCGACGGTCACGCTGACCAGCCTGTCCGACTTGGCGCTGTTTTCGGGCGCCGGCAACATCCTCCTGCCCGTGATCGGCGCTGGCGCGTCCAGCGTTTCGGGCGCCGGCAATGTGGTGTCACAGATCACCACTCAGGCGTCCGGTTCGGCCTATGTGATTTACACCTACAATGCCACTCCGGCTGCTGTGCCCGAGCCGGCGTCCATGGCACTACTTGCCGCCGGCCTCACCGGCCTTGGCCTGATGCGTCGTCGCAAGGCGTAAGACAACTGCAAGGCTTGGATAGCCGCCGAAGCTAGCGGGTGTCCAGGCCTCTGCAGCCCGGCGCGCTTCGGCTGTTATGCCCCAGCTCCTGATTGGCTGTGATTCCAGCAATGCAGTTGCAAGACTTGCCTTGACTGTCTGGGTAACGTTGGCGAACTCGGAGTTACGCCAACGGCCCTCTGCCCTGACTCAGACGTGAGTAGGTAAGCCTCGGTAGGCGGTGACTCGGCTTGCCTCCATGAGGGTGGAGGCTGGCATGACGGCTCCGGGAGGTTGGAGCTCCAAGGGGCGTGAGAAAGCAGGATGACCATGGCAGGCTCTCATATCGAAACGGTCCGACCGGGGCAGGAGGACGCCGGGATACCTGGGGCAACGGACCTGCCGGACAGGCCGCGATGCGCTGCCATCATCACGGCGGACCCTGCAGTAAGGGTCGCCGGCCTTCAGGCTGCGACCACATCGTTTGCGGAGGCGGGTGCGATGTCCGTGCGGGTTGGCAACCCGCTCAGTTCGCCCCTGACCCTGCGGCGCATCCTGTTCCAGATCGACCAGGGCGCCGGCGTGGACGGTGCCGACATGGACATTGAGGCGCACCTTGCCCGATTTCTGGAAGAGCGTCAGGGCGCGCATAGCCGCATCGTCCTGGTGGCGGAGCAGGCCGAGACGCTCGACACGGCGGCGCTGCTCTCGCTGCAACGGCTCGCAAGCACGCCCGGGGCCCTGCAGGTCCTGTTCGTCGGCGCCCCCGCGTTCTGGGCGCTGCTGGACGACACGCGACTCTCCCCGCTCCGCCGGGCGCTGATGACCGGCCGAAAGGCGGAGCCGGCGGTAGTCGCGCCAAGTGCCCCCTTCGTCTCTGCGCTGGCAGCACCGGTCCAGCCTGCGTACGGCGCCCCCCTGGAGCACCAGGCCGGCATTACGGTCGGGTCGCAGCCCATGGCGGCGGCACGGTCCGGCCGGAGATGGTGGGTAGCAGGGGCCGTCGGCTTGGCCGCGTTTTCCGCCCTTGGCACTGCGGCCGTGCTGGCCCCGGGGGGCCTGTTTTACTACGCGACCTCGCAACGGGATGCGCCGGCGCATTTGGACGTTGATGCCGGCCCCAGGCAGCCGCCCGCTGGTTTAAGGCTGAACTTCCCGACATCGCCCGCGCTGTCAGCCCCGGCAGCGTCATCCCTGCCCCAGATAGCGGCACCTGCGCGGCCTTCGGCGCTGCAGGCCCCGCCTACGGCGTCACCAGCAGCTCGTGCCGGAACACAGCAGACCTATCCACGCTTTGATCCCGCTCAACCCCCAGACGCCCCAGGCCGCGGGACCGACACCCTGACCGAGGCGCAACGGGGCACACAGTCCGGACAATCCGAGCAGTCCCAACCTTGGCAGCCCAGCGATGCCGCATCCTCGGCCGCACCGCCGCCTTCAGAGGGCCGCGTCGTGATCCACTACCGGAGCGGGTCAGGAGCCGGGGAAGCCGAGGCGAACCGCCTAGCGGGCGTGGTCGCCCCCCTCGCCGCCAGGGTGCAGACCCGTGTGGTGGCGGACACGCCGTCCACTCCGGTAGTCCGCTTTTTCCATTCGGAGGACGAGGCGCGGGCGCTGCAACTGGCCGGGGTGCTGAGCACGGGCGGACAGCGGTGGGAGGTCAGGGATTTTGGCGACTTCCGCCCACGGCCATCGCCGGGCACCATTGAGGTCTGGACGTCCATGCGCTAACCGGGCGCAGGTGGCTCGGGCTGCCCCAGCTGGACGGCAGGCGAGAGAATTGGACGACGCCAGCATCGGGCATGGCGCTCGCTAGGGTCGGCAGACGCCCGAGCCGGTGTTTGGCATCATCAAATCCGTGCTTGGCTTCCGTCAGTTCCTGTTGCGCAGCCTTAGACAACGTCCGTGGCGAGTGGAGCCTCGTGATGGTGGCGTCGTGAATGTGGTGGAAATGACCTGATCGGCTCGTCTCCGGCGTGGTGATGGTTGCCCGGCTCAGGCCGCGAGGTCAACGGGCATGGGATCGGCCAGCTTCTCGCCAAGCGTCTGCCACCCGTTCACCTTTCGCATGGTGATCTGGCCCGACGCCATCAGCGCCCAGAACAGCATGGCCGCGGTCTCGGCGGACGGCAGCACGGTCTGCGTCTTGATGCGGCGCTTGAACTCCTCGTGCAGCCGCTCGATGGCGTTGGTGGTCCGAGCCGACTTCCACTGGCTGGGGGGCAGACGGAGGAAGGCGAACAGGCGGTCGCCGGCCTCCTCCAGGCTTGTGGCCACCGCCGGGCAGCGCAGGCGCCACTTGCGCAGAAACGCACGCCGGCGCTCTTGCACGGCCTTGGGCGTGTCGGCGTAGATCATGTCGGTGTAGTCGGCCGTGACCTCCTCGTGCAGCGCATCCGGCGCATGGGCCGTAAGCGTCGGCTGTAGGCCGCGGTTTTGGTTGTCCGGCGCTGGGGTATGCTGGGCTATGGTGTCCAGTTCCAGGGGAGCAGGGCGCTGAGTTGGCGCCTGGGGTGCTCTGCGATGCGTCCCAGGACATCGGCCAGGTAGGCGTGCG
>CAXTCI010000299.1:0-4012 GCA_964242325.1 uncultured Acetobacteraceae bacterium
GCCTTCTGGTTCGGCGAGGACCAATCCCGCTATGTCCTGGCTGTTGCCGACCCTGCGTCGATCCTGGCCGCCGCGGTCGCCGCGGGCGTCCCTGCCATGCGTCTCGGCATGTCTGGCGGCGACGGTTTGACACTGCCCGGCGGCGTGTCCATATCGCTGGAAAGGTTGCGGACGGCGCATGAGCGTTTCTTCCCGGCCTGGATGGAGTCCTGACCGATGGCGATGGTCGCAAGCGAGATTGAGGCCCTGATCCGGGCCGCCCTGCCCGACGCCCAGGTCAGGATTGATGACCTGGCCGGGGACGGCGATCACTATGCCGCCACCGTCGTCAGCGAAGCCTTCCGCGGACGCTCCCGCGTCCAGCAGCATCAGATGGTCTATGCCGCCCTGCGCGGCCGCATGGGCGGTGAGTTGCACGCCCTGGCCCTGCAGACTTCCCACCCGCAATAGGAGCCGACACCATGAGCACCCCCGTCACCGAGCGTATCCAGGGCGAGATCACCGCCAACCCCGTCATGCTGTATATGAAGGGCAACGCCATGTTCCCGCAGTGCGGCTTCTCCGCGCGGGTCGTGCAGATCCTGACCCATATGGGCGTGCCGTTCCAGACCGCGAACGTGCTGGAAGATTCGGAGCTGCGCGATGGCATCAAGGCGTTTAGCAACTGGCCGACGGTTCCGCAGCTTTATGTCGGCGGCGAGTTCGTCGGCGGCTGTGACATCGTGACCGAGATGTATCAGTCGGGCGAGCTTGAGACGATGTTCACCGAAAAGGGTGTTCCTCATCAGGCTGACGCCTAGCCGCAGTGGCTGCCGGGGCGCCCCGCGCCTCTACGGGGTTCACCCCGGCGGCCTACCGTTTCCTGATCGAGCTGGGGCTGAACAATAACAAGTCTTGGTTCGAGGCCAACCGGACGGTTTATGAAACCGCGGTTAAGTTGCCCATTGCCGGGCTGATCGCTGATGTGGCTGCCGAGTTGGCTCGGCGTGGCCTGCCACTGGAAGGCAATCCCAAGCGGTCCAGCTTCCGTATTCATCGGGATACCCGGTTCAGCGGGGACAAGTCGCCTTATAAGACCAAGGTTGGCACTGTCTGGTATCGTCAGGGCAGCAGCAAGGGTGGGGCTGGCATCCTTTACTTCCACCTTGCGCCGGAAGGGTGTTTTGCCGCGGCGGCGTTCTATCATCCCGAGCCGGAGGTGCTGGACTCGATCCGTGAGCGCATCCGGGTGCACCCGGACGGGTTCTTGGCGATGCAGGCGGAGTTGAAGGGCGCTGAGTTGATGCTGGACGGGTCGGACGCACTGACGCGGATGCCGAAGGGGTTCGAGGACCTGAAGGGCAGCCCGGTGGCGGATGCGATCCGCCTGCGTTCCTTTATTGTACGGCGTGACCTGCCGTTGGAGGCGACGACGGGGCCGGGGCTGGTGGGCGCCATTGTGGACCTTGGCGCCGCGGCGTTGCCCTTGCTCACCTTTGGCTGGGCCGCCGTGGACGAGACTTCTTCCTCTCCCTCCAGGAGGGGGTTGGGGTGAGTGGGTCCTGGCTGTGGGGCAGAGGACCGCCGATGCAGTTAGAATCCAGCCGTTCATGGGCGAGGTCCGCGCTTTAAGACCCCCTCACCCCGACCCTCTCCCGAAGGGAGAGGGAGAAGGACGGGCGTCCTAACACATCGGCCCGTTTACCCCTTGTCAGTGCGAACACTGGCCGCAGCTTCACGCCCATCCAGCTTTCCACCAGCGCCATCCAGGCCCAGCCTGACATTGCCCGCCGCAATCGTGGTGAGATACGCCCCGACGTTGCAGCCGTTGGACAAGCGCTTGCTCAGCGTTTCCGGGCGGCGGCAAGCTCACGCAACGCCGCGCGGCGGTCCTGCCAGCCGCCATGCAGCAGCAGCGTCATCTGGGCAAATAGGGCGGCATCCTCCGGCTTGGCCGGGTCAAGGTGCGGGCGGAACCAGCCGCGCCGGATGCTGACGGTTTTTGGCACCGTCATCTCCAGCAGTCCTACTTCCCCGCGCGTGCTGCCGAATCCGCTGCGCCCCCGCCCGCCGAACGGCAGGCGAGGGTCGGCGGTCGGCACGATCAGGTCGTTGATGCACACCGACCCCGCACGCACCTGTCCCGCGAACGCCCGCGCCGCCCCGGCTGGACCGAAGATGCTGGCACCGAGCGCAAAGGGGCAGGCGTCCGCCGCAGCCAGCGCCGCCGCGGCGTCCGCAACCGGCACCAGCGCCAGCCACGGCGCGAACACGTCGCGTTGCAGCAGGGCCATGCCGGGCCGGGCGTCCGCGACCACGACCGGGCGCCCGGCGCCCCCCGAGGCAAGCCGGGCGCCGTCCCCCACCGCGCGCTGCACCAGCCCGGCCAGGCGCGATGCAATCCACTCTGGTATCGCGGCGTCGGGCACTGCGGGCAGCAGCGCCAGCAGATGCGCCTCCAACGCCGCCGCCTGCGCCCCCGGCACGAACACCCGGCGTGGCGCGATGCAGGTGGCGCCGCCGTTCAGCCGCAACCCATAGGCGAGGCAGCGCGCCACCAGGTCCAGCTTGGCGCCGGGCAGCACGAACACGGCATCCGAGCCGGAGAGCTCCATCGTTGTGGGCGTCAGCCGCTCGGCCGACGCCGCCAGCACCCGTGCCCCGGTTTCCGCCGATCCCGTCAGCACGATGCGGTCGAAGCCGGCGCGGCTGGCCGCGTCCCCGGCGGCAGGGTCCAGCAGGTATAGGACGCCGCCGGGCAGCCCGGCCTCGGCCAGCAGCGCCGCCAGCGCCTGCATCGGCGCGATGCAGCCCGGCGCCGGCTTGACGCACACCGCGTTGCCGGCGGCCAGGGCCTGTAGTGCTTGTGCGCCCGGCAGGAACAACGGGTAGTTCGAGGGCGCCAGCACCAGCACGGTACCGCAGGGTTCCCGCCGCAATTCGGCACGGACGCCCAGCAGCCACAAGGGAGCGCCTCCGCGCAGCCGGGCCGGGGCCAGGATCGCGCGGCCGTGGCGCTGCAGATATCGCGCCGCCTCCGCCAGGGGCAGCACCTCCGCGACCAGGGTATCGGCCGGGCTGCGTGGGACGGTGGCGGCCAGGGCGGCGGCGTTGCGGGCGATCAGGCGGCGGACCCGGGCCATCACCGCCAGCCGGTCCCGCACCGGCCAGGCGGCCCAGGCACGGCCTGCTGACCTCGCCCGGGCTAGTGCGGCGGCCACATCGGCGTCATGCGTCGGGGCGTGTGGGATGACAGATTGGTGCATGGCCCCACCTTATACCCCGTACCTATCCGCCCACCGAGAGAGAGGCTACGTTCCGCAGCATGTTGCTCCCCAACACCTTTCCATCCGCGTCTCTCTTTCCAGTGTTTGAGTTGGTGTCCCGATGACCCGCCGCGTTGCCATCATCGGCGCAGGCCCAGGCGGCCTGGCGTCGGCGATGCTGATGGCCAAGGCGGGCGTGGACGTGACGGTATACGAGGCGCGTGATTGCGTCGGTGGCCGGTCTTCCACGATCCAAGGCTCCACGGACGTCGGCACCTTCCGCTTCGACATGGGGCCGACCTTCTTCCTGTATCCCCGGGTGCTGGCCGACATCTTCGCCGCTTGCGGGCGGCGGTTGGAGGATGAAGTCGAGCTGATCCGCTTGGACCCGCAGTATCACCTGGTATTCGAGGGCGGAGGCCACATCCAGGCCACCGGCGACATGGAGCGGATGGCGGCCGAGGTGGCGCGGTTCTCGCCTGCGGACGCCCTGGCGCTGCCGCGTTTCATGGCTGACAACCGCAAGAAGCTGCAGGTGTTCCGCCCGGTGCTGGAGAATGCCTTCAACTCCATGCGCGACCTGATGCGCCCGCAGGTGATGCGCGGGCTGTCGCGCTTGCGCCCGCATCGCAGCGTGGATAGCGACCTCGGCACCTATTTCCGGGACGAGCGGGTGCGGCTCGCCTTCTCGTTCCAGTCCAAGTATCTCGGTATGTCGCCGTTCCGCTGCCCCAGCCTGTTCACCATCCTGTCGTTCATGGAATACG
>CAXTCI010000300.1:0-3997 GCA_964242325.1 uncultured Acetobacteraceae bacterium
CCATCTTAGCCCATCAGTCTTTTGGAAAGTCCGTCGCAATCCCGACGTCGCGCCAGGCCTCGATTTCTGCCAACGTCGTCCGCAGCTTACCCGTGACAGCGTCGATGCCAAAAGCGCCCAGCACCAAGTGGCGCGGCGGGTCGGCCTGCTCCGTAATCGCAATCATAGCCGATGCAGCCCTCGCTGGGTCACCGGGCTGCTGACCGCTGTAGCCTGAAGTGGTCTGCATCCGGCTACCAACCGTATCCGCATACTCCGCGATCTCGGTCGGCGTTTGCCGCAGCGAACGCCCGGCCCAATCGGTGCGGAACGGCCCCGGCTCGATGCAGGTGACTTGGATGCCGAGCGGCTTGCCCTCGACAGCCAGCGCGTCCGACCAACCCTCCACCGCATGCTTGCTGGCTGCATAGTAGCCGGAGCCAGGGAAACCGACGAAACCCGCGACGGAGGAGATGTTGATCACGTGGCCCTTCCGCCGCGCCCGCATTCCCGGCAGAAGCGCCCGCGTCATCGCGAACAGTCCAAACACGTTGGCGTCGAATTGGGCGCGCACCTCCGCCTCGACACCCTCCTCGACCGATGCCTGGTAGCCGTAGCCGGCGTTGTTCACCAACACATCCACTCGACCGAATCGGGCTTCCGCCGCCTGCGCCGCCGCCGTGATCTGCCCGGCATCCGTCACATCCAGATCGAGCGCCAAGCCGCGGTCCCCGGCGCCGTCCACCAAGTCGGCCACCCGCGCCTTGTCGCGGGCCGTGACCACTGCACGCCAGCCACGGGCGACCACCTGCTGCGCCAACTCGCGCCCGAAGCCAGTAGAGCAGCCCGTTATGAACCAAACGGGAGTTTCATCAGTTGCCATGTGTAAAATCCTTCTTGGACGTCAGCGGTTCAGCGTGCCCATCTGCGCCGCGGCATACCGCGTGCCGGCCGCTGCACCCGGCGGCATCGCCTGATCCAGGCGCCGGAGATCGTCCGGCGTCAGCACGACGTCCAGCGCCGCCACGTTCTGCTCCAGGTAGGTGCGGCGCTTGGTGCCGGGAATCGGCACGATGTCGTCGCCCTGCGCCAGCACCCAAGCCAGTGACAGTTGCGCGGCCGTGCAGCCCTTGGCTGCGGCAAGAGCGGCGATCTCGTCCACCAGCGCCAGGTTGCGCTGCAGGTTCTCACCTTGGAACCGGGGCGCGGTCAGGCGGAAGTCGCCTTCGCCCAGGTCCTCCGGCCGCCTGATCTGCCCGGCGAGGAAACCGCGTCCCAACGGGCTATAGGGCACGAAGCCAATCCCCAGCTCGCGCAGGGTCGGCAGGAGCTCATCCTCAGGGTCACGGCTCCACAGCGAGTACTCCGTTTGCACCGCCGTGATGGGGTGGACGGCGTGGGCACGGCGGATGGTGGCCGGGGCAGCCTCCGACAGGCCGAGGTATTTGACCTTGCCCTGTCGCACGAGTTCGGCCATCGCGCCCACCGTATCCTCGATGGGCACGTTCGGGTCCACGCGGTGCTGGTAATACAAGTCTATGAACTTCAGCCCGGTCCGCCGCAGGCTGGCGTCGCAGGCCTGGCGCACGTAGTCCGGATGGCCATTGATGCCCTTGAAGCTGCCGTCTTCACCGCGGACGTTGCCGAACTTGGTGGCAACGATCACCCATTCCGGCCGGTCCCGCGCGGCGCGGCCCACCAGCTCCTCGTTGCGGCCGACTCCATACATGTCGGCGGTGTCGAGGAAGTTGACGCCAAGATCCAGGGCGCGGTGGATCGTGGCAATGGACTCCGCGTCGTCCCGCCCGGCATAGAATTCCGACATGCCCATGCAGCCCAGGCCGATGGCGGACACCTCCAGGCCCTGGGTGCCAAGCTTGCGCGTCTTCATGGTGCTTCTCCTTCGAGCCGCCTAGTGAACAGCGGCGCCATTGAGAAGTTCGGTTACAATGGATTGAACCGCGGCAAGAGGACGGCCGCCCGGCAGGCCTTTGCAGGTCCGCACTCGCACAGAATGCTAAACAGGCCGCCCATGGCTAAGGGCTACCGATGTGGCGGGCCAAGCGCGCCTGCTCAGAAATCCAGGTCCGCGTAGTGCGCCGGCGCGCTGGCGCCTGCCACCCGGTCGGCAAGCAGCGGCCGGAACCCTGGGCGCGACTTCATGCGGGCATACCAGTCCTTCGCCGCGGGTGAGATGGACCACTCCACGTCGCCTGCGTAGTCCAGCGCCGACAGGTGCGCCGCCGCCGCGAAGTCGGCGAGCGACAGGCTGCTCCCCGCCAGCCACTTCCGCGTTTCGGCCAGCCAGCCGATGTAATCCAAGTGATGCCGCAGGTTGGCATAGCCGATGCGCAGGACGCCAGCTTCCGGGTTGCCGCGGCCCAGCAGGCGCTTCATGAACTTCTCGCCGACCAGGTTGGCCGTGACTTCGCGGGCGAACTTGCCGTCGAACCAGGCGACCAGGCGGCGCACCTCGACCCGTTCGGCGAGGGTGCGGCCCATCAACGGCTCCTCGGGGTAGGCCTCGTCCAGGTATTCGCAGATCACGCCGCTGTCGGCGATGACGAGGCCGTTTTCCTCGATGAGCGTCGGCACCGTGCTGGCCGGGTTCAGGGCGAGATACTCGGGGCGCCGCTCCCAGACCTTCTCGATCTTCATCTCGAACGGCAGCCGCTTTTCCGCCAGCACCAGGCGGACCTTGCGGGAGTAGGGGGACAAAGGCAGGTGATACAGGACGCGCATGGCGGCGGGTTATGGCACTCAGGCCACAACCCGCCAACCAGAGAAGTTAAGCCCGCAACGCTTCTGTCACGTCGCTCAGCGGCGCCGGCAAGTACTTCACATACTCCTTCGGCACCACCTGCCAGAACTGCCCGGCGACCCGTCCCCAATCGTGCAGCATCCGCGCGGCATAGGCGCTGCCCGTTTCCGCCACGTGCCGCTCCACCAGCCCCCGCAGCACGCCCTCCCAGTGCGCCGAAGCCACCCGCTGCCACGTCAGGCTGTCCGGGTTGATCCGCTGCTCGAACTGGCCATCCGCGTCATAGACGAACGCCATCCCGCCGGTGAACCCGGCGCCGAAGTTGTCGCCCACCGCACCCAGGATCACGACGGTTCCACCGGTCATGTACTCGCAGGCGTTGCTGCCGCAGCCCTCGATGACCGTCACGGCACCGCTGTTGCGGACCGCGAACCGCTCCCCCGCCTGCCCCGCCGCGAACAGTTCCCCGGCCGTCGCGCCATACAGCACGGTGTTGCCGACGATGGTGTTGTCCTGACTCCGCAGCGCGCTGCTGGGCGCCGGGCGCACGACGATGCTGGCGCCGGACAGGCCCTTGCCAACGTAGTCGTTGGCGTCCCCCAACACTTCCAGCTTGAGGCCCTGCACCGCGAACGCCCCAAGCGACTGCCCGGCCGACCCGCGCAGCCGCACGGTGATATGGCCCGGCGCCAAGCCACGCATACCGTATTGCCGGGTGATCCGGGACGACAGCTTGGTGCCGATGGCGCGGTGCGTGTTGCGGACGTTATATTGCAACTGCATCTTCTCGCCCCGGCTGAATAGCGCCGCGGCGTCGCCGATCATCTGGGCATCCAAGGTCTCCGGCACCTCGTTCCGCCCTTCCCGGGTGCAGAACCGGGCGTGTCCGCCGGGGTCGGCCTGAGCCAGCAGTGGGTTCAGGTCCAGATCATCCAGGAAGTCCGAGCCGCGGCTGACCTGGCGCAGCAGGTCGGTCCGGCCGATGACATCCTCCAGCTTGCGCACGCCGAGCGAGGCCAGGATGCCGCGCACGTCCTCCGCAATGAAGGAGAACAGGTTGATGACCTTCTCCGGCGTGCCCTCGAACTTGGCGCGCAGCGCGTCGTCCTGGCTGCACACACCGACCGGGCAAGTGTTGCTGTGGCACTGCCGAACCATGATGCAGCCCATCGCCACCAGGCTCGCGGTGCCGATGCCGAACTCCTCGGCGCCCAGCATGGCGGCGATCACCACGTCGCGCCCGGTCTTGATGCCGCC
>CAXTCI010000301.1:0-3983 GCA_964242325.1 uncultured Acetobacteraceae bacterium
CCCCGTCGGCGACGAGAGCACCCGCATCGCCGACGTGCGCACCGGGCGGGCCGACCTCGCGCGCATTCTATCCACCGACAATGCCGACCAGTTGCGCAGCGACAGCGCGGTGAACGTGCTGTGGACGCCGACCGAACGGGTGACCCTGTTCATGCTCAACACGCTGGACGGCCCGACGAGGGATGCCCGTGTGCGCGAGGCGATCGCCCATGCCATCGATCGCGACACGATTATCGAGGCGCTGCTCAAGGGCTACGCCAAGCCGGTGAACGAACCGTTGACCCCCGCCAGTTTCGGCTACGATCCCACCATCCCCGCCTATGGCTACGACCCGGACCATGCCCGTGAGCTATTGCGGGCCGCCGGTGTCGCACCCGGAACGAAGGTCAGCCTGCTGACCTCGCCAGTGTTCGACCAGCGCGTGGTGCAGGCGCTGCAACAGATGGTCACCGACATCGGGTTAAACGCCGAGTTGACGACGGTGGACCTCGCCACCTACCTGAAGCTGCGCCAGGGGCGGCCGGACGAGGCGGGCGATGTGTCGTATTTCCGCTGGTCGTGCGGTTGTCAGGATGCCGACGGCACGCTATTCCCGCTGTTCCACTCTTCCAGCCAATGGGCCAAATACCATGATGGGGCGATGGATAAGGCGCTGGAAGCCGGCCGCAATACGCTGGACGAGGCCAAGCGGCGTGTGGCCTATCATGATGCACTGACCGCCATTCACGCCGACATAGCCGTCGTGCCCTTGTTCCAGGACGTCGCGATGTATGCGGCCCGCAAACCGGTGCAATTCCAGCCGACGGCGAGCGAAAGCTTGTCGCTGTTCAGCATGGGCTGGAAATAAGTATCGCCGCGCGGCCGTCCAACACGGTGGCACGGACGAAGCCGCGTTGCATATATCTGGAATGTGGGCGCAGTTGCTCCAGTCTCTGCTGTGGTTCAGGCGATGCGGACGGAGATCGGGCATACCAACTCCAGCATGCGGTTGAGTGCATGAACTGCAAGGTCCACCTCGGTCGCCCAGCGCTGGTCCGTGTGCGAGCGCAGCCCGTTGCCGATCTAACCGCTTTGGTTTCCTACAAGAGCGCCGATGGGTGTTGGTGCATGGACGCCCCGGTTGGCCTGAGGTCGGCTGTGCGGCTACTTTCCTTCCATGCCGTTCAAGCACAATGCCGCCCGCCGCAATCGCATTCTGGGCGCCCGCTGCCGGGTCACGAACTGGCCTGCCTATGAAGCCGGGCTACGCCGTCGCGGCGACCTGACGCTTTAGCTGGACAAGGCAGCGCTGGCGGGCTGGGCGGCACCAAAGCGGAGCAGTCCCGGCGGACAGCCGCTTTACTCCGAACTGGCCATCGAAACGGCAATGGCGCACTACAAACACCTGATCGGCCCGAAGCTGCGAAGCCGGAGCCTGCCTGCACAGCAGGGCGAGGTCGCCATCGCCGTCGCGGTGCTGAATACGATGATCCCTACGGCAAAGCCCGTCTCCGTCCGGGTCGCCTAGACGGCGTCCGGGAAGGCCCAGTTCAACCCCGCACCGATCCTTGCAACAACGCCCCACCATATGACAAGGAGTGCGTCGGTTCTTATGCCATTGTAGCGGCTTGGACGGGAGGCCGAGAACATGACGGATCAGCCGGATCAGCAGGGTCCCTCACCTTCCCGGCGCATGTTCCTGCACCAGCTTGCCGCGGTTGGCGGCACCGGGCTGGTGATGGCGGGGCTGGACGCGCTCGGCATGTCCATGGCCTCGGCGCAAACGGCTCCGCCCGCGCTGAGCGGCGCGGGCGCGGGCCTCCGCGTGGTGATCCTGGGCGCAGGCATTGCCGGCATGACCGCGGCCTACGAGCTGTCCAAGCTGGGCTACGGGTGCCAGGTCCTGGAAGCGCGCAGCTTCGCCGGCGGGCGCTGCCAAACGGCACGGGCCGGCTTCGCGTTGACGGAGCTGGGCGGGGAGGAGCAGCGCTGCACCTTCGACGAGGGGCAGTATATCAACCACGGCCCCTGGCGTATCCCGTTCAATCACCAGTCCACGCTGCACTATACCCGTGAGTTCGGCATTCCGCTGGAAGTGATGGTCAACGACAACGATGCCTCCTACGCCCTTTTTGAAGGCGGAACCGGCCCGTTGCAGGGCAAGCCGGTCCGCCGGGCGGAGGTCGCCGCCGACATGCGCGGCCACACGGCAGAGCTGCTGGCCAAGCTGGTCCGCAAGGGCGCGCTGGATGACGCGATGACGGCGGAGGATCGGGAGGCGTTCACTGCCTACCTGGTGCGCGACGGTTACCTGTCCGCCAAGGACCTGTCCTACTCCGGCGCCGAGGGCCGGGGCTACGACGTGTGGCCCGGCGCCATGACCGTGCCGGGGCCGGGAAAACGGGGTACGCCACATGGAATGCTGGATCTGCTGCACTCCAAGGCGTGGCGCACGCTGCGCTCCGTCACGGCATTCAGCCAGCAGCGCACGATGTTCCAGCCGGTCGGCGGCATGGACCGGATCGCGCGGGGGTTCGAGGCCAAAATCGGCCGGATGATTCGCTACGGTGTGGAGGTGGAGCGCATCGGCCAGGACGCCGACGGGGTGGAGGTCGCCTGGACCGATGCTCAGGGGCAGCGCGGCACGACGAAGGCGGACTACTGCATCTGCACGATCCCGCTCTCGGTGCTGCGCGGCATCGAGATGGCAGTGCCGGACGTCTTCCAGCAGGCGCTTGCCGGGGTGGCCTACATGCCGGTCGGCAAGATCGGGCTGCAGATGCGGCGCCGGTTCTGGGAGGAGGACCACTTCATCTACGGCGGCCACGTTTACACCGACAACGAGGAGATCGGCAGCCTGTCGCTGCCGTCCTGGGGCTGGCAGGGGCAGAAGGGGACGGTGCTCGGCTACTACCAGTTTGACGCCGCGGCGGTGAAGGTCAGCGCCATGACGCCGGAGGAGCGGGCGGAGTTCGCCCTCGCCTTCGGCCAGAAGGTGTTCCCACAATACCGGGCGTCCTACGAAAAGGCGTTCTCGGTCGCCTGGCATCGGGTGGAGCACAGCATGGGCGGCTGGGCGGAGTGGACCGACGAGGGGCGCAAGACCGCCTATCCCGTGCTGTGCGAGCCTGCCGGGCGGCTTTACCTGGCCGGGGAGCACCTGAGCTACCTGACGGGTTGGCAGGCCGGCGCCATCGAGTCCGCCTGGCAGCAGGTGGAGAAGCTGCACCGCCGGGCCAGCGCGTGAGGCGCATCCTAGCCTTGGGGCTGCTCGCGGCGCCGCTGCTGGCCGCGGCGCCAGGCCGGGCAGCGGCCGACCCGGCGGGAGAAGAGTTGTTTGTGGCCAACTGCTCCGCCTGCCATCAGAAGCACGGCCGCGGTATCCCCAAAGCGTTCCCTGCCCTGGCCGGCGACGCGTTGGTGCTGGGAGCACCGGAGGAAATCGTCCGAGTGCTGCTGAATGGGCGTGGCGGGATGCCGAGCTTCCGCGGGCAGATGGACGACGGGCAGCTTGCGGCAATTGCGTCCTATGTGCGCTCCGCTTGGGGCAACAGGGCCGGTGCAGTCCCGCCGGAAGCGTTCGCCAGCGCACGCTCGGCGGGGGCCGCCGCATCTGTCGAGGACGGCGACTTGCAAGCTCATTGAGCGGTTCTTGGTCACTCTCGATGATCATGCTGCAAGCAGGAATCTGCATTCGAGCAGGTCAAGTCCGGCCCGGCCATACATCTGGCCCTCGACGGGTCCGTTGCTCCAGTCCAGCAGCAGGGCGGCGCGCAAGGCGTCATAGTCGGCCGACAAGCGCTTAGTGAAGCGCTGCGGCTGCTGGGCGCCGCCGTCGGCTGCGCGTTTCAGTCAAAGGGTCGAGGCGGTCAAGGGCACGATCGCGTACAAGGGACGTGAACGCCTTGGCGAGCCCGACCGCTTCCTCCAGGTCTGGTGTGAACGAGCGCCGAACCTGGACCTCTCCCGAGAACGGCTGCAACACGTTGATTTTATCAGTACTA
>CAXTCI010000302.1:0-3959 GCA_964242325.1 uncultured Acetobacteraceae bacterium
CCAAGCCGCCGCCCAACGCTCGCATCTAAAATGAACTATGCAACTGTAATGCTAGCTCACCCTCGGTCCCTGACACTCGCCGAGCCGCTCTTGATCCGATCCCCGCCGCCGCGCCCAGTCCGCCTCCCGCGCCTTGCGGCCGGCGTGTCATCTGGGTTTGGAGGGTGGGGATCGCACGCTTAAGCAGGGTCAGATTGTCATGCGAGGCCATTCTGGCCAGGTTCTGCAAAACCGTATTCCGCCAGGGAGCGTCATCCCACGGGGGCCGCTGCCGTTTTTTGACCGACACATTTCCGGTCCGCACTGCTGTCTAAACTATTAAAACGCCTGGTGCCGGCTCGCGGGATTGAACCGCGGACCTACTGATTACGAATCAGTTGCTCTACCACTGAGCTAAGCCGGCATGGGCACCAAAACCACCATGGCGTCTGCGCCGCCGGGTATAACCGTCCTGCCCACCCGCCGCAACCGCCCGTTGCCGCCCCGTAGCGTGGAGCAGTGGGCAGCCCTACCCCTCCTATCCCGCTTTCCCCTCACTAACCCCCTCTGCCCCGCAGGCCAGCGCCGCCAGCCGCGCCGCCATTCCGCCGGGCACCCCGGCCCCGGCCAGCGCCACCGAAAGCTCCGCCGCCGTGGCACCCTCCCGCGCCGCCGCCACCGCTGCACCGATGATCCGCTCCAGCCCGGCCTCGTCGAACGTCATCGTGGGCGCCGGCGGCGACGGCTCCCCGGCAGCAAAGGGCTTCAAGCGCAGCCGCCTGCGGTGGTCCGCCACCGGCCTCTCGTCCGCCATGCCGATGCCGCGGTAATACCGCTTCTGCCACCGCTCCGTCGGGCTGCGTGCCTGGCCGACGTTGGCCTGGAACTCGTCACGCGACCGGCTCCACGCTTTGAAATCCTCGTGCAGCGCCGGATTGTCCTCCAAGTCCACGACCTTGGGGTCCATGCGTTCCAGGGCGCCGCGCTGAACTGGAAAGACGAAGCAAATAGGCTCCCCACGTTGGAACCGCACGCGATGGTTCCGGCGGGTGAACTTCCAGTTCATAGTAAAGGAGTACGGGGACCAGTCAGTTTCCACGACGCCAGACAGCGGCATGATCCCGTCCTTTGGACGGTTGGGCGACCCGGTGATGAACAGATCCCAGCCTGGCGGCGTGCGGAACAGCGCCTGGATATGGAACGTCACCGTCCCCTGCCCGAATAGGGACACTGCCTGGTTGTGCTTCGCCGTGCCCGGCGCGTTGCGCACGATCACACCGTTGGCACCGGTCTGCCCGGTCCAGATTGCCTCGGCGTCGCAGGGACTCAGGATTTCCCAACCATGCGCGTTGGCGATGTTCAACGGCAGGCACCGATAGGCGAAAGCCTCTGGCGTCGCGTCCATCCAGGGGCGGGTGGACTCCGCCGGGCGCACCAGCGGGTCCCAGCCAGCGTGCAGGTAGCAGAGGAAATCCATTGAAGTCCCCAAGATTGCGGTAGCGCGAAACTTAGGACGGATGGTGCGCAATTAGCGAGGGCGCTTCCTCCGCACCCCGGACTTGGCCCGCTTCGCGACCCAAGTCCGAAGGAAGAAAGCGACGGCGAGGGTTTAGGCTTTTGCGGCTTGCACCTGGCGTTCCGCCACACGGAAGGCGTCGCGTACGGCGGAGTAGGCGTCAGGATGTTGGCGGTTTTCTTTTTCGTGGTGCGGCTCGTGCGTCACCACCAGTTCGCGGCCAGGCAGGCCCAGCATGATGCGGACAGCCACGTGGCCGTGCGGCTGGCCACGGCCCGGGCCGGCCTCCACCGTGACCCGGCAGGACACTAGGCCCTTGCAGTGCCCTTCCAGCTTGGCAACGTGGGCGCGTATGTCGTCTTCCAGGGCGGGCGAGCCTTGCAGGCCGTGAAACGCGATTTCCAGCGGTCGGTCCATGGTGGTGCTCCATGCGTTGAGAACGGACTCAACGCACGGGCACACCGTTCGGTTACCCGGCGCGCGTCGCCACCAGATCCGTCACCACGCCCGGGTCGGCAAGCGTGCTGGTATCGCCCAGCCCATCCGTCTCGTTGGCGGCGATCTTGCGCAAGATGCGGCGCATGATCTTGCCCGACCGGGTCTTCGGCAGCCCCGGCGCCCACTGGATCACGTCCGGCGAGGCGATGGGGCCGATCTCGCGCCGCACCCAGGCCACCAACTCCTTGCGCAGCGCATCCGACGGCTCCTCGCCCGTGTTCAGGGTGACATAGGCGTAGATGCCCTGGCCCTTGATGTCGTGCGGGAAACCGACAACGGCGGCCTCGGCGACCTTGGGGTGGGCGACCAGCGCGCTCTCGACCTCGGCGGTACCCATGCGGTGACCGCTGACGTTGATCACGTCGTCCACCCGGCCGGTGATCCAATAGTAGCCGTCCGCGTCGCGCCGTGCGCCATCGCCGGTGAAGTACATGCCTTTGAAGGTCGCGAAGTAGGTCTGCACGAAACGGTCGTGATCGCCATACAGTGTCCGCATCTGGCCGGGCCAGCTATCGGCGATGCACAAATTGCCCTCGACGGCGCCGTCCAACACATTGCCGTCGCCGTCCACCAGCACCGGGAACACGCCCGGCAGCGGCTTGGTGGCCGATCCCGGCTTGACCGGCACGGCGCCGGGCAACGGGGAGATCAGGATGCCGCCGGTTTCCGTCTGCCACCAGGTGTCCACGATGGGGCAGCGCTCGTCGCCGACGACCCGGTAGTACCACATCCAGGCCTCGGGATTGATCGGTTCACCGACGCTGCCCAAGATACGAAGCGACTTGCGGCTGGTCGCCTTCACCGGGTCTTCACCGGCGCCCATCAGGGAGCGTATGGCCGTGGGCGCAGTGTAGAAGATATTGACCTGGTGCTTGTCCACCACCTGCCAGAACCGGCTGAGGTCGGGGTAGTTGGGAATGCCCTCGAACATCAGGGTGGTGGCGCCGTTCGCGAGGGGCCCATAGACAATATAGGTGTGCCCGGTGACCCAGCCGACGTCGGCGGTGCACCAATAGACTTCGCCGGGCTGGTAGTCGAACACGATCTCGTGCGTGTAGCTGGCCCAAACCATGTAACCGCCGGTGGTATGCAGCACGCCCTTGGGCTGGCCGGTGCTGCCGGATGTATACAGGATGAACAGCGGGTCCTCCGCCCCCATCGGCTCGGGCACGCACTCCGGGCTGGCGCCAGCGAGCAGGTCCTCATAGCGCAGGTCGCGGCCGTTCTGCATGGCGACGGCACCGCCAGTGACCTTCACCACGACGACATGCTGAATGGTCGGGCAGCTTTTCAGCGCCTCGTCGGCGTTGGTCTTCAGCGCCACCTTGCGCCCGCCGCGGCGGCCCTCGTCGGCGGTGATCAGCAAGGTGCTGCCGCAGTCCCTGATGCGGTTGGCCAGGCTGTCCGGGGAAAAGCCGCCAAACACGACGGCGTGGATCGCGCCGAGGCGGGCGCAGGCCAGCATCGCGACCGCGGCCTCCACCACCATCGGCAGGTAGATCGTCACCCGGTCGCCGCGCTTGACGCCCAGGGCCTTGAGGGCGTTGGCCAGGCGGCAGACTTCTGCATGCAGCTCGCGGTAGGTGACGTGCCGCTGCATGCCGGGGTTGTCGCCTTCCCAGATGATGGCGACCTGGTCGGGGCGCTCGGCCAGATGCCGGTCCAGGCAGGTGGCCGAGGCGTTGATGACGCCGTCCTCATACCATTTAATGCTGACGTCGCCCTCGAAGCTCGTGTGCTTCGCCCTGGTCGGCGGCTTGATCCAGGCGACCCGGCGGGACTGCTCCATCCAGAACGCCTCGGGGTCCCGACGCGCCTGCTCGGTCATGGCGCGGTGCTGCTCGGCCGTCACATGGGCATGAGCGGCGATGGCGGTGAGCACGGGGTAGGTTTGGTCGGACATTCGTTCCCTCAATGCAATATTAGTTGGGCGTGACGCTACAGCCCGGCTTGTTCTGACACTAGT
>CAXTCI010000303.1:0-3900 GCA_964242325.1 uncultured Acetobacteraceae bacterium
GCTTGATCGAGGCATTGAGCGGCCAGGTTTTGGGCGCGGCCTGGACGGACGTGGTCATTTTCGGGTTGCTGGTGGTGGTGCTGGTCGTAAGGCCTGCAGGGCTGCTGGGGCGCCTGGCGCCGAACAAGTCATAGGAGGCAGGCATGGCCGTCGCACTTCCCGCTGTCCTCCGCGACATGCCGCCGGCCCGGCGCCGCGCCGTGGGGCTGTTCCTGCTCGCGATCCTGCTGCTGCTGTTCCCCATCGTCATGGACGACGACGCCATGGTGGACAGCGCGGCCAACGCCCTGTCCTACGCGACGCTGGCGCTGGGGCTGAACATCGTGGTGGGCTTCGCCGGGCTGCTGGACCTTGGGTATGCGGCATTTTTCGCCATCGGTGCCTATTACTACGGCATTTTCACCAGCTTCCAGGTGATGCCGCATTGGAGCGAGGCCTGGGCGCCGCTGGCATTTCTGGGCCTGGTCGAGAAGATGAACCAGGGCGGGCCGGACTTGGTCCACTTCACCCTGTCGTTCTGGCTGGCGCTGCCGACGGAGGCGGTGGTCAGCGCTTTGTTCGGCGTGCTGTTCGGGGCGCCGACGCTGCGGCTGCGCGGGGACTACCTGGCCATCGTGACGCTGGGCTTCGGCGAGATCGTGCCGATCGTGGCGCGCAACGTGGACAGCGTGACCAACGGCGCCGCCGGGCTGAACGGGATACAGGCGCCGCGGCTGTTCGACTACAACTTCGGCGTGGACTCCGTGCCGTACTACTACGTGGGGCTGGGGCTGGTGGCGCTGCTGATCTTCGTGTCCACCAGGCTGCGGGACAGCCGGGTGGGCCGGGCCTGGATGGCAATACGCGAGGACGAAACCGCGGCCAACGCGATGGGCGTGAACCCCGTGCGGTTCAAGCTGCTGGCGTTCGCCATCGGCGCGGCGTTCGCCGGCATGACGGGGGTTTATTTCGTCGCCAAGCTGCAGACGGCGACGCCGGAGATGTTCAACTTCAACGTGTCGTCCATGCTGCTGGTGATGGTGGTGCTGGGCGGCATGGGCAGCGTGTGGGGCGTGGTGCTGGGCGCCGTGCTGCTGCAACTGATGCAGACGGTGTTCCTGCCGCAGGTTTCGGGGTGGGCAAATGCGCTGGGGGAGGCAGTCGGCAACCACTTCCTGGCGACGCTGGACCTGGTGCAGTGGACGCAACTGTTCTTTGGCCTGATTCTGATCGCGATGATGCTGTATCGCCGCCAGGGGCTGATACCGGCGACGCGCAAGGTGGCACCCCTGGCCTTCGCCGCCCAGCATGCCGAGGTCGTGCGCGGCGGCTTCCAGCACACCGACCGCATCCCGCGCTGGGATGAGGCCGGGGCGCCGGAAGGTGGACTGGAGGTGCGCGGGCTGACGGTGCGCTTCGGCGGGCTGGTGGCGCTGGATGGGATTGACCTGACGGTGCCGGCCGGCGGCGTGGTGGCGGTGATCGGCCCGAACGGGTCGGGCAAGAGCACCCTGTTCAACACCATCACCGGGCTGGTTCCGGCGGCGGAGGGCAGCATCCGGTTCCGCGGCGAGGAGCTGACTGGCCTGGCGCCGCACCAGATCCTGCGCCGGGGCGTCGCCCGCACGTTCCAGAACATCCGGCTGTTCCCGACCTTGTCCGTGCTGGAGAACGTGCTGATCGGGCGACACTCCCGGCTGCGCAGCGGCGCCGTCATGTCGGTGCTGCATACGCCTGGCAACCGGCGGGAGGAGGACGCGGCGCGCACCTCGGCGCTGGACCTGATCGCGATGTTTGGCAACCGGCTGACGCCGCGGATCGCCCAGGCGGTGGGGGGTCTGTCGTATGCGAACCGCCGCCGGGTCGAGATCGCGCGGGCCTTGGCGTCGCGTCCGCACATCCTGCTGCTGGATGAGCCGACCGCCGGCATGAACCCGGCGGAAACCCTGGAGCTGGCCGAGCAGATCGGCTCCTTGCACCGCATGGGCCTGACGATCCTCATCATCGAGCATAAACTGGACGTGGTGACGGCGTTGGCTGACACGGTGGTCGTGCTGGACCACGGAGTGAGGATCGCCGAAGGCCGTCCGGAGGAGGTGCGTCGAGACGAGCAGGTGCTGACCGCCTATCTCGGCCGCGCCGCGCGGGCCGCGGTGATGGAGGCGGACCGTGTCGCCTGACGTCCTGGACCATCCGTCGTACGTTCCGCTCCCTGCGCTTTGTCATTGCGAGCGATTTGCGGCGCGGCGATGGGGGCCCCGACGGGTCTGGGGCTGCCTTTGGACTATTGCGGCGCTGCGCGCCTTGCGATGACGGGGGGAGTCATGGACGGAACCGATTGGCGCAGGACCGTTGATGCACCGGCCACGGCCGTGCCGCTGCTGCAGTTCAAGCAGGTGAACACGCACTACGGCGACCTGCATGTCCTGAAAGACGTGAATTATACGATCGCGGCCGGCGAGATCGTTTCGCTACTCGGCGGCAACGCCTGCGGCAAGTCCACCACGATGAAGACCATCATGGGCGTCGTGCGTCCGACCACCGGGCAGGTGCTGCTGGACGGCGTGCCGATCGAGCGGCTTTCGACCAGCGCCCGCGTGGCCCGCGGCATCGCCCCGGTGCTGGAGTCCCGGCGGCTGTTTCCGCGCATGACGGTGTATGAGAACCTGGAGATGGGCGCCTACACCCAGCCGCGCGGGCCGACCTTCGAGGAGGACCTGGACCGGGTGTATTCGCTGTTCCCCCGCGTGAAGGAGCGGCGCACCCAATTGGCCGGCACCCTGTCCGGCGGCGAGCAGCAGATGGTCGCTATTGGCCGCGCGCTGATGGCCCGGCCGCGGCTGATCTGCATGGACGAGCCGTCCATGGGGCTGTCGCCGCTGTTCGTGGAGCAGGTGTTCGACATCATCCAGGCGATCAACCGCCAGGGCACGACGATCTTCATGGTGGAGCAGAACGCGGCGATGGCGCTGCAGATCGCGCACCGGGCGTATGTGCTGCAGACCGGGGTGGTGGTGCTGTCGGGCACGGCGGCGGAACTGCGGGAAAACGAGGATATCCGGCAGGCGTATCTTGGGGAAATGCAGGTAGGCGCACATTGATGGGCGCTGCTGCCTGCTCCCTTTCCCTCCGGGAGAGGGTTGGGGTGAGGGGGTCTTGAAGCCCGAACTCGCACGCGCGAGGCTGTGTGCAAACGACGCAGGCTATCCTCTGCTCTGCAGGCAAGACCCCCTCACCCCAACCCTCTCCCTCCGGGAGAGAGGGAAGGCGGCGGCATGGACCTAAGCCTTTACATCGCATTCATCGGCGCGGTGGTGGCGCTGGCGCTGCTGCCGGGGCCGAACATGGCCCTGATTGTCGCCAATAGCGTCGCCTGGGGGCCCCGTTATGGGTTGCTGACCCTGGTGGGCACCAGCACAGCCTTGATGGTGCAGCTTGCGGTGACGGGGCTGGGCCTGACGGAGTTGCTGCGGTCCGCCGGGTCGGCGTTCGAGGTACTGCGTTGGGTAGGCGTCGGCTACCTACTGCTGCTCGGCGTCATGCAGTGGCGGGCGGCGGTGGCGGACCTGACGCAGGTGCAGGCGGAGCCTCGGTCGCCGCGCTCCATCGTGGCCCGGGCGGCGTTCGTGTCGCTGACCAATCCGAAGACGCTGCTGTTCTTTGCGGCGTTCTTCCCGCAGTTCATCAGCACGGAGCATCCGGCGGGTCCGCAGGTGGCGTTGCTTTCCCTGACGTTCCTGGTGGTGATCGTGATGGTGGATAGCTGCTTCGCGCTGCTGGCCGGTCGCGCCCGCGGGCTGCTGGCCCGGCACGGGCGGTTGCGGAACAGGATCAGCGGCGGGTTGCTGGTGGGGGCCGGGCTGGGGTTGGCTGCGGTGCGAGGGAAGTAAGGGCGGCGCTACCCTGCTCCCTCTTCCTCCG
>CAXTCI010000304.1:0-3871 GCA_964242325.1 uncultured Acetobacteraceae bacterium
GGCGCGGTCGCGCGGATGGATGGATTGCGGGACCAGGCATCCCGCTTGTGACCTTGGAGAGCCAACTCGTCCTCCAAATGGCAACGAGGGCGCGCCGGTCAGGGCATTGGATGGCGGTCGTAGAACAACACCTGCAATCCCGGAAGGGCCTGCACCAGCAAGTCGAAGTCGACGTCTTCCGTGATGACTGCAAGTCCGGCCCCAAGTGCTAAAACGGCGATCAGGGCGTCGCTGATCAACTCGACGCGGTCAACGCCGTTGCGATCCTGCATTCTCCAGCCGCGGCTCTAACGAGCACTCGCCAAGATATTCACATGGATGAATCAGAACGGCTGAGCCGCCCGTGTCGCCAGTTCCGCCCTGCATGCCACGGTGTTCGCCACGCATCCCCCGGCCAACCACCAATCCCGAACGGCCGCCAGCAGCGTTCCCACCGCCGGCCCGGCCGGTACGCCCAGCGCCAGCGCGTCTCGCCCTGCCAGCGGGAACTGCGGCCGCGGCAGCACGGCCAACCGGTCCTGCACGGCCGCCCAACCGTCTCCGCCGACGTTCACCTGGGCCAGCCACCCCCGCCCTGGCACAGCGCCCGGCGGAGCGTCCGCCAGCAAGCGGCGCAGCGCGTCGTCGTCCATCCCCGGCGCCGGCGCCGGGCCATGTAGCGCCAATAGCCGGCCGCGTTCGCTGGTGGACATCCGCAGCGCCTCCGCCAATGGCGCTCCGGCAGCTGGGCACAGCGCGGCCAGGCGCAGCAGCGGTTCTGGCGGCGCGCCGGCGGTCACTAGGCGGTCTAGCCGGCCCGGGTCCAGCGGTGGCGGCAGCAACGCCGGCAGCACGCCCAATTCCATCATTAGCGCCACCGCTTCGCGCGGGTCGGGGGTGGCCAGGATGCGCTTCAACTCGCTCCATACCCGCTCCGGCGACAGGCGGGCCAGGCCGGGGACACCGCCGCGCAGAGCGGTCAGCGCCTCGGCGTCCGGCGGCCCCTCGCCATAGCGGGCATGGAACCGGAAGAATCGCAGCACCCGCAGGTAGTCCTCGGCGATCCGCGCCGCTGCGTCGCCGACGAAGCGAACCCGGCCGGCCCGCAAGTCCTCCGCACCACCGAAGTAGTCCCATACCGCCCCATCCCGCCCCATGGACATGGCGTTGATGGTGAAGTCCCGCCGCGCCGCGTCCTCCCGCCAGTCCGCCGTCCAGGCGACAGTAGCGTGGCGGCCATCCGTGCTCTCGTCCCGACGTAGGGTCGTGACCTCATAGCCGCGCCCGCCGCTGATGGCAGTGATGGTGCCGTGCTGCAGCCCCGTCGGGACGGTCTTGAGCCCGGCGGCTTGCAGCGCGCGCATCACCGCTTCCGGCGGCTCTGGCGTTGCCAGGTCCACGTCGTTGACGGGCCGGCCTGCGATGGCGTCCCGCACGCAGCCGCCCACCAACCGTCCACCCGGCAGCGCTGCAATGACCGCAAGCAGTGCCGGGTCGCTAGCCCAGTCAGGCGGCGGAATGTGAAAGGACGGCTGCACCGGCTCCCTCTGCCCTACGGGAAAAGGGGGGCATAAGAGGGGCTTGGCTGCGGAGCAGGGTGCCGAACATTCCATGGGCACGCATCCGTGCGTCGGCCAGGACTGCGCGCCCAGCCCCCCTCACCCCAACCCTCTCCCGGAGGGAGAGGGAGCAGCGCCGTCCTACTCGTCATGGCCCGGCACGACCCGGCCATTCTGAAATGTCGCCGGCACGTATCGCGACCTCGGTGCTCCACGTTCCGATACTGCGAACCACGCCAACCCGGCGCCGCACAGCAATAGCCCCGCCAGGATGCTTGTCAGCACCGCCGGCGTCGGCCCGGGTTGCCCACGGGTGGCCGCCAGGCGCCACAGCGCATAGGCACCCAATGGCGCAAAGAACAACGCCAACTCCGCGAACCGCACTGTTACGTCCCCTGCGCCCGCAGCCGTTGCGCCAGGTGGACCAGGATCGCCGCCGTGGCGCCCCAAACATAGTGCTCTGGATGCGGCCAGACCCAGAATTCCCGCTGCCGCCCGCGCCACTCCGCACGGCGCCGCTGCGGCGCGGCAGGGTCCAGCAGGATGGACAGCGGCAGGGTGAAGATCGCTGCAACCTCGTCCTCGCACGGTGACAGCGCCAGCCCGGACGGCAGCAGCCCCAGCACCGGGGTAATCCGGTAGGCCGTGCCAGTCACATAGTCCGGCAACCGCCCGACCAACTCCACCTGCCCCGGCGGCAGCCCAATTTCCTCATGGGCTTCCCGCAGGGCCGTCGCTTCTGCGGACGCATCCTCTGGCTCCGTACGCCCACCAGGGAAAGCGACCTGTCCGGCGTGGTCCCTCAAGTGCGGCGTCCGCAGCGTTAGCAATACGCCCGCCTCCGCGCCATGCACCAGCGGCACCAATACCGCAGCCGGAGTTAGGGGCCGGTTCACCAGGTCCATTGCGTCGTCGGACGTAGCAGGGGCGGCGAAAACCTCATCATCCCGAGGACGCGCATCGGGTGCGCCCTGTAGCCGCAGGCGCAACGCGTTCAGGTCCATGCGTTGCTGGACTCAGTCGGCGTCGAGGCCGACCGGCAGGTCGCCCAAGGAAAAGAAGCGCCCTTGGCTCCAGACGCCCAAAACGTCGCGTCCGCCGACCATGCCGGGTACGGCGAGCGCCACCAGCTCATAATAGACTGCCCTGCAGATGCGTGCCTCTAGGGGCTGCCCATCCGCACGCACGAGGATATAAGGAATCGGCTCACACGTCAGGTAGTCATGCTTGACCCGGATGGGATGGTCCGGCCCTGCGGTCACTACCTGATCCACGTTGGTGCGGAAGGACAGCACCTGTTGCGGGCCGTCCCCGGTCCAATCCAGCTCCACGGCGGTCCAGGGTGTATCCTCGACCTCAATGCGCCCCCGCTCGGCTGGGGTTTCCAGCCAATAATCGCCAGCGGCGTCCCTGCGCAGCACGCTGCTGAACAGGCAAACCAGTTCCTTCCGGCCAATCGGGCTGCCGCGATATAGCCAGACGCCATCTCGCTTGATAACGAAGGGAAGATCCCCGCATTCCACCCGTGGCGGGCGCACGTGGGACGACCCGCCGCGCGTCGTAAAGGTGGAGGATGTGGAGGGATAGGCCAGGGCCGCAGCCCGGCTCATCGGTAGATCAGGTATAGCGTGGTGCCCCACGGGCATGGCATCGTTCACGTCTGCGTCTCCGGGCAACGCCGTGCTTCCGTTCCCGCACTTGATATAGGTAGCCTCCCCCGCTTGATGAAAGCCCCCGCCGGGCGCAGATCGTTGAAGCAGACAGAACAGGGGCGCCGCCGTTGTCAGACTCCATCACCGACCCGAGCCGGCTTCTTGACGAGGTAGAAGCCCTGGGCCACCGCGCCGCCGCCGCCCGTGCCGAGATCGGCCGGGTCATCTTCGGCCAGGAGGACGTCGTCGAGCAGGTACTGGTGACGATCCTGTCTGGTGGCCACTGCCTGCTGGTCGGCGTACCCGGCCTTGGCAAGACGCTGCTGGTGGATACCCTCGGTACTGTGCTGGGTCTTGCTCCCAAGCGCATCCAGTTCACCCCGGACCTGATGCCTGCCGACATCACGGGATCGGAGGTGCTGGACGAGGGCGAGGACCGCCGCCGTTCCTTCCGCTTCGTGCCTGGCCCGGTGTTCTGCCAGTTGCTCATGGCCGACGAGATCAACCGCGCCAGCCCGCGTACCCAGTCCGCCCTGCTGCAGGCCATGCAGGAGGGCCGGGTTGCGGTCAGTGGCGCCGACCATCCCCTGCCCAAGCCGTTCCACGTATTGGCGACGCAGAACCCCATCGAGCAGGAGGGCACCTATCCCCTGCCGGAAGCGCAGTTGGACCGCTTCCTGC
>CAXTCI010000305.1:0-3795 GCA_964242325.1 uncultured Acetobacteraceae bacterium
TGACCTGCCCCCCTAGAAGTGTTCCGCCGGAGGTGAGACTTCGGTGTGAACACGGAAGGGACTGGGATGGCGCGCAAGCATCACAAGCCGGAGGAGATTGTCGCCAAGTTGCGTCAGGTCGAGGTTTTGGTGGGACAAGGCAAGCCGGTGGCCGAGGGTGTCCGGGCGATCGGGGTGACGGAGGCGACCTACTACCGTTGGCGTGCGGAGTATGGCGGTCTGAAGCTGGACCAGGTGAAGCGGCTGAAGCTGCTGGAGCAGGAGAACGGGCGCTTGCGGCGTGCGGTGGCTGACCTGACGCTGGAAAAGCTGGTGTTGAAGGAAGCCGCGTCGGGAAACTTCTGAGCGCTTCCCGTCGTCGGGCGTGCGTTGAGCACGTCACGGCTGAGCTGGGCGTATCCGAGCGGTTTGCCTGCCGGGTGCTGGATCAGCACCGTTCGACGCAGCGCAAGGTGGCGGGGACGGCCGACGATGTCCCTGCGACGATTTCGTCGTCAGGAGGCGGCGCTGACGGCAGCGATCACTGACTGGGCCAGGCAGTATGGCCGGTATGGCTACCGGCGGATCACGGCCCTGCTGCGGGCCGAGGGTTGGGCCTGCAACCACAAGCGGGTGGAGCGGATCTGGCGGCGTGAGGGCCTGCGCGTGCCAGCCCGGCAGCCGAAGCGGGGCCGGTTGTGGCTGAACGACAGGTCTTGCGTGCGGCTGCGGCCGGAGCGGGCGAACCACGTATGGGCCTACGACTTCGTCGAGGACCGAACCCGGGATAGGCGCAAGATCAGGATGCTGAACGTCGTGGATGAGTTTACCCGCGAGTGCTTGTGCATCCGGGTTGGTCACAAGCTGGGGTCGGCTGAGGTAATTGACGTGCTAAGCGACCTGTTCATCATCCGCGGCACGCCTTGCTACATCCGCTCGGACAATGGGTCGGAGTTCGTGGCGGTGGCCGTGAAGGGCTGGATCAGCGGCGTCGGCGCCAAGTCGGCCTTTATCGAGCCAGGCAGCCCGTGGAAGAACGGCTATGTCGAAAGCTTCAACGGCAAGCTGCGGGACGAGCTGCTTAATATGGAGGTGTTCAACACGCTGGCTGAAGCCCGCGTGCTGATCGAGCAATGGCGGGTGCATTTCAATACGGTACGCCCGCACTCCTCCTTGGGCTACCGCCCGCCCGCGCCGGAGGTCATCCTATCGTGCGTGCCGATGCCGCCCAGCCGTCCCGGATCCACCGGGTCACCTCCACCGCCCGCTACGATGCTGCACTAACATTTCGCCCGGACCACTCGATGGGGGCTGGTCACTTCGTCATCCCAACTGCCGCCACCCCGGCCGGTTTACTGCCGCAATCCGGCAACTCCGAAAGCTTCTTCGCCGCGCCATTCAATGGCCAGCAGCTCATTACTCCTGTGGTGAGCGGGTTCAGCCAGGTGCTCTCGCCGAATGGCGGCGAACTCCTGCTGATGGCTCGCAAGCCATTCGCGCATGCTGGTCGGCATCTAGTTCTCCATGTCAAAAGGGTGTTCAGCGCGCCGTCCGGGTGCGGCGGGCCAGCACAAGGACCTGGATCGCCGCCATCACAGCGAGTTGCCCGGCGGCGGCGAGGAACGGCACTCGGTAGCCGCCGGTCCACGTGACCAGGACCGAGAACACCGAAGGGCCCGAGACGTAGCCCAGGAACGTCACGACCGCGCTGCTCGATGTCGCCTCGCTCACCTTGTCGGCAGGGGACAGGCGCGCGACCTCGGCGAGGTAGATGCCGTTCCAGCTCGCGGCAAAGAACCCGGTCCCGGCGGCGATCAGGGCCGCAAGCGTGACAGGCGGGTTGTCGGGCAAGGCACTGTAGCCGGCCACCATCAACGCAGCCACGAAGGCCTGCGCGGTCAGGTTATTGGCCGGCCGGCCCGTGCGGTCGGCGAGCCAGCCGAGAAAGATGTGGGCGACGACGCCGGCGAACTGCATGCACGCATAGACCAGCCCGGCTGTGGCGAGTGGCAGGTGGCGCGCGGTGACGAGATAGGTGACCGAGAGCAAGAACAAGCATCCCTGGACGATTGCCAACGAGAAGGCGAGTGCGGTTACCGACAGCAGGGCGGGACTGGCCCGCAAGAGCAGGAACGGCGCGGAAACGTTGCGCAGGTCTAGCAGCGTCGCCAAGCCGATCGGCCGGTCCGGCTCGCGCTCGGAGTCCAACCGTTCGCGCGCCGGCGTGATGATCCGCCGCCAATCCGACGGTGATCGAAACGAGCAACGCCGTGGGCCAGCCCCAGGCAGCCGCCACCGGGGCCAGGATCAGCCCGGCGAGCGCCCCGCCGGCCGGCGCACCGGCCTGCTTGATCGAGAAGATCAGCGTGCGGTGTTGCGGCGGCGCGGTCGCCGCCAGGATGCGGCTGCCGGCCGGCGGGGACGGGCCGTATCCCGCGCCCATCAGCAACGCCGCGGCCATCAGCAGCGGCCACCGCCCGGTTGACGCGATCAGCAGCCCAGCCACCGCCATCAGCGCGCCGACCTGCAGCAGCGCACGGGGCCGAGCCGCAGCAGCAGCGGCCCGCCGAACAGCAGGAACAGCACGGTCCCCAGCGAGTTGAGCGACGAAAGATTGCCCACCCGCTCCGGCGCGAGCCCGGCGCCGGCGGTCAGCAGCGGCGCTATGATCGGCAGGCTCTGGTCGAGGAACGAGGCGACCGTCTGCATGCCCAGCGTGGTGCCGAGCGCCACGACCCAGATTGGGACTCCCGAGGCCCGGGCCGACGCAGCGGGCGTGGAGGGCGTCGGCATGGCCGCTACGCGCCACCCCGGCATTCCTGCAGTGCTGCGTTCGCCTGGTCCAGCGCGGAGGCCAGCCGGTTGCAGGCCCGTGTGGCCGCGACAGCCAGGAACCGCGCCTCGTCGGACCCTGCTTGCGCCGCGGCGAGCCGGCGCACGGAGTCCAGGACCGGATAGGGCGCCTGGCCGAGCGCCGGGTCGTGACCGAAGCGGTCGCCGGTCGTGTAATCCATCGGGACCAGGGCGCGCGACACCGAGACGAGGGCCTGGTTGATCCGGTCCGCCCCGGCGTCATCCCGGAGCTGCGGCGCGAGCGACTGCACCGCTTGGCACTGGTCGCGCAGCCGCCCTACTTGCGTCGTCAGCCGCGAAAGGTCCAGCCGGCCTTGAAGCTCCGTCGCCAGATCCGAGAGCTGGCGATCCAGCGCCACCGCTGCGGCCCCATAATCCAAGGGCAGCACGCGATCCGTCAGCAGCCGCCAGATCGCGTGGACATAAACCCGGGTGTCCCGCACCAGCAGGTCGGGGTCCATCTTGTCCAGGGTATCGTCCGGCGTATGCCACCACCAGCCGAAGCCGGCGCCCTTGCGCGAGCCGCCGCCGAGCACCGCGCCCATGACGTTGTCCGCCGTGCCGACGGGCTGCTCGCCCATGCCCATGAACATCGAAGGGATGCCGATGCCCCAGAACGACTGGTCGCCGGCACGGCTCATGCGCAGCCCGGCGAGATCCTGGTCCCCCTGGGCCCGCACGGCCTCGGCGGCCAGCCCAGTCAGTTCCGCCGCGGACAGCGCGTCCGACATCACGGTGTTGCCGCGCGCGCCGGTGGAATCGACGTTGACGTGCACGACGCAGCGGCGCGCCAGCTCGTCCCAATGGTGGTCGGCATACCAGGCGGAACCGGAGTAGCGGCCGTGCGAGTGGCCGGACCAGAAGCACAGCCGCAGGCCGCGCCGCCAGGCGGCCCGCTCGGGCGCGAACAGCCGGGCGACCTCCAGCATGGTGGCATTGGCGCCGCCATTGTCCATCACGCCG
>CAXTCI010000306.1:0-3718 GCA_964242325.1 uncultured Acetobacteraceae bacterium
ACGGTCTGGCCGCCGATGGTGCTGTCATACTGGTTCCAAACCCAGGCGCGGGAGCAAAGGTCAGGGCAGCCGATCAGCGTTTCCAGCGCCGAAGCCAGGCCGACCGGGTCCGGCACGTCGCCCAGTGGCGGACGCTTCGGCATCTCGGCGGTGGGGCGGTGATATAGCGGCGCCTGCTCCGCCAGCGGGTCCAGCGGAATGTCGGCCATCACCTCCCCGCCGTGGCGGATGACGATATGGCCGGTGTCGGTCAGATGGCCGATCACCGCGAAATCCAACTCCCATTTCTCGAAGATCGCCCGGGCCACATCCTGCCGGTCCGGGCGCAGGACCATCAGCATGCGTTCCTGGGACTCCGACAGCATCATCTCATAGGCCGTCATCCCCGTCTCGCGCTGGGGCACCTGGTCCAGGTCCAGCTCAATGCCGACACCGCCCTTGCCGGCCATCTCCACGCTGCTGCTCGTCAGCCCGGCAGCCCCCATATCCTGGATGCCGATGATGGCGTCCGTCGCCATCAGCTCCAGGCAGGCCTCGATGAGCAGCTTCTCGGTAAAAGGGTCGCCGACCTGAACGGTGGGACGCTTTTCTTCCGAGTCTTTTCCAAATTCGGTGCTGGCCATCGTAGCACCATGGATGCCGTCGCGCCCGGTCTTGCTGCCGACATACACCACGGGATTGCCGACGCCAGCCGCGGCGCTAAGGAAGATGCGGTCTGCGGGCGCGATGCCGACGGTCATGGCATTCACCAGCGGGTTGCCGTTGTAGGCCGGGTGGAAGTTGACCTCGCCCCCCACGGTCGGCACGCCGACGCAGTTGCCGTATCCGCCGACGCCGCGCACCACGCCGTCCACGATGCGCCGGGTGCGCGGGTCGTCCGGCGAGCCGAACCGCAGGGCGTTCAGGTTGGCAATCGGCCGCGCGCCCATCGTGAACACGTCGCGCAGGATGCCGCCGACGCCGGTAGCCGCCCCTTGGTAAGGTTCGATGAAGCTGGGATGGTTGTGCGATTCCATCTTGAAGATGGCAGCCAGCCCATCGCCGATAGCGACGACTCCGGCGTTCTCGCCGGGACCATGGATCACCCAGGGGGCGGTGGTCGGCAGTGTTTTCAGCCAGACGCGGCTGGATTTGTAGGAGCAATGCTCCGACCACATCACGCTGAAGATGCCCAACTCGGTCAGGCTGGGTGTCCGGCCCATAATGGTCAGCACGCGGCCATACTCATCGGCGGACAGGCCGAACTCGCGGGCAAGGGCCTGGTTGGCTTCACGGTCCTGCACGGCAATCTCGGGGGTTGTGGCAAGCCCCGGGGTACTGGGTTCGGGTGTCACGTGCAAGGCGGAGGACACGTTAGGAGGCGGTGCAGAGCGCTGGACCGGCCCAGAGCAGCGGCACCGGGCTCGTCCAGAAGCCTTCGCTGCCCTTCTCGGCCAAGGCCTCGAAAGCGGCAGTGTGCAGCACGACAAGGCGAAGCTCATAGGCGACTCCGTCCCAGCCGAGCCCAGCCGGGGAACATTTCCAATCGGCAGGAATGGGTTCGTCAGGAACTAGCTTGCGAAGCCGCAGACTTCCAGGCGCGATACAGCGCCAGAGGAAGCCAACCGGATCGCAAGCCGGACCGTCGGCGCCCACGGGCAGGATGACCCCAGTGCCATCGCGGCCGAACCGTATCATGCCCGGCCTTCCGCGGTCAGCCATGTGCGGCTGCATCGCAATCCAAATGCCTGATGGACCCCATTCCATCAACAAGGATTTGAACGCGTCGGGTATCGGACCGGAAATCGGAGGACCAGGCGGGTCGGCAGGCGGGTAGTACCAGGTGAACCGCGCGACGAACTCGTTTGCGCAGCGCTTTGCTTCCGGTGAGGCGGGGGCGTCCCGGCCATGACCGGTATATTCACCACGTTCTGCCATGATGCGCGTGACGTGCGGGCTGTATGCAAGTTCTGTCCGCCAGTTCCGCAGGAAGTGCGCGTTCATGGCGAGCATAATGAATCTGTGGCTGGCCCGATGACGGCCGACAACGGTGACGACGTCGCCGCTTCCCCAATACGCCGTGACGAAGTGGACTTTCGCGCCAGGGGCGAAGTGCCTGGTCCCGCGCCGGATTTCGGCGCCGTCGGGTCCAAAGGGATGCTCCTCAACCACGTTGGCGACGGCGCACCAGGAAGGGCCGGGATCGTCGAGGGACTGAGGCGGCTCTTCCAGACCAGGCATCCCCGCCGCGTCGATCATGCCGCCAGGGCAGCCGCCATGCCCTGGAACAAGGGCAAGCCGTCCGTCCCGCCCATCAACGGGTCCACCAGGTCCTCCGGGTGCGGCATCAAGCCCATCACCCGGCCATCTCCGCTGATGATGCCGGCGATGTTGCGGGCGGACCCGTTGGCGTTCGCCGCCGCCGTCGCCTCGCCAGCCGGCGTCACGTAACGGAACAGCACCAGGCCGTCCCCCTCCAACCGATCCAGCGTCGCCTCGTCGGCGAAGTAGTTGCCATCTCCATGCGCCATGGGCGCGCGGAATACCTGGCCCGGCGCGTAGTGCCGGGTCCAAGGCGTGTCCGCCCGCTCCACCCGCAGGTGGCAGTCCTGCGACAGGAAGCGCAGCCCGGCATTCCGCAGCAGAGCCCCCGGCAGCAGCCCGGCCTCCGTCAGCACCTGGAATCCGTTGCACACCCCAAGCACATGCCCGCCCCGTCCGGCAAACTCCCGCACGGCCCCCATCACCGGCGACCGCGCCGCCATAGCACCGCAGCGCAGGTAATCACCGTGGCTGAACCCGCCGGGCAGGACCACGAGGTCCAGCCCGGCCAAGTCGGTGTCGCCGTGCCATACGGTCCGCGGGCGCTGCCCGGTGACGCGGTGCAGCGCTATGGCCATGTCGCGCTCCCGGTTGGTCCCGGGGAACACGACAACGCCGGCCTTCATCGGAGCAGCCTTACTGGCAGGCGTAGGCGCTGCGCAGTGCGTCGGCAACGACGCCGGCGGCTTGACGGTTTGCGGCCTCCGGGTGGGCCTTGATGTAGCTTACGATCGTGTCGCGCTGGCGGATGCCCGTCACCTCGGCTGGCACGCAAACATAGACGGGAAGGGCGCCACCCTTGCTGCCGTCCTGTGGGCGCAACTCCTGGTATGTACTCACCATGTCGCTGATCCCCTCGATGTAAGCGGTGCAGCTCGTCTGCATGCGGGGATTGGTGCAGAGCTGCAGCAGCTTATTGCCGTTAACGGCGGAAAAGCGGGCGGCCTCGGCATGGGAGGCGACAGCAAGCAGGGCGGCTGAGGCAAGCAGTAAGGTTTTCATGGGGTAATCTCCACTTGGAAGCGTTCAATGACGGTGTTGGCCAGAAGGCGGCGGGCCATCGCCTCTGCCTCCAACTTGGCAGCGGCCGGGTCGGTTGCGTCCAGGTCCAACTCGATCACCTTGCCGGCGCGTACCTCGCCCACGCCGTTGAACCCCAGCGAGTGCAGCGCATGGCCAATGGCCTTGCCCTGAGGGTCCAGCACGCCATCCTTGAGCATGACGGTGACGGTTGCCCTCACTGCATCGCCTCCGGTCCCTTCATGTCATTGTTGCCGGCCTCCGGCAGGATGCCCAGGCGGCGGGCGACCTCCTGGTAGGCCTCCTCCACCTTGCCCATGTCGCGGCGGAACCGGTCCTTGTCCATCTTCTCGTTGGTCTTGCTGTCCCATAGCCGGCAGTTGTCCGGGCTGATCTC
>CAXTCI010000307.1:0-1495 GCA_964242325.1 uncultured Acetobacteraceae bacterium
GCGGTATATCCGATCACCAGGTCGATCATGACGATGATGCTGCCGAGGTCGCGAGCGAACTCCGCCCGCTCATACATGTCCTCCATCGTCCCGGCGGTGACGTTCAGGTAGGTCCCCTTGATCTCCCCGGTCTCGGCCTGAGCCTTGTTCACCCCCTCCATGCAATACAGGAACCGGTCCCGCCAGTGCATGAACGGCTGCGAGTTGATGTTCTCGTCGTCCTTGGTGAAGTCGAGCCCACCCTTCAGCGCCTCATAAACCACCCTCCCATAATTCCGCCCCGACAAGCCGAGCTTCGGCTTCATCGTCGCCCCCAGCAGCGGCCGGCCATAGCAGTTCATCCGCTCCCGCTCGACGACGATCCCCGTAGCCGGCCCCTGGAACGTCTTCAGGTAATGCGCCGGCATCCGCATGTCCTCAAGCCGCAGCGCCTTCAGCGGCTTGAAGCCAAACACGTTGCCAATAATGGAGGCCGTCAGGTTGCTGATCGAGCCCTCCTCGAACAGGTCGAGGTCATAGGCGATATAAGCAAACCACTGGTCCGCCGACCCCGGCACCCGCTCCACCCGATACGCCTTGGCCCGGTAATACTCGCTATCGGTCAACCGATCCGTCCACACCACGGTCCAAGTCGCCGTGCTGCTCTCCCCGGCGACCGCCGCCGCAGCCTCCTCCGGGTCCACCCCGTCCTGCGGCGTCAGCCGGAACACCGCCAGCACGTCGGTATCTTTCGGCACATACTCCGGCTCCCAATACCCCATCTGCCGATACTTCAGCACGCCAGAAGTATAGCGTTCCTTGAGGTCGGTGATCTTGACGTCGAGCGCCTTGTTCATGGTCCCGTGTCCTCCATACTGCCCAGGTTCAGCCCTGATAAACAGGAACATCACCGCTGGACGGCACGAGGAAAAGCAAAATAGACTGACGAAACACATGAGGGATCCCTTCACTCCCGATGTTCAACGTCACCGTCCGCCAGTTGCAGGTCTTCGCCGAAGCCGCCGAGCGCCTGTCCCTGGCCCGCGCCGCGGAGCGGCTGCATCTCACCCCCTCGGCCGTGTCGTTCCAGATCAAGCAGATCGAGGGCCAGACCGGCTTCGCCCTATTCGAGCGCGTAGGCCGCCGGGTCGCGCTGACCGAAGCCGGGACGCTGCTGGCGGAGTATGCGCGGGTCGTGCTGCGCTCGCTGCGCGAGGCCGACCAGGCGCTGGCGGCCCTGAAGGGCACCAGCGGCGGTCGGGTCCGCCTGGGCCTGGTGTCCACGTCGAAGTATATCGTGCCGCACATGATCGCGCGGTTCCACACGGCCTATCCCGGCGTGACGGTGAACCTGCAGGAGGGCAACCGCGCCCGCGTGCTGCACCTGCTGACCCGCGGCACCGTGGACCTGGCGGTAATGGGCCAGCCCCCGGCCGATGCCGACGTGCTGGCCGCCCGCTTCGCGCCGCACCCGTCCATCATCATCGCCCCGGCCGGGCACCCCCTGGCCCCGGCC
>CAXTCI010000307.1:1595-3708 GCA_964242325.1 uncultured Acetobacteraceae bacterium
TGGCCAGCGAGCCTTTCGTGATGCGCGAGGAAGGCTCAGGCACCAAGGCGATGACCGAGGCGCACTTCCGCATCACCGGCTTCCAGCCGCGGACGGCGATGGTGTCGTCCAGCAACGAGATGATCAAGCAGGCGGTGATGGCCGGCATGGGCCTGGCCCTGCTGTCCCAGCACACCTGCAGCCTGGAGCTGGCACTGGGCCTGCTGGTGCGTCTGCCCGTGGAGGGCTTCCCGCTGATGCGCTCCTGGTACATCGTCCAGCGCCGGACGCTGCCGCTGCTGCCGGTGCAGGCCCGGCTGCGTGGCTTCCTGGTCGAGCAAGGGGAGGCGGTCATTCGCGACACCATGCAGGACCATCGCCGCATCGCCGCACGCGGGGAGGGCGACCGCTCGGAAAATGCCTGCTCGGAGCCCGCTGGTGCCGCTTGAGGCGCTGATCTGGGACGTGGACGGCACCCTCGCCGAAACGGAGGAGGGCCACCGCGCCGCCTTCAACGCCGCCTTCGCCGACGCCGGGCTGGACTGGCATTGGGACGCCGCCCTCTACGCCCGGCTTCTAGAAGTAACCGGCGGCAAGGAGCGCATCCGCCGCTACCTCGACACCACCCCCGGCGCCGGGCCGCTGGACGACGACACGGTGCGCCGCCTGCACGCCGCCAAGACCGCGCACTACGTTTCCGCCGTGGCGGCCGGCGCCGTCGCCCTGCGCCCCGGCGTCCACCGCCTGCTGCACGAGGCACAGGCCGCCGGGCTTCGCCTGGCCATCGCCACCACGACCAGCCCGGCCAACGTGCAGGCGCTGCTGCGGGCGACACTGGGACCGGAAGGGCCGGGGCTGTTCGAGGTCATCGGCGCCGGCGACATGGTACCCCGCAAGAAGCCAGCGCCAGACATCTTTTTCTATGTGCTGGACCGGCTAGGCCTACCCGGGGATCGGTGCCTGGCGTTCGAGGACACGGTAAACGGCCTGGACGCCGCCCGCGGCGCCGGCATCCCGGTCGTCGTGACAACGAGCCTATATGGCGGCACCGACGGATTCGAGGACGCGGCGATGGTAGTGGACCGCCTGGGCGAGCCGGATGCGCCCTGCCGGGTGCTGGCCGGCCCGCCGCTGCCCGGTCCAGTGGTGGATATGGCGACTCTGCGCCAACTGATGCGTGCCGAGGGTTCGCTGGGATAAGTCCAGCAACGGCGAAGCCACGCATGCCTGCTTGGCTTTCAGCAGTGTCTCAGCCGGGATGTCGGCTGCTGATGGCAAGCCGACATGTGCGCTGCCTCCCACGACCGCCATTAGCGCCGTGAGGAACGGCTGCTTCCGCGATCAAGCCTGAGGGTGCTGCCAGCTCTTATAGGTAAACTCAATGCTGTAGCCGTCAGGGTCAAACACGCTCCCAGCATAATAGCGCGGGTCATAGTAGAGTCGCGCACCTGGCTGGCCATTACTTGTCGCGCCCGCAGCCATGGCAGCGGCATACGCCGCGTCCACCTGTGTCCGGGAGCCTGCTACAAAGCCGACATGTGCGGCCCGGCCTTCAACCACACCCTCACGAAGCCAGAAGAAGATGGGGCCGCCGCAGCCAAAGCCCTTTAGGTCGGGATGACCAGGAGGACCATCCTTGCCATCGTAATCGACTCGCCTAGTGATCCCGAGTGGGGCAAGCGCTTGAGTATAGAAGGCAACCGACCGATCAATGTCGCTGACTGACAAGAAGACATGGTCGAGCATGCAATTCTCCGATCCGCCTGATGTAGCGCTCGGCGACCCCAATCGTCTGCGCCATACCTCCAATGTCCGCGATGGATCGTAAGCCGACCGTCAAACCAAGGCGCTGCCTGGCTGCCACCTATGCCCCAAACCTCCGAAAATTCGCTCGGCCGGGCATTCCGGCTTCCTGTAGCCATTCGGCCCAAGACGTTCGCAACCCGGCGCCCGGCAAAGCCGAGCACCGCAGCCGGTCCCGCACCGCCACACGACGCCCCGCCCTGACACGAACCAAGCCCGCCACTCCAGCCAACCACAACCCAGCACCCACCTACCCACGCAATCCTTGACGCCCCCACCCCGACAATGTTCTTGTTCCGTTCATGTCGGCACCAGCAACCCACGCCACCCC
>CAXTCI010000308.1:0-3648 GCA_964242325.1 uncultured Acetobacteraceae bacterium
CTGCAGCTGCTGATCCAGGCGGAGCTGGACGGCGAGCTGGACGCGGCGGAGGCATCCGCGCTGCTGACCCACATGGACAGCTGCCCCAGTTGCACGGGACTGCGGGAGGAGCTCGGGCAGCTGTCCGCCCGTATGCGCGGCGGCATGCTGACCCGGCATGTCGCACCCGCCGCATTGCGCGCCGCCGTGGCCGCCCAACTGCCGGCGCACTCCGTCCCGCGGCGGCGCTGGCGGGGTGGTAGTCAGGCGGCCTCGTTTGGCGCCGGGCTCGCGGTCGCGGCGGCGGCGGCCTGGCTGATCGTGCTGCCGCCCCGCGACGATGCCGTAGCCGGCCTGGTTGATGCCCATATCCGGGCCCTGCAGCCCGGCCACCTGATGGACGTGGTGTCGACGGACCAGCACACGGTCAAACCGTGGTTCGACGGCCGGTTGGACTTCGCGCCTGCAGTGCCAAACCTGGCCGCCGCGGGGTTCCCGCTGATCGGCGGCCGGCTGGACTACCTGGACGGCCGCGCGGTTGCCGCCCTGGTGTACCGGCGCGACAAGCACGTGATCGACGTGTTCGTCCGCCCGGGCGGTCACGCCGGGTTGGCCGCGCTGCAGGGCTACAACGTCGTCGGCTGGAACAAGGACGGCATGGCCTACCAGGCGGTGTCCGACCTCAACACCGCGGAGCTGACAGACTTCGCCCACCTGATGCGCGCCTCGCCCTGACCGGAGGCCTCACGGCTTCGTGACCAGCGGTGCGGAATAATCCGCACTCGTCCCAGGTCACGTGACCGGGGACACACCGTAACGATTATTGTTCCCGGATCGTGACGTTCTCGGGGCAAGGATCACATCATGGTCGCGTTCGGGACTGGGCTCGCCGGCTCTGCTGCACGTCTCGTCAGCGCCCGCTTCGGCGGCCTGCTACTCGCTGCTGCGTCGGCCGGTCTGCTGCATTTGGCCCTGGCCGTGCCCGATCATGGCCAGGGTGCGGCGGTAATGGCCGCGGTCTTCGTCGCATCGCTGGTATCGGGTATCGCAGGGTTCGCCTTCTCCGCGCTTGCCGGCGCCATGCTGTTCCACCTGATGGATGACCCGGTGCGGATCGTGTCGATCATGATCACCTGCAGCATCGCCAACCAGGCCGCCATGTCCTGGGTGGGTTCCTGCTGGCCTATGGCGGCTACATGCTGCTGCGCAAGGCGGTGGTGGTTCGCCGCCCGCCGCTCGCCGTCGACATGGCCGCTGGGTTCCTGGGCGGCATCGCCGGCGGCGCGGCCGGGTTCCCGAGCATGTTCATCAGCATCTGGTGCAGCATGAAGGGATGGGACAAAGCCCGGCAGCGCGCGGTGACCCAGCCCTTCATCCTGGCCATGCAACTCGGCAGCTTCTTCATGATCGGCCTGCTGCAGCGGTCCCATCCCAGCAGCGCCGGGTTCCACCCGAGCGACCTTGTCTACGTCCCGGCTTCGCTGCTCGGCACCATGCTGGGCATGGCGCTGTACGGGCGGCTGACCGACGTGCAGTTCGGCAGAGCCGTCAACCTGCTCCTGGTCGTCTCAGGATTCACCTACGCGCTGTAAGGCGCAGCCTTCGAGGAGTTCCACCATGACAGCACGACACGCCACCGCCGCTCCATATCCGGCCGCCCCGTCGCAAGGCCACCCAAAGTTCCTGTCGGCGGCGGCCATGCACAGTTACCGCCTGCAGGGCGAGTCGATCGTGCTGCGGCAGCATCCCGACGTCTTCCCGCCATCCGCCTTCGGGTTGAACTTCGCCGAGCAGGTGGACTTCTCCGGATGCCGCCGTGCGGCCGATATCGGCACCGGCTCCGGCCTGCTGGCGATACTGGCGGCCCGCAAGGGTGTGCCGGACGTGAAGGCCACCGACACTTCCGCGGCGGCATTGCGCCTGGCCGACAGCAATGCCCGCGGCCTTAACGGCGTCGACGCCGTCGATCTGCGGCTGGGGCACCTGTTCTGCGACCTGGAGGGGCCGTTCGACGTGATCACCGCCAACCTCCCGCAGGAGATCATTCCGCCCGCCTACCGTGCCGGCCTGTCGCCGCTGCAGAAACGGGCGATCGACGGCGGTGGCGCCGGGGGCAACGCCATCTTGCTCGACTTCCTGGACATTGCTCCACGCCACATGCACCGCACCACGCGGCTCTATGTCATCGTCAACACCGTCACCGACTACCGCGCAACGCTGCGCCGGATCACGGCGGGGTTCTCGGCCTGCCTCGTCTGGGAGGGCAGCACCGCTACCAAGTCCTTCGTGCGCGACAATATCGGCTTCTTCCGCGGGCTGATCGATGACGGCACCGTCTCGTTGACCCAGGACAGCGCCGGTGGATGGCAAGCCCGGCAGTTCATCTATCGGCTCGGCCTGAAGCCATGAGGCCACGCCACGTGGCGCTGGCGGTGGCGGTGTCCGCGCTGTGGGGCTGCAACTTCGTCGCCGCGCGCCTGGCGCTCGGTCATGTCCCGCCTTTGCTGCTGGGCGCGATGCGCTTCGCCCTTGCGGCACTGCCGGCCGTGGTGCTGCCGCGCCCACACGTGCCGTGGGGCCGTATGACCGCCATCGCCGCCACCCTGTTCATCGGCCAGTTCGCGTTCCTGTTCTGCGGCATGCGCGAGGGCATGCCGCCGGGTCTCGCCTCGGTGCTGACCCAGCTGCAGGCCGTGATCACCCTGGTGCTGGCGGTGCTGGTCCTGCACGAGGTGCCGCGAGTGCGCCAGATGGCCGGCCTGGCCGTGGCCACGCTGGGGCTGGCCTGCATCGGCGCCACGGTTGGCAGCGGCGGCGTCACCCTGGCCGGGCTGCTGCTGACGCTGGCCGCGGCGGCCAGCTGGGGGGCGGGCAACGTGTTGCTGCGCGGCGCCGGCCCGGCGGACATGCTGCCTATGGTCGTGTGGCTCAGCGTCATCCCGCCGTTGCCGCTGCTGATCCTTTCGTGCCTCTTCGAGCATCCGGAGGCTATGCTAGGATCACCCGGCCCCGAAGCTTGGGTCGGCGTACTCGCGGTGCTGTACATCGCGCTGGCCGCCACGCTCGGCGGCTACGGAATGTGGGGCTACTTACTGAAGGTATATCCCGCCAGCGCGGTGGCGCCGTTCGCGCTGCTCGTCCCAGTGTTCGGGCTGCTCTCCGCCCGCCTCACGGTGGGCGAGCCCGTCGGCGGCTTGCGCCTTGGCGGGATCGCGCTGATGGTCTTGGGCTTGGTGGCCGCCAGCTTGCCATTCGAGCGCCTTCGCGCGTGCACGGCTTCCAGTGCACAGCCGTCTTCCACGCGAGGCGCATCATAGGTGATGCGTCCCGCAATGCATCCATTCGAGTGACACACGGAGGTGTCGACACAAAGCGGGCGGCTGGCCCGGCCCAGGCGATATCGTTGCGGGCCATCCAGGACATGGCCTGAGGCTTGGTGGTGAAGAAGGGGTCATAGGCCCGCTCGACGACTTCGGGAGCCATGCCGCTGCCGTTGTCGCTGACGCGCAGCGAAACGTATTGGCCGGGCTGCAGGTCGAGTTCCCGACCGGTCAACTCGTCCATCCATAGATCGGCCGTCTCGATGGTCAGCATTCCACCGTCCGGCATCGCGTCGCGCGCGTTGATGCTCAGGTTCAGCAGCGCGTTTTCCAACTGATGCGCGTCCAC
>CAXTCI010000309.1:0-3567 GCA_964242325.1 uncultured Acetobacteraceae bacterium
AGTTTTTTTCAGCCGTGCGCACGCCACAGCAGACGTTAGTTTTCCAAAAGGCCTGTTCCTAAGTTCCTCCAGGCTTCACCACTCCCGTTCCCGCCCGCAACTGCGCGATTGTCGCGCGGGATGTGATCTGCTCCGGGTCCATGCGCAATTCGATCACTGATGGCTTCCCGCTGGCAGCGGCGCGTTGGAATGCCGGACCGAATTCTGCTGTCGCCGTCACGGTTTCGCCGTGGCCGCCGAACGACTCGATCCATTTGCAGAAGTCCGGGTTCGTTAGACCAGTGCCGGAGACCCGGCCGGGGTAGGTCCGCTCCTGATACATCCGGATCGTGCCATACATCCCGTTGTTGAACACCAGCAGGATCGGCGCGGCACCGTGCTGGAATGCCGTGGCGATCTCCGTACCTGTCATCAGCATCCCGCCGTCGCCCACGAAGCAGACGACCTGCCGCCCGGGATGCGTCACCGCCGCGCCGACCGCTGCCGGCACGCCGTAGCCCATCGCGCCGTTGGTCGGCCCCAGCATCCGCTGGCCCGGCCCGAAGTTGATGAACCGCACCGGCCAGGTGGCGAAGTTGCCGGCGTCGGAGGTGAACACCGCATCCGGTGCCGCCAGCCGCTCCAGTTCCCGCATGCATGCCGCGACGTTGAGTGCTCCAGGGTACTCCGGCACGCCCCGCCCGGCCTCACGCAGCGCGCGCAGCGAGGCCGTCCACTCGCCCCAGCGTCCCGGCCCGCCCGGCATTGCCGCGGCGGCGAGCGCGAAGGCGTTCAGGTCTGCCGCGATCCCCAGCGCCGGGCGGAATACCCGGCCGATCTCCGCGGGATCGGGATACACGTGGATGATGGAGGGACCGCCGGCGGCAGGGAATAGTTGGTAGCCCTGGGTCGTCGCCTCCCCCAGCCGGGTGCCGACTGCCAGGATCAGGTCGGCTTCCCGCGCCTGATGGACCAGCGCCGGGTCGGAGCCGACGCCGAGGTCGCCGACGAAGGTGGGATGGGTGCCGTCATACGTCGCCTGGCGCCGGAACCCCACCGCGACCGGCAGGTTGCGCCCTTGCAGAAAGGCGTGGATCGCGGCCCGCCCGGCGTCGGACCAGCAGGTTCCGCCCAGGATCGCCAGCGGACGCTCCGCCTGGTCCAGCATCGCCGCCATGCGCGCCATCGCCGCCGGGTCGGGCTGCGGGCGGGACACCTCGATGGGGCCGAGGTCGGGCACGTCCACCTGGCGGCGCTGCATTTCTTCCGACAGAGCGATCACCACCGGGCCGGGGCGGCCGGTCGTGGCGACGTCCACGGCGTGGGCAACCAGCTCCGGGATGCGGCGAGCGTCATCCACCTGCGTCACCCACTTGGCGAGCGGGCCGAACATGCGGCGGTAGTCTACCTCCTGGAAGGAGTCGCGGTCGGTTTCCTCGAACGGGATCTGGCCCACGAACAGCAGCAGCGGCGTGCTGTCCTGCATGGCGACGTGGACGCCGATGCTGGCGTGACAGGCGCCGGGGCCGCGCGTCACCATCGCGGCGGCTAGGCGCCCGGTCAGCTTGCCATAGGCCTCGGCCATGTGGACCGCCCCGGCCTCGAACCGGCAGGTTACGAGTTCGATGTCGTCCTGCCGGGCATACAGGCCGTCCAGCACGTCGAGGTAGCTTTCACCGGGGACGGCGAAGACGTGGCGTATGCCCTGGGCTACGAGGGCGTCGGCCAGGACGCGGCCGCCGGGGCGGGTGGTGATCATCATGTCGTTCATGGGGGGCGGCACCGCGTGGTGGAAGGGCGGCGATGGTTGTCCCGCCGGCTCAGCCGGTCAACCCGCCGGTGGGGAATGGTCGGACCTCTTTTCCTGCCCGGATTGAACTGCGACGCGCATCGAAGGCCGCAAGGAGGGAGCACACACCTGCTGGCTGCGCCCGGTTCAGCGCCCGCCGGTTCAGCACCCCACCGTCCGTGCACTGCTGGCCGCAAGCTATGCGGTCCTTGCCTCGCCGGCTGATCCGCTTCGCGGCTTAGGCTGGAATGGACAGGGAGGCGGTCGCCCCCGTCTTCAAATCACCGTCTCCAAATCATCACAGACCGGCTGTTGCCGCCGATAAGCAAGAATAAAAGACTGCGGGTCCCACTACTCCGGGACAACCTGCCATGACCCGCCGCCCTCGTAGTCCCAAGCCGTCCACCCGTCCCGCCACACCGTCTGGCCCGGTGTCCAATTCGGCGTCCTTGCCTGTGGGGGCACCGGCCTTTGCGCAGCCGATGCCGACGATGGACCCCACCACCTTCACGGTGCAGCACAGCGCCGATACCGAGGCCTACCGAATCCTGGACGCCCAGGCCGCGGCCGGCACGCTGAACCCGCTACCCTTCCCACCCAGCCGTGGCGGGGCGGAGCCGGTGCTGCGCCTGGCCGATACCCTGGGCGGCACGGGCGCGGGCACCGAGAAGGACATCACCGCCGCCGGGCTGATCGTGTTCCATGGCGTCGGCGATACCGGCAACACCCGCGGCCCCGATCCGCAGAACGAAGTCGCGGACAAGATGACCGCCGACTATGACGACGCCGACCCGCACCGCCGGCCCCGCTTCTTTCTGCATCTGGGCGACATGGTCTACAACTTCGGCGAGGCGCGTTACTATTACGACCAGTTCTACGATCCCTACCGCAACATCCCCATCCCCATCCCCATCGTGGCGCTGGCCGGCAACCATGACGGCATGGTGGCGCCGAACACGAACACGGCGCCGTTGGACGCCTACCTGCGCAACTTTTGCGCCGAGCAGTTCGAGCTGACCCCGGAAAGCGGCGGCCTGGACCGCACCGCCGGCATCCAGCCCGGCGTTTACTTCACCTTCGAGGCGCCGTTCGTCCGGGTGCTGGTGCTGTACTCGGGGACGCTGGAGGACCCGGGCGTCATCTCCTCGCAAAATGGGCAGTTCCCGAGCCTGCCGGACGTGCAACTCGAATACCTGCGGGCCGCGCTGACCCGGGTGCGGGACGAGAAGTATGCCGGGGCGCTGATCCTGGCGCATCACCATCCCGTTTATACCGCCGGCAGCAAGCATGGCTGGAGCCCCACGGTGCGGGACCAGGTGGACGCGATCTGCGCGGAGATTGGCGTGTGGCCGCATGCGGTGCTGTCGGCGCACGCGCACAACTACCAGCGCTTCACCCGGATGCGGGACGGGCGGCAAACGCCCTACCTGATCGCCGGCAACGGCGGGCACGGGCTGGCGCACCTGACCCGCAAGGGCGCGGGGCCGCTGCGTACGCCGATGATGCTGGATACCATCCAGGCGGACGGGCAGGTGCAGTTGGAGAACTATGACGACCTGAACTACGGCTACCTCCGTATCCTGGTGACGAAGGCGCAGCTCCGGATCGAGTATCACCCGGCCAGCGACGGCAGCGGCGCCAAGACGCCGGATGACAGCGTGACGGTGGATTTGGCGACGCGGCAGATCGCGCACTTCACCGACCCGGTGGGACAGCCGGGCGACTAAGCAGGCTTACGCGGCCTGTCACGCAGATGGCCTGCGGCCGTGCCAGGCCACGTAAGCCTGCTTAGCTTTTTA
>CAXTCI010000310.1:0-3535 GCA_964242325.1 uncultured Acetobacteraceae bacterium
TTGGACCTGGAGGTCGAGACCATGCCCGGCGTCGTGCTGGGACACCGCAACATCCCGGTTTCCAGCGTCGGCTGCTACGTGCCCGGCGGGCGCTACCCGATGGTGGCCTCTGCCCACATGTCGGTGGTGACGGCGCGGGTGGCGGGCTGCGAACGGGTGATCGCCTGTGCGCCGCCGTATCAGGGCGGCCCGCATCCGGCCATCGTCGCCGCGATGCACCTGGGCGGCGCGGACGAGATCTACGTGCTCGGCGGCGTGCAGGCGGTGGCGGCGATGGCGCTGGGCACCGGGTCCATCGCGCCGGTGGACATGATCGTGGGACCTGGCAACGCCTATGTCGCGGAGGCGAAGCGGCAGTTGTTCGGCCGGGTCGGGATAGACCTGCTGGCCGGGCCGACCGAGACCCTGGTGATCGCCGATGACAGCGTGGACGCCGAGATCTGCGCGACTGATCTGCTGGGCCAGGCGGAGCACGGCCCAACCTCGCCCGCAGTCCTGCTGACCACCTCCGAGCGATTGGCGCGGGCGACGATGGCCGAGGTGGAGCGGCTGCTGGCCATTCTGCCCACCGCCGAGACCGCCCGGCAGGCGTGGGAAACGCATGGCGAGGTGATCGTCTGCGACGACGACGCGGAGATGGTGCGTGAGGCCGACCGCATCGCCTCCGAGCACGTGCAGGTCATGACCAGGGACCCCGACTACTTCCTGGCCAACATGCGGAACTATGGCGCGCTGTTCCTGGGGCCACGGACCAACGTGGCCTATGGCGACAAGGTGATCGGCACCAACCATACCCTGCCGACCAAGCTGGCCGCGCGCTACACCGGCGGGCTGTGGGTGGGGAAGTTCATCAAGACCTGTTCCTACCAGCGTGTCACCACCGACGCCGCCAGCGCGCTGGTGGGCGAATACTGCTCGCGCCTGTGCATGCTGGAGGGTTTTGCTGGTCATGCCGAGCAGGCCAACGTGCGGGTGCGGCGCTATGGCGGGCGCAACATCGAGTATGCGCAGCCGGCGCTGTGATGCTGCCGCGGACGCCGTCGTCCCGGCTGGACGGGCGGCGGGCGCTGGTGACGGGGGCCGGACGCGGGCTTGGGGTGGCGTGCGCCGCGGCGCTGGCCCAGGCCGGGGCGCACGTGACGCTCGCCGCGCGCACCGCCGAGGAGACCGAGGCGGTGGCGGAGGCGATCCGGGCGGAGGGCGGCCAGGCTGACATCCTGACGCTGGACGTGTGCGACATGCCCGCCGCCGAGGCGGCCATCGCTGCGGCCGAACCGTTCGACGTGCTGGTGAACAACGCCGGCACCAACCGCCCGCGACCGTTCCTGGAGGTCACTCCGGACGACTACGACGCCATCATGGGCCTGAACGTGCGGGCGGCGTTCTTCGTGGCGCAGGCAGTGGCGCGGCGGCTGGCGGGTGCGGGGCGGCCCGGCTCGATCATCCACATGTCGTCGCAGATGGGGCATGTCGGAGGCGCCCGCCGCACGGTTTACTGCGCCAGCAAGCACGCGGTCGAGGGGCTGTGCAAGGCGATGGCTATCGAGCTTGGGCCGCTCGGCATCCGGGTGAACACGGTTTGCCCGACCTTCATCGAAACTCCGCTGACCCGGCCGTACTTCGAGGACCCGGCCTTCCGGGCGGACGTGCTGGGGCGGATCAAGCTGGGGCGGCTGGGACAGCCTACGGACCTGATGGGGGCGTTGGTGTTCCTGGCGTCCGACGCGTCTGGGTTGATGACGGGCAGCGCCGTTATGGTAGATGGCGGATGGACGGCGGAGTAGAGGGGCTGGTCCGGGTTAAGCCGGGTTCGCTGCTTGCGGGACGGTGGGGCTGCATGATGCCGACCGCCGTTTGCTTTGAGCGTTTTGGCGGCGGTTTTCGCAGGGCGAACAGCTTTTAGCGCTTTCGGCCACAACGCAATGGTACGGGACGGCGTATGGCGCTTCGCTTATACGCCCTACGAGGCTTCCGGGATAACTGTCCCAGGAGATGGCGGTTAGTACAAGCCGGACGCTGACCTACCTCGCTGGCCCAAGCGCCCGCGCCGCCGCCTCGCCCGATATGAACTCGGCGCAGCGGCTGCCCAGCATCATCGCAGGGGCGTTGGTGTTGCCGGCGTTGATGTCCGGCATGGCAGACAGGTCGCACACTCGCAGATGCTCAATCCCCCGCACGCGCAGGCGCGAGTCCAGCACGGCCATGCCGTCGCCGGGCGCCCCCATGCGGCAGGTGCCGGCCGGGTGGTAGTTGGTCTTCACGAAGCGCTTGCAGTGCCGCAGGATCGCCTCGTCGCTGAGGTCCGCGGGATCGGGGATGGCAATTTCCCTGATCCTCTCCTTCAGCGGGCTAGTCCCGAAGGCGCGCAGGAAGAAGCGCTGCCCGGCGATCATGGTTTGCACATCCGCCGGGTGCTGCAGCAGGTTCGGCGACACCAGCGGCATGTCGCCGGGGTCCGCCGAGCGCAGCCGCACAAAGCCGCGTGACCGCGGCTTGACCACGACGGTGGTGATCGTCATCCCATAACCGTCCTTCACCAGGGTCAGCGTATCGCGGTCGAGGTAAACGATCGGCACGCAGAACGCCTGGATGGTCGGCTCCGCGCCGGGGTCCGCCGGGTTGACGAAGGCGCCGGCTTCCACCCCCGCCGACAGGATGGGGCCAGCGCCGAACAGCTTGAAGCGCAGCCCGTTGCGGACCATCCGCCAGCCCACGCCCTGCTTGTAGTAGCCGTGGTGGCCGTTCGCGGTGGCGATCATCGGCACTTCCGGGTGATCCACCAGGTTTTCGCCGACGCCCGGCAGATCCGCGACCGGGGTGATGCCATGGCCGCGGAGCTGATCGGCCGGGCCGATGCCGGACAGCATTAGGAGCTGCGGCGTGACCAGCGACCCTGCTGCCAGGATCACCTCGCCGTCGGCCCGGACTTGGTGCTCCCGGCCCTCGGCGTCGCGGTAGGTGACGCCGACTGCACGCCCATTCTCGATATCCACCTGGCGGACACGGGCATGCAGGCGCAGCGCCAGATTGGGATTGCCCGCCAGGGGGGCGATGAACGCATAGGCGGCGCTGCTCCGCTTGCCCCGGCGGTTCATGAACTGATACAGCCCGACCCCGCGCTGCGCCGGGCCGTTGAAGTCGCTGTTGGGAGGCTCGCCCAGCGCTTGCACCGCCTGGATGAACCAGCGCGAGACGTCGTCCACATGGCCGGGATCGGACACCAGCAGCGGCCCGCCGGAGCCGTGCAGGTCGTCGTGCAGGCGGCTGTTGTCCTCCATGCCGCGGAAGTGCGGCAGCACGTCGGCCCAGCCCCAGCCGGGGTAATCGTTGTCGCCGCGCAATACCTCGTGCCACGCCGCGTAGTCGGACGGCCGCCCGCGCATGTAAACCTGCGCGTTCACCGACGAGCCGCCGCCCAGCACGTTCGCCTGCGGGATGTCGTGCACGCGCCCGTCCAGGTGCGCCTGCGGCACCGTCTGGTGGTAGCGCATGAACTTGCTGCCGTTGATCATCTTGAAGATGCCCGGCGGCATGT
>CAXTCI010000311.1:0-3438 GCA_964242325.1 uncultured Acetobacteraceae bacterium
GCTCCTTGATGTTGGTGGAGTAGCTGGCCCGGACCAGCGCCTCGCCCATCTCCTCCGTGATGGAGGACAGGGCGCTGCCGATCACCTCCACGGTAATCGGATCAACGGCCACAGGGGGGGCGGCCGGCGTGGCGGCGAGGACGGCCTGGCTCATGTAAACTCCAGGATCAGGTTGAGGTAAGGCTCGATGCGCGCCGCCATGCCGGGAAGCACGACGGTTGTGGTGTCCATCTGCTCGACGATGGCCGGCCCGGCGATGCGGTTGCCAGCGCGCAGCAGGCCGCGATCATAGATCGGGCAGGGCACGAAGCCGCCCGCCTCCGGCAGCCAAACCCGGCGCGTCCCGGTAATGGCGGCGGAGGCGTCCGGCCCCCCATCGGCCTGCGGCTGGAACCGCGCTTTGCTGACCACCCCGGCCGCCTCGACCCGGAAGGTGACGAGCTGCACCGCCTCATCCTCCGCGACGAAGCCGTAGATGCGCCGGTGGGCGGCGGTGAAGCCCTCGGCCAGGACATCCAACGTCGCCGCGGTCGCCGGGCCATCCGGCACCGTCACGGCCAGCTCGTAGTTCTGCCCGGCGTAGCGCATATCCACGGTGCGCGTGACCTGCCGCGCCCCGGGCGCGATGCCTTCGCCGTCGAACCAGTCGTCCGCCCGCGCCTGCAACCCGGCAAACACAGCCTCGATGCCCGGCAGCGCCGCGGCGGCCAGGGTCATCAGCCGGGTCGCGGCGAAGTCCGCGCGCAGGTCGGTGAGCAGCAGGCCCATCGCGCACAGGATGCCGGGATTGCGCGGCACCAGGATGCGGGCAATCTCCAGCTCGCGCGCCAGGCGGGCCGCGTGCAGCGGGCCGGCGCCTCCGAAGGCGGCCAGGGTGTAGTCGCGCGGGTCGTGGCCGCGCTGCACGCTGACGACGCGGATGGCGCGCGCCATGTTGGCCGTCACCACCGAGACGATGCCCTGCGCCGTTTCCATCAGGCCCATGCCGAGCTGCTCCGCCAAGCGTGCGACGGCATCCCGCGCCAGGTCCTGCCGCACCGCCATGCGGCCGCCCAACAGGTGCGTGGGGTTCAGCGTTTGCAGCACCATGTTGGCGTCGGTCACGGCGGCCTCGGCGCTGCCGCCGCCGTAGCACGCCGGCCCCGGCGACGCGCCGGCCGAGCGTGGACCGACCTTCAGCAGCCCGCCGCTGTCCACGTAGGCGATGGAGCCGCCCCCCGCGCCGACCGTGTGGATGTCCAGCATCGGCGCCTTGATCGGGTAGCCGTGCACGGTCGCCTCGCTGGCCAGCCGGCAGGCGCCGTCCTGCAGCAGGGCCACGTCCGTGCTGGTGCCACCCATGTCGAAGGTGATGAGGTTCGGGAACCCGGCCAATGTCCCGATCGCCTGCGCGGCGACGACGCCGGTGCTGGGGCCGGACAGGATGGCGCGCACGGGCAGCTTCGCCGCCTGCGCGAAGCCGATGATCCCGCCGTTGGATTGGGTGAGGTTGGGCGCCGCGGTAAGGCCGAGGTCGGTCAGGCGCCCGGCAAGCCGGGTGATGTAGGTCCGCATGACCGGACCGAGGTAGGCATTGACGACGGTGGTGCTCAGCCGCTCGTATTCGCGGAACTCCGGGGCGACCTCGTGGCCGGTGCAGGCGAAGGCCTCCGGGAACTCCTCCGCGATGATGCGCCGGGCGGTTTCCTCGTGCTGTGGGCGGACGAAGCCATACAGGAAGCAGACCGCGACCGCCTCGACGCCCGCGTCGCGCAGGGTTCGGACAGCGCGACGCAGGGCCTCCTCGTCCAGGGCGGTCTCGACCGTGCCGTCGTGGCGTATCCGCTCCGGCACCTCCAGGCGCAGGTCGCGGGCGACCAATACCGGGGCCTTGTCGGCCTGCAGGTCGTAAAGGTCGGGGCGCTTCTGGCGGCCGATCTCCAGCAGGTCGCGGAAGCCGTCCGTCGTGATGAGGCCGGTCCGGACGCCCTTGTGCTGGATCAGCGCGTTGGTCCCAACGGTGGTGCCATGGCCGAAATAGCCGACGCCGGCCATCGTGGCGCCGACCCGGGCCACCCCCTCCTGCACCCCGGCGGCGATGCCGCGGGACGGGTCGTCGGGGGTCGAGGAGACTTTCCACACCTCGATGGCGCCGCTGCCCTCCTCGAACAGGCAAACGTCGGTAAAGGTGCCGCCTGAGTCCACGCCTACACGCCACGCCATAGCGCCACTGCTCCAGCCTGCACCCGGTTCGGGGCGCCTTGATCCGATGCTGCGCCGGGACCTGCTGGAGTTAGCCCTCGACCCCGGCAGGTCATCACGTATACATGACGTATGCAACGCAAATCTTCTGTTCCCGCTGAAACAGGCCACCTCGCCGGCGGGGTGGCCGAGGTGGACGGGACCCAGGCCGCGCCGGGTAGCGCCCCACCGCTGCGCCGGCCGGCGCGCGGCCTCGTTTACGACTACGTCCGGCAGGGAATCCTGCATGGCCGCCTGGCGGCAGGGACGTTCTTGGAGGAGGAGCAGGTGTCCATGGCCGTAGGGGTTTCGCGCACGCCGGTGCGAGAAGCGTTCCAGCAGTTGCAGGGGGAGCGGCTGCTCGACCTGCTGCCGCGCCGGGGCGCCATGGTGCGGCTGGTAACGGCGCAGGAACTGCTGGAGGTCCTTGAAACCCGGCTGATGATCGAGACGCATGCGGTCCGGACGCTATGCCGCAGCCGGCTGTCGCTGCCGGACGGGATGCGGGCGGCCCTGGCGCGGATGCAGCAGCAACGGGATGCCGATATCCCGACTCACGTCCAGTTCAACACGGCCTTTCACGCGGCGCTTGTAGAGGCCGCGGGCAACGGCGTCATCACCGGGCTGTACCGGTCCATCACGTTCCAGCAGGAGCGCGTCGCCATGACGGCCGTCAGCGTCGGGCCCGACCGGCGGAGGGTCATACTTCTTGAACACGAGCAGTTGGCGGCGGCGCTGGAAGCGCATGACGAGGCTGCGGCTATCGCCATCCTGGGCAGGCATCTTGGACCGGTTCAGGACATCCTAGCCCAACTGCCGGCGCGCCAGTGATGGGGCGCCAACGATAAGGCGGCGGTGGAGGGCAGGGATGGACGGAAGTTGGCATCTGCCGGCCGGTGCCGTTTGATTGCGGCGGCACCGTCAACTTCGCGGCTGGCCGGCTTGTGAGATGGAGCTGAGCCAGGTAGCCGGGTGGGATGACAACGTCCGCAGCGTCGTTGCGTGGATCAGCAGTTGAGCCGGGAAAGGCCCTCGAGCGATTTCAGCAAGGCACCTTCGGCGTAGGCGAGGTGTAGTTGGTAAGAGCTGCAACAACCCGGGAATTTTTAATAATCCAAAATGATCTACTCCATTTAGGACTCAAGATATGCTTCTGGGATAGCCTAAGTGTCTGTCCGATATCATTCCATGCAATGACAGCCTGCTGGAGCGTCATAG
>CAXTCI010000312.1:0-3423 GCA_964242325.1 uncultured Acetobacteraceae bacterium
GAGCTCTATCGATTTCCGGTGTTACCTTGAAATGGCACTTTCTGAACCACGCCGCGCTTCGTAATGAACGTGCTGACAGTGTGGCCCTCGTCGTCCAGCAAGTCGATCTGGTAGTCAGCCACCATGCGAACCAAGATGGTCAGCCTCGTACTGGACAGTGCTGCCTGCAACCCGCTACCGCATTCCAACACTATAAACATCCAGAAAGCGATAACCCCGTTGCAGCTTGGCGTTAACAGACAGAGGCTGAGGAGTAGGGCAACAGCTTGCGCAGCCGTACAATCAACTCGGATGCAGTGGCAGGCTTACGCACGTAGGCATCGGCCCCGGAGTCCAAGCCTTGTACAACGTCGTCCTCTTGAACCATCCCGCTGAGCATAATCACCGGCAGGTTGACGCCGTTCTTGCGCAGCCGGGCACATAGCTCCCGACCGTCCCCATCCGGAAGCCCGACGTCGAGTAGAAGCGCCGATACGTCGGACGTTGGTGCCAACACTGCCTCTTCCGCTGCCTGGATCGAAGTCACCACCTCTGCGACGAAGCCTCCGGCAGCCTCAAGCTCTTCAGCGATGGTATCGCCAAGTTCGATGTCATCATCAACGACCAGGATGCGATAAACGGCTTCCATGGTGATCTCCCCGTTATGTTGGGATTATCACCTGCCGCTTGAGCACATTCTAGCGGTTAAACAATTCCTGACCAAATACCTCACGTAGTCTTGACATAGAAGCGGAGCGCTAGGGTCAGTAACGGTCTTCGGGCAGGCCTGGAGTTGCACAGTGTAAAACCGGGGTCCGCCCTGTCCAGCAAATGAACCTTGACGGAAACTGCGCCGAGCGTGGGCCATATTACTTCGTATAGCAGATATTCTCCAGAAAGGGCTAGAGTATACACTTATGGATTGCTGAATGCTGCGCCGGCTGGCATAGACGAGGATGGCTAGGCTGTCGGCGATTTGGACTAGGCAATCCATTGAACGTTTTTCAACGACGATGACAATTCTTTATCAATCGCCTTCTAGTAGTCAACGCTTTCTGGGCGTTGTGTATGGCCCAGCATGACAAGCATCTATTCCTTGCGCCTGCACTGGATGCTGGTTGCAGCCTCCCTCGTTGTCCCCGCAGGGCTATTCGCCGCCGCTGCCGTGCACGACCGCGCGACCGTTCTGGAGGAAGCCCAGCATGACATCAGCCGGTCGGTGTCCGTCATGCACGAGCACGCGCGCAAGGTGCTGGAAACGGCCGAGCTGGCCCTTGCTCGCGTGAACGACCGCGTGGACGACCTAAACTGGCAGCAGATCGCCGCCCCTGAGACGAGTGCCTTCCTGTCCCGGCTCAAGGCGCCGCTGGAGCAGGCTGTCGCGATTTGGGTCACCGACGCGCAGGGCGTCATACGAGCGGGCAGTCAGGAGTGGGACCGCGCCGCGCCCGGCATCGCCGGCCGGGACTTCTTCCAGGTCCAGCGCGAGCGCGACGCCGGAACCTTCATCAGCGACGCTTTCCAGAGCAAGACCACGGCTAGGGCCACCTTTGCCGTCAGCCGCCGCAGGTCCACCGCGGACGGGCGGTTCGACGGCATCATCTACATCGGGCTGGACCCGGAGTACTTCGCACGCTTCTACGCCGAAGCCGCCTCGGACTTGCCGCACTTCGGTGCGCTGGTGCGCGCGGACGGCGAGGTGCTGATCCGGGAGCCGGTGCGCGCCGGCAGCATGCGCCTGGGCGCGGATAGCCCCGTGATGCGGGAGATCACAGCCCATCCCGAGCAGGGGTTCGCCACTGCCGTGTCCAGCATAGACGGCACGCAGCGGATGTATGCCTACCGCAAGGTGTCGGGCTATCCCCTTTACGTGTCGCTGGGCGCCGAGAAGGCCGTGGTGCTGCAACGCTGGCACGCGCACCTGGCCGGGTTCGCCGCCGTGGCTGCGGCGGCCTCGCTCGCGCTGCTGCTCTTGTCCTGGCTGGCGCTGCGCGGAGTGCGGTCGGAACGGGCGGCCACAGCGCGGCTGCGGGCAACGCTGGACGAGCTGCGACAGGAAACTGACCGGCGCGAAACGGCTGAAAGCCGCGTGCGCCAGGCGCAGCGGATGGAAGCGGTGGGGCAGCTCACGGCCGGCATCGCGCACGACTTCAACAACCTGCTCACGGCCGTGCTGGGCAGCCTGGAAATGCTGCAAAGGCGCCTGCCGGCCGGCGACGAGCGGGCCGCGCGCCTGCTCGGCATTGCGGAGAAGGGCGCCCAGCGCGGGGCAGCGCTCACCCAGCGCCTGCTCGCCTTCGGCCGTGGCCAGGCGCTGTGGCCGAAGGCAGTGGACGTGCCGGAACTGGTGCAGGGCATGTCCGGCCTGCTTGGCAGCTCGTTGGGCAGCAACGTGCAGATCAAGACGCGCTTCCCTGTCGGCATGGTGCCGGCCCTGGTGGACGCCGGCCAGTTGGAGGTGGCGCTGCTCAACATGGCCGTGAATGCGCGCGACGCCATGCCCGGGGGCGGCCACCTCACCATTGCAGCGCACGGGGAACGGGTTGGCGCCAGTCAGGACAATGGGCTGTCGCCAGGCAATTACGTGGTGCTGAGCGTCACCGACACCGGCGAGGGCATGGACCCGGCGACGCTGGCCCGCTGCATGGAGCCGTTCTTCACGACCAAGGGCGTCGGCAAGGGCACCGGGCTGGGCTTGTCCATGGTGCACGGCCTGGCCGCGCAGTCCGGCGGGCGGCTCGTGCTGCACAGCCGGGAGGGCGAGGGCACCACGGCCGAGCTGTGGCTGCCGCAGGCCGAAGTAGAAGCCGCACCCGTGGCGGCGTCGACCTCTGAGATGGCTGAGGTTCGGCCCAAGCCGCTCAACCGCCGCACGTTGCTGGTGGTGGACGACGATCCGCTGGTTCTGGCGAGTACGTCCTCCATGCTGGAAGACCTGGGGCACGCTGCCGTGGAGGCCGCCTCCGGCCGGCAGGCGCTGGAGATCCTGCGCGCCGGGGCAAAGGTGGACTTGGTCCTTACGGACCAGGCCATGCCCGGCATGACGGGCCTGCAGCTTGCCGCCGAGCTGCGTCGGTTGCGCCCCAGCCTTCCAGTGCTGCTCGCCAGCGGCTACGCGGAGACTGCGGAGTTGGCTGCCTCCGGACTGCCCTTGTTGCCCAAGCCCTTCGGGCAGGCGGCGATGGCGGCGGCGGTCGAGGGATGCCTGGCTGAGACGCTGCCCGTAGGTGGGCACGTCGTGCCATTCCGGGCGCGGTAGCCCGTCCGTCAAACGAACCGATACCGTCCACGCCCAATCTGCCCGTCAACCCTGGCGTCGGCACGGGAAAGCGGACAAACCAATTGACGGACGGGAGGACGGACAGAGACGACCTTCTCACCTGTAGCCATGAGAAGGCGTGGCAGAGCACGCAAAAGATGCTGTCCGGGTTGGTGATCCCCGCC
>CAXTCI010000313.1:0-3352 GCA_964242325.1 uncultured Acetobacteraceae bacterium
ACATCCAGTATCGCGCCAGCCTGGAACAGGACCTGGCCGCCATGCGCGACGTGCGGCCAGACCTGGCGGTGGGCACGACGCCGCTGGTGCAGGCGGCGAAGGAGCTGGGCATTCCGGCGCTGTATTTCACCAACATGGTGTCGGCCCGCCCGCTGTTCGGCGCAGCCGGCGCCGGGTCCATGGCGGCCATCGTGGCGGCGCAGGTCGGCGGGGCCGGGCGGTTCAACCGGATGGTGGAGTTCTTCGACGGCGTCGGGACCGGCACGACCGCCGGCTACGGCAGCCGCGGCAAGCCGGTGGAGCCGGCCGGGGCGCGCGACCGGTATCGCCGCGCCCGCGAGGCCAAGGCGAAGGCCACCGAAGCGATGGGGAGCTAACGATGGCCGCTTTCTTCTCCCTCTCCCTCCGGGAGAGGGTCGGGGTGAGGGGGGCTTCGAGGGCCGCCCTTTCCAAAGCCGGGCCGCGTGCCGTCAGCACCCGCGGCGCCCCGCTCCGCAGCCAAGACCCCCTCACCCCAACCCTCTCCCGGAGAGAGAGGGAGCCGTCATGCTAGTGCAGGATCACGACCGGGCCGGCGGCTACTGGGGCGCTGTTTATGCCTTCACCGCCATACGCGGCCTACGCGTCGTCATAGACGGCCCTGTAGGCTGCGAGAACCTTCCGGTCACGGCAGTGCTCCACTACACCGACGGCCTGCCGCCGCATGAGCTGCCCGTCGTTGTCACCGGCCTGTCGGAGGACAACCTCAGCTCTACCGGCACCGAGGGCGCGCTCCGCCAGGCGGCGAAGACCGGCGACCAGGATATGCCGTCCGTCGTCGTCACCGGCAGCATCGCCGAGATGATCGGTGGCGGCGTCACCCCCGAGGGCAGCAACCTGCTGCGCTTCATCCCCCGCACCATTGATGAAGACCAGTGGCAGGCCGCCGACCGCGCGATCTACTGGCTATGGAGCGAGTTCGGCGCCAAGCGCAGCAAGCCCAAGCCGCGCCCCCCCGTCGCCGAGCGCAAGGAGGGCACCAAGCCCCGCGTCAACCTGATCGGCGCGATCTACGGCACCTTCAACATGCCGTCCGACCTGGCCGAGATACGCCGCCTGGTCGAGGGCATCGGCTGCGAGGTCAACCTGACCTTTCCGCTGGGGTCGCACATCGAGGATGTTGCCCGCCTGCCCGACGCCGACGTGAACATCTGCCTGTATCGCGAGTTCGGCCGCAACCTGTGCGAGGAGCTGGACCGCCCCTACCTGCAGGCGCCCATCGGCCTGTTCGCCACCACCAACTTCCTGCGCAAGCTCGGCGAGCTGGTGGGCCTCGACCCTGAGCCGTTCATCGAGGCGGAGAAGCATACCACCATCAAGCCGATCTGGGATCTGTGGCGTTCCGTCACCCAGGACTTCTTCCCGACCGCCAGCTTCGCCGTGGTGGCGACCGACACCTACGCCCGGGGGCTGCGCGGCTTCTTGGAGGGGGAGATGGGCATCCCCTGCACCTTCAGCTTCAGCCGCACCGCTGGCACCAAGCCGGACAATGTGGCCGTGCGCGCGGCGATGAAGGCGACCCCGCCCTTCGTGCTGTTCGGCTCGTTCAACGAGCGGATGTATGCCGCCGAGCTGGGCGCAAGGTGCATGTATATCCCGGCGTCGTTCCCGGGTGCGGTGATCCGCCGGGCCACGGGCACGCCGTTCATGGGCTACGCCGGGGCGACGTATGTGGTGCAGGAGTTTTGCAACGCCCTGTTCGACGCCCTGTTCCACATCCTGCCGCTCAGCACGGACATGGACCGGGTGGAGGCGACGCCGGTCCAAGGCGCGGATTGGAACGCCGACCCCTGGGACGACGACGCAGTGGCCGCACTGGACGCGCACGTCGCACGCGAGCCATTCCTTGTCCGCATCAGCGCCGCCAAGCGGGCGCGTGACCGGGTGGAGGGCGACGCACGGGCGGCGCGAGAGGGCCGGGTCACCGCCCGGCGCGTCGCGGAGTCGCTGCAACGGATGACGGGAGGACAGGCCGCATGAGCGCCGTCCCCGTACTCGGGCCGGGCCGGCAATGCCGGACGGCTCCCAAGTTCGACCGGCGGTGCCGGTTGGCGAGGTCTTGCCGGCAGAGCCGGCAAGCGATGGCTTACCGGCTCTGCCGGTGGGCGCGTGGCCCCGGCGGTTGCCGCGGCCAGGACCCAGCCGCACGGGATGCGTGCGGCAGCAACGGCCCTAGCAGCGGCCAAGGAGGAGGACCCTAAGGATGTCTGACGTCGCAGTACGCGGCAATTCCAGCTCGGGATTGACCGACAGTGAAGCCCGCGAGTTCCACAGCATTTTCGTGACCAGCTTTATCGTGTTCACGGTGATCGCGATCGTGGCGCACATCCTGGTTTGGCAGTGGCGGCCGTGGCTGCCGGGGCCGAACGGCTACGCCAACTCGCCCGCTGCGATGCTCGACGGCATCCAGTTCGTCAAGTCGCTGCTGGCATAGGGAGGATCATACCATGTGGCGTGTTTGGCTGCTTTTCGATCCCCGCCGGGTCCTGGTCGCGCTCAGCGTGTTCCTGTTCGTGCTGGCGCTGCTGATCCACTTTATCCTGCTCAGCACGAGCCGGTTCAACTGGCTGGAAGGCCCCGTCCGCGGCGCCGGCAGCAGCCTGGCGTCCCCGCAACTGGCGCCGCTGCCGTCCACAGCCCCGCCGGCTTCCCGGTAACCCTGAACCACGGCGCTGGACGGAGGGGAACGGCCTCCTCCGTCCGGGCCGATCCGCCGACACGACGCGGGCCGCAGGCGGTCCGCCCAGGGAGTTTCCCGTCATGGCCATGTTGAATTACGAGGAGAAGTACCGCGTCCGCGGCGGGACCCTGATCGGCGGCGATTTGTTCGACTTCTGGGTCGGCGCGTTCTACGTCGGTTTCTTCGGCGTCACCGCGCTGTTCTTCTCCCTGCTGGGCACCGCCCTGATCGTCTATGGCGCGGCGATCGGCCCCACCTGGAACATCTGGCGCATCAATATCGCGCCTCCTGACCTGTCCTATGGCCTTGGCTTCGCGCCACTCAAGGAGGGCGGGCTGTGGCAGGTCATCACCATCTGCGCCATCGGCGCCTTCGTTTCCTGGATGCTGCGGCAGGTGGAGATCAGCCGCAAGCTCGGCATGAACTACCATGTGCCCTTCGCCTTCGGCGTGGCGATCTTCGCTTACGTCAGCCTGGTGGTGATCCGTCCGGTGCTGATGGGCGCCTGGGGGCATGGGTTTCCCTATGGCATCCTCAGCCACCTCGATTGGGTCAGCAACACCGGCTATCAATACCTCCACTTCCACTACAACCCGGCGCACATGCTGGCGGTGACGTTCTTCTTCACCACCA
>CAXTCI010000314.1:0-3127 GCA_964242325.1 uncultured Acetobacteraceae bacterium
GCATCGATGATCTGGTTCATGGCGCGACGATCTTGCCGGGGCCGGAGCGGCTGCGCCAGAGCCTTGTAACGCGGCCTATGCAGGGCCGCCATTCCGATTCCGTCATGTGCCTAACGATGCACGGTGCTCGTTGGACAGTCGGCATGCCAAAGCAAGCGTCCGTTCGCAGGTAATCGAACGGGAGCGGTTTGCCCCGGGACTTCGATGCCCGGAGCTTCAAGCCCTAGAGCATATCCGGCCCAAACAGCTCCATTTGGACCGGACAAACGCCAGCCAAAACATAAGGTTGGAGTATGTTCGGTGTTCCCACTTGAACCGAACGTGCTCTAAGCCAGCACCAGATCGTCCCGATGGATGACTTCGTCTCGGCCTCGCCAACCCAGCACCCCCTCGATCTCGTCGGACTGACGCCCGGCGATACGTCGGGCGTCAGTGCTGGCATAGGCGCTGAGTCCGCGGGCCAACACGGCGCCGTCGCTGTCCTGCACCAGAACGGCGTCGCCGCGCTCGAACTCGCCCACCACGTCGCGCACCCCGGCCGGCAGCAGCGACCGCCCCGCGGCGAGCGCCCGCGCGGCACCGCTGTCCACCACCAGCCGCCCGGCAGGATGCAACGACCCGGCAATCCAGCGCTTGCGTGCAGTGCGGCCGTCCGGAGCCGGCAAGAACCAGGTGCAGCGGCCGCCCCCAGCCAGCGCCTGCAGCGGATTCGCCACCGCGCCGACTGCGATCGCCATCGCGCACCCCGCCTGCGTCGCGATCCGAGCCGCAACCAGCTTAGTCCGCATCCCGCCGCTGCTGTAGCCCGGCGGAGGGTCGCCACCCATGGACTCGATCTCGGGCGTGATCTGGGGCACCACGGGGATGTGCCGGGCCGCCGGGTCGCGCTTGGGGTCGGCGGTGTAAAGCCCGTCTATGTCCGACAGCAGCAGCAGTTGGTCGGCCTGCACCATCTCCGCCACCCGGGCCGCCAGCCGGTCGTTGTCGCCGAAGCGTATCTCCGCCGTAGCCACGCTGTCGTTCTCGTTGATGACGGGAACGCAGCCCAGACCCAGCAAAGTGGTCAAGGTCGCCCGTGCGTTCAGGTAGCGGCGGCGGTCCTCGGTGTCCTCCAGCGTCAGCAGCAGTTGCGCCGCGACCAGGCCATGCGCCTGCAGCGCCGCGGACCAGGCCTGCGCCAGCCTGATTTGCCCTACGGCGGCGGCGGCCTGCTTTTCCTCCAGGCGCAGGCGAGGCTGGGTCAGGCCCAGGGCGACGCGGGCCAGGGCAATGGCGCCGGACGACACCACGATGACGGCCGTGCCGCGTGCCCGGGCGGCGGCGATGTCGGCCGCCACGCCGTCCAGCCAGACCAACCGCGGCGCAGCGCCGTCCGTCACCAAGGCGCTGCCGATCTTCACGACCAGAAGCCGGGCGGTGTTGAGGCTGGGTATCATAGAAAGCTCGGCTTTTGCTTCTCTCTCTCCCTCCGGGAGAGGGTCGGGGTGAGGGGGCGAGCACGCGCCAGGTTGGCCGGCGCGGGGACACGCGCCTGTTGCGTTGGTGGCACCCCGCGCCGCAGCCAAGACCCCCTCACCCCAACCCTTTCCCAGAGGGAGAGGGAGTCCAGCGCAGTCCTACTACAAACATCGGCCACGGCTGGACCGGGCGTCACGCCATTTCCAGCACCGGGGCAGAGACCTGGCGGGCGGCATGGACGCGGGTCATCAATTCCCGCAGGACGACGGGCAGGTTGTCGCCGGTCACGCCGGACAGCAGCATCACCGGCTGACCCGACGCCTTCTCCAGCGCGGCCCGGCGGCTGCGTGCCTCGGCGGCGGTCATCGCATCGGACTTGTTCAGCACCAGCAGCTCTGGCTTCTCGGCCAAGCCGCCGCCATAGGCCTGCAGCTCCTCCCGGATCGTCCGCCAGGCCCGCACGACGTTGCCCGCCGCCCCGTCAATCAGGTGCAGCAGCACGGCGCAACGCTCGACATGCCCCAGGAAGCGGTCGCCAAGCCCCGCGCCCTCATGTGCGCCACGGATCAGGCCGGGGATGTCGGCGATCACGAACTCCTCGGAATGCGACAGCCGCACGACGCCAAGCTGCGGGTGCAGCGTCGTGAACGGGTAATCGGCGATCTTCGGCCGGGCCGCCGACACCACGGACAGGAAGGTGCTCTTGCCCGCGTTCGGCAGGCCGACCAGCCCAACATCGGCGATCAGCTTCAACCGCAGCCACACCCACCGCTCTTCCCCGGGATAGCCCGGCGTCGCCTTGCGAGGGGCGCGGTTGGTGCTGGACTTGAAATGCGCGTTGCCGTGCCCGCCATCGCCACCGCGGCACAACACGATGCGCTTGCCGGGTTCGTCGAGGTCGGCGAGCAGCGACTCCTTATCCTCGGCCATGATCTGCGTGCCCACCGGCACCGCGATTACCACGTCCGGGGCACCTGCGCCGGTGCGGTCGGAGCCGGCGCCGTTGCCGCCCTTCGGCGCCCGGAAATGCTGGGTGTAGCGGAAATCTATCAGCGTGTTCAGGTTCTGCTCGGCAACGAAGATGATGTCGCCGCCCTTGCCGCCGTCCCCGCCATCGGGGCCGCCGAACTCCATGAACTTCTCCCGCCGGAAGGCGATCACGCCGTTCCCGCCGTCGCCGGAACGGGTGTAGATCTTGGCCTGGTCGAGGAACTTCATGGTGGAATGCCTGGGTGTAGTGCAGATGCCGTAGGGCGGAAAAGCGCAACGTCCTCCGCCATCATGCAGCGCCGCGGCACGGCGGAAGGCGCTGCGCTTTTCCGCCCTACGAGCGCCCGGAAAGACGAAAAGGGCCGGCTTTCGCCGGCCCATAACATAGGGTGCGGTAAACGCCGCCGCTACTCCGCCGCTTGCGCCACCGGCTCGACCGAGACGTGGACGCGGCCCTCGCTCTTGCGCTGGAACTTCACATGGCCGTCCACGAGCGCCCAGAGCGTGTGGTCCGTCCCGACGCCGACGTTGACGCCGGGCTTCACCTTGGTGCCGCGCTGCCGGATGATGATGTTGCCGGCGATCACGGCCTCGCCGCCGAACTTCTTCACGCCTAGGCGCCGGCCGGCGGTATCGCGGCCGTTGCGGGACGAGCCGCCTGCTTTCTTATGTGCCATCT
>CAXTCI010000315.1:0-3111 GCA_964242325.1 uncultured Acetobacteraceae bacterium
GCTGCCTGTAGGCCAGGCAGGCTCACGCACAACGCGCGAAGGTAATCGGCCATGTCGATCGTCTTGCTCAAACCGATCCCGAGCAAGCTGTCATAGACCTGAGCCAGCGTCGTGACCCGCCGCGCGATCAGCTCGAAGCCAGCCCGGGCCGGACCCTCCTCGGTTCTTTGCGCATGACTGTCCAGCATGGAGGTGATCATGTGCAGGTTGTTGCGCACCCTGTGCTGCAGTTCCTCAACCATCAGGCTTTGCGAAGCCAGCAATGCCTTAATCTCGTTGACCCGTTGCGACGTGGCGACGGCTTCGGCCAGCACATTGGCGAAACCGGTCAGAAAATTGATATCGTGCACGTCATACTGGTGCTGTTCGGGACTGTCGATCTCCAGCACCCCATAAGCCACCCCGCCGATCGCGGGAATGAGGACGTCTACGGTCGAGACGATGCCATGGTCCTCGTAGAAATCCGGCAGGCTCAGGTTGTTCGCTTCGCGCAGGTTGCCGATGATGACCGGCTCGCCGGTCACGTAGGCGCGGCCCTGCGGGGAGCTTTCATTGGCTTGGGAAACCACCCGCCCGACCACTCCGAGGTGCCAGCCACACCCAGCCTCAATCAGCAAATCATTTTCTACAGCGCGATACCTGCAGACCTTGCAGAATGGCACTCCCAGCGAACTGGCGCAAATACGCGCAGCCTCGGTAAGGATGTCCTTCAGGTCCGGTTCCCGAAACGCAAAGCTGCCAAATGCGGCCAGGGCAGCCTGTTGCCTCAGAAGTTTCTCGACAGTACGGTCTGCGCCGGTGTCCGACATGCCCTCACTCGGGTTTGATAGGCCATCGTATCATACCTGGATCTGTCAAGGAGAGGGGGGAGCGCAAGTTTATTAAAGAGACGTCAGTCAGGCGCTTTCGCAAACCAACAACATCGCCTTGCCGCGTTCCAGAAGCGTCGCAGGCCAGCCCCGTCCCAACCTATTGCTGACACAGGGTTATACTTGCATGAACTACCAATCCTAATGAACGTTACGATGTTTTAATATTGTCGGCACCGGTAGATCAATTAATGTGCGCTCGTCACTTTTTTCTGGTGTCCCATGCTTAAAGCGATATTTATAATTCCCATAGCCCTGTTGTCGGCTTGCGCCACCATCGTGAACGGCAGCAGCCAGACCGTCACCGTCTCCACCACACCGCCGGGTGCTACCTGCACGGTGGACCGGATGGGCGCACGGATCGGCGCGGTCGCGCAGACGCCGGGCAGCGTGCGGCTGGACAAGAGCAAGAACGACCTATCGGTAACCTGCGGCAAGCCGGGCTTCCAAACCGCCACGGTGACCAAGGAGCCGTCGTTCGGCGGCGCGACGTTCGGCAACATCATCGCCGGCGGCGTCATCGGCGTGGTGGTGGATGCGGCATCGGGCGCGAACTACGAGTATCCCGGCGACATCCGGTTGGAATTGGCGGCCGAAACTCCGCCTGCGCTGCCGCCGCTCGCGCTGCAGCCTCCCACGATTGCCCCGGACACGGTTGATGTAGCTGACGCCGCACCCACCAAGTCGCAGCGCCGGTCGGGCGCACGGATCAGGCCGATCGCGGCCCGCGCCATTTCATACTAACGTCCGCCCAAGCCATCACGGCCCGGCCGCCGCTCCCACGGCAGCCGGTCAATCCGCCGAGTAGCGCTCCTCCGCCCAGGGATCGCCGCGGTTGTGGTAACCGCGCGTTTCCCAGTAGCCCTGCCGGTCCCCCGTGCGGAACTCGATCCGGGCCAACCACTTCGGCGACTTCCAGAAATACAAGTGCGGCAGCACCAGGCGCAGCGGCGCGCCGTGTGCCTCCGTCAGCGGCTTGCCGGACCAGCTATGCGCCAGGATGGCGTCGGGGCTGGCGAAGTCGGCCATGTCCAGGTTGGTGGTATAACCATCGTACGAGTGCAGCAGGACATGCTGCGCCTCCGCCCGGGGCTGCACCAGGCCCAGCAGCGCCCGCACGGGCACGCCGTCCCACTGGTTGTCGTAGCGCGACCAGGTGGTGACGCAATGAATGTCGGACACCATGCCGGCCTGCGGCAGGGCCTGCAGGCCAGCCCAATCCAGCGTCACCGGATGCTCGACGGCGCCGAACGCCTGCAGCGTCCAGCGGTTCAGCGGGACCGCCGGCTGCACGCCCAGGTCCAGCACCGGCCAGTCCTGCGTCAGGTGCTGGCCCGGTGGCAGGCGGTCCGTGTCCGGCCGTGTGTGCCGACCTGTCAGGAAGCGGCCCTCCTGCGCCCAGCGCTGCTTGCTGCGGGTAAGCTTGGACTCCTCCGGGGCGTCGTCGCTCAAGCCGCCTGTTCCCGCACCGCCGCGCCCAGCGAGGATTGGACGGTCGCCAGCAGCTCGTAGGAGCGCAGCCGAGCCTGATGGTCCCAAATATTGGCGGCGACCATCAGCTCGTCGGCGCCGGTATCGGCAACGAAGGCTTGCAAGCCGCGCTGCACCGTCTCGGGGGAGCCGACGAACGAGCAGGCGAGCATGGAGGACGCCTGTGCCTTTTCCATCGGCGACCAGACCTGGTCCATGTCGTCCACCGGCGGCAGCAGCTTGCCGCGCGTGCCGCGGATCAGGTGGGTGAAAGACTGCTGCGCCGAGGTGAACAGCCGCCGCGCCTCCGCATCCGTATCGGCGACGAACACGTTGACCCCGACCATCGCATGCGGCCGTGCCTGCTGGCGCGACGGCTTGAACCCGGCGCGATACAGCCGCAGCGCGGCGTGCAGGGCATCCGGCGCGAAGTGCGACGCAAAGGCATAGGGCAGGCCAAGCATCGCCGCGAGCTGCGCGCCATAGGTGCTGCTGCCGAGGATCCACAACGGCACCTCGCTGCCCACCCCTGGCACTGCCCGGATGCGCTGGCCCGGCTGCTCCGGCGCCAGCAAGGCCTGTAGCTCCAGCACATCATCCGGAAAGTGGTCGGACGCCGAGGGGTCCCGCCGCAGCGCCCGCCAGGTCCGCCCGTCCGCGCCAGGTGCCCGTCCAAGGCCCAGATCTATGCGACCAGGGAACAGGGCATCGAGGGTGCCGAACTGCTCGGCGATCACCAGCGGGGAATGGTTGGGCAGCATGATGCCGCCGG
>CAXTCI010000316.1:0-2920 GCA_964242325.1 uncultured Acetobacteraceae bacterium
CTGCCCAACCTCCGAGACACCCCGCGCCACCACCGCCGCGGCCTGCCCCTCATTCGCCACGTCGCACGTCCCCGCCACCGTCCGGTGGCCGGCCGCATTCAGCGCCTCGCTCGCCTGCCGCACCGCCGCCTCGTTGATATCGGCCAGCACGACCGCCGCGCCGGCCCCGGCAAACGCCTTCGCCGTAGCCAACCCCATGCCGGAACTGGCGCCCGTAACCAAGGCCGCCTGCCCCCGAAAATCATAAGTCGGATTTATCTTTGTCCCCCCTTATTCAACGCCCCGACAAAGCTTCCACCGCCTCAGGATACCGCTCGCCCTGAACGGTGATCTGCCCGGCGGCGTCCTCGATGCGGCGCAAATCCTCGGGCGTCATCTCGACAGACGCCGCCCCAATGTTCTCCTCCAACCGGCTCAGCTTCGTGGTCCCCGGGATCGGCACCACCCAAGGCCGCCGCGCCAGCAGCCACGCCAGCGCGACCTGCGCCGCCGTCGCCCCCTTCCGCCGCCCCGCCGCCTCCAGCAGCGTCACCAACGGCCGGTTCGCCCGCCGCGCTTCCGGCGTGAACCGAGGCAGCGACTCCCGGTTGTCGCCCCCGCCGAACTCCGTAGTCTCGTCGATACTCCCGGTCAGGAACCCACGGCCGAGCGGGCTATACGGCACAAACCCAATCCCCAACTCCTCGCAGGCCGGCAGCACCGCCTCCTCCGGTCGCCGCCACCACAGCGAATACTCGCTTTGGATCGCCGTCACCGGCTGCACCGCATGGGCGCGCCGCATGGTCCCAACCCCCGGCTCCGACAGCCCAAAGTGCCTGACCTTCCCCGCCGCGATCAGGTCCCGCACCGCCCCGGCCACATCCTCGATCGGCACCCCAGGGTCCACCCGGTGCTGATAAAACAGGTCGATGGCGTCAACCCGCAGCCGCTTCAGCGACGCCTCCGCCACCTGCCGGATGCGTTCGGGCCGGCTGTCCAGCCCGCCAGAGCCGCCGGGCGCAAGATCATGCCCAAACTTCGTGGCAATGACGACCTGCCCCTTGAACGGCTCCAGCGCCTCCCCGACCAGGCTCTCGTTGGTATACGGTCCATAAACCTCGGCGGTATCAAAGAACGTAACCCCGCGCTCCACCGCCGAGCGCACCAGTGCGATCATCTCGGTCCGGTCCGGCGCCGCGCCTCGGTGATGGTTCAACCCCATGCAGCCGAAGCCGACCGCCGACACCTCCAGCCCCCCGCTGCCAAGCCTGCGCGTCTGCATCCCCATCCCTCCCACTCGACCCCACGGACCCGTCAGCGCCGATACTGCGCGTCGCTCACATGCTCCATCCAATCCACCGGCGAGCCGCCCAGCTTCTCCTGGATCGCGATGTGGCTCATCGCCGTCGTGGCGGCGGCCCCGTGCCAGTGCTTCTCGCCCGGGGCAAACCACACGATGTCGCCGGGCCGTATCTCCTCGACCGGCCCGCCCTCCCGCTGCGTCCACCCGCACCCGGCGGTCACGATCAAGGTCTGTCCCAGCGGATGCGTATGCCAAGCCGTACGCGCGCCCGGCTCGAACGTCACCAGGGCGCCGCCCACCCGCGCCGGATCGGGCGGGCTCATCAACGGGTCGATGCGGACGGTTCCGGTGAACCACTCCGCCGGCCCCTTGCCGGACGCCTGACTGCCTGCCCGCTTGATCTCCATCGCATGTCTCCTTGTTGCGCTTGAACGCCAGGTGGGGACTGCGCCGCCACCCATTAGGCGCTAAAGTCTGCATGAACCTAGAAGCTGCCCTTCTGAATGCCTCGCACCGACCTCAACGACATCGTCGCCTTCCTCGCCGTCGCGCGCGAGCGCAGCTTCACCCGCGCCGCCGCCCAGCTCGGCGTCTCGCAATCCGCCCTGAGCCAGACCATCCGCGGCCTCGAAACCCGGCTGGGCCTGCGCCTGCTCACCCGCACCACGCGCAGCGTCGCGCCGACCCAGGCCGGCGAACGCCTGCTCCAATCCGCAGGTCCCCGCCTCGAGGAAATCGACGCCGAGCTGGCCGCCCTCGCCGCGCTGCGCGACAAGCCTGCCGGAGCCATCCGCATCACCGCGCACGACCACGCCGTCCGCACGGTCCTGTGGCCTGCCCTGAAGCGCCTGCTGCCGGACCATCCCGACATCAAGGTGGAGGTCGTCATCGACTACGGCCTGACCGACATCGTCGCCGGGCGCTTCGACGCCGGCATCCGCACCGGCGAGCTGGTGGCCAAGGACATGGTTGCCGTCCGGATCGGCCCGGACCTGCGCTCCGCGGTGGTCGGCGCCCCCGCCTACTTCGCCAACCGGAGCAAGCCCGAAACCCCCCAGGACCTAACCTCCCACAACTGCATCAACCTCCGCCTGCCGACCCACGGCGGCCTGTATGCATGGGAGTTCGGGCATGACGGACGCGAGCTGCGCGTCAGGATCGAGGGCCAGCTCACCTTCAACGGCAGCGGTCCCATGCTCGACGCCGCCCTGGCCGGTTTCGGCCTGGCCTACTTGCCAGGAGACAGCGTGCAATCGCACCTAGCCGATGGGCGGCTCATCCAGGTGCTGGCCGACTGGTGCCCGCCCTATCCCGGCTATCACCTGTATTACCCAAGCCGCCGCCAGCCGACCCCGGCCTTCTCCCTCCTGGTGGATACGCTGCGCTATCGTCCCTGACGGTCCCAAGCCGACCGAACTGCGTGCCAGGCCGCACCGCCCAAAACCTTCGCACAAGCCGCTCACCCCCGCACCGCCGCCGCACGCCGCACCCCAGACGGCCCCGTCACCCCCCAGCACCTTCCCAGCTTCGGGCTCCCACCCCCACGCAATCCTTAACACCCTTACACCCACCATGTTCTTGTTCCGTTCATGCAAGCCCAGCCCACCCAGGCCGCCCCGCAAAACGTCCTCGGCCCAC
>CAXTCI010000317.1:0-2656 GCA_964242325.1 uncultured Acetobacteraceae bacterium
CTGCTAGAATATGTGCAACTATACCTTTGAACACCGTCGCGCGAATGGCGGAGTTCGGGCATCCTTCGGCCTGTTGCGACCATACAGGATCTACGATGCGCCCAGGCCTCCTGCTTGCACCCGCCCTGCTTTGCTGCGGCACGGCCGCCTGGGCAGATACCCGAATCGCTTACTCGCAGAAGCTCGGCTTGGAGGTCCTGGCCGACGGTCCCGCCTGGTGCGGACCCATGCCGAACTTCCGGGTGGTCGGACAAACACGCCAGACCTTCTCGCAGCCAGAGACACCCGCACTCCTGCAGCGCGTGGGGGGATTGGTCGCTGGCCAGTGCCCCGCCGCGACCGGTGCGCAGTTTGCAGGCTCCGTGCAGGGCAGCTCCGACGTCGTGTGGCGGGGCAAGGCCGGTCCTGCAGACGGTTGGGTCCTGCACGTCGCCGACACCGGCGCGGTGGCGCCCCCGTCCACGCCGCCCGGCTCCACGGCTGCGGCGCCCGCGCCATCGCCGTCTGACCCCGCGGCAGCCGTAGCGGCCGTGGCGCCGCCCGCCGCCTCGCCGCTCGTGGGAGAGTGGGTGGGCACAACGGGCTGCGATGCCAGGAATCAAGTGGCCACCACCATCAGCGTGTCCGAGGTGAACGGCCCAGTGGCCCATGCAGTCGTCCAGGTTGCGCCGCAACAGTTCCGGGTCCAGCAGGGGCTGCTGCGCTTCCAGGCCGATGGCAGCTTTGACGCCGCATCCGGGCAGTTCGTCCTGCGCCCCGGCGCTGTGGTCCGAGCCAATGGCGAGCAGCCGCAGGAGATCGCAGGCGCGATTGACGGATCATCGGGAACGATGACCCTCCAAGGCGGGTGTTACGGCAGGGCCGTCGTTCAACAGCTTTCCCGCGTCAGCCAGGACCCGGTGCTGGCCCGTCGGGTGGCGGAGGACCGGACTCGCCGGGCCGAGTGGATCGAGCAGGCGGCGGATCGCCCGAAGCCAGAGGGCCGCCTGGTGGGTACGCTCCCACGGGGAGCACCGCGCCAGCCAAGCTGCGCCGAGCTGCTGGCCTGGGCGGCTTCGTATCCGCTCGACCTCCGGGTCCGGCTGCAGGACCCGGGCGGCGGGGCGATGCTGCGCCAGTATGACGACCAGAACAGCGCGCGGGTGTTCGGCGTTCCGGCCTATTACTGGATCACGACCGACGACAACGGACGCCGGCAGCAGGCCATAAACCCGCGCGAGACTGTCGGCCGCGTTTGCCCACCTGCCGAGCAGCGCGACCCGCGCTTCAACGTGCTGATGCAGGTGACGGGCGACGGGGCCAGCATGAACGCCCTGGCCAACCGCCGCCATACCGACGACCTGGTGGACGCGCTGCCAGCCCGGATTGCCACCACCGGCGGGACCGCGGCTGAGATGTACGCCGACCTGGCGCGGCTCACGCGCCCGGAGTCCCTCCCCGAAGCCTTCCAAAACATGACGGGCTGGAATCAGCAGTCGCTGACCCCCGCCAATCAAACCCAACTCATGTCGGAGGCGCGCCGCCTACGCGGCCTGCTCGCGGCGCGCGCACTGGACGATGCCCGCGCCGCGATCGCCGCAGCGCCACCGACGCTGCAGGGTATGGCGGAGGTGAGCCAAGCCGTAGCTACGTTCAAGGGCGAGTTCCCCGACGCTGCCGACAGCGTCAACGTGGCCGGCGCGGCGCGGCGTGCGGACATTGCCGCCACTGTGGCCCAGGCCGCGGCGGCTCAGTTGGAGACGGCGCCGAAGACGCTGGCCGGGCTTGCCGCCGCGCAGAAGGCGGCTGCGACGACGAGGGCGGACCTCGGACACGACCTCCCGGATGGTGGCGCGGGCATTGATGCGGCCCTGCGGCGCTACCAGGACGCCGCGGCGCCAACCGTGCTCGCGGCAGAGACCGCGGCGCTGGCTGCCGTGCCGGCCACGCCGGACGGCGTCAAGGAACTGGCCGAGCGCCGCGCCAAGGTCTTGGACGCAGCCGGCACCGAGGCAACCCAGGGCTACCGCGCCGCCGTAGACGCCCGGCTGGCCGCCATGGCCCATACTCGGGAGCCGGAGTTGCAAGCAGGGCTCGCCGCGCTGGATGAAAGCTGGGCCTCGGTCGGCAAGGCCCGGGCAATGGGCCGCGATGCCGCGCAGCCGTTCGGCGACTCCCCGGCCGCTACGGCGCTGCGGAACCAGGGCGAGGCCCGGGCCGCAGCCATCGTCGAGGCTTTGGGCGGCAAGGCGGTGGCCGCGATCCGTGCCGCTCCGGGCAACTCGATCCCGCAGATTGTGCAGGTGGTCGAGGCCAGCGCCGTGGCAGCCGCGCCGTTCGAGCGCGATCCCGCCGGCAAGGCGCAGGCTGACCGGGTGCGAAAAGCCGCGGAGCAACGGGCCGGAGACCTCGCCGACGCTTATTTCCCGACCTACCGTGCCATGTTGGCCAGCGCTGCACCCACTGAGGCAGTGGCGCGGCGGCTCGCGGTCGCCTGGGTGATCCTGGACCGCGGTCTTAAGCCGCGCGTCCCCGCGTTTGGGCGTTACGTCCAGGCGACCCGCGACGCGGCCCTCCGGGTGCAGGACAGTGCCTGCGATCAGGCCGCCACGGACCTTGGATTGTCGTCGTCCGACGCGAAGCTGCCGATGATCATCGGCAACCGCGTCTCCACCCT
>CAXTCI010000318.1:0-2457 GCA_964242325.1 uncultured Acetobacteraceae bacterium
GCGACGGCGCCGTCCATGCCCTCGCTCGCGGCGGCGTCGGTGCGGGCCATCAGGTATAGGTGCCGCCTGGCCTTGCGGGCGGCGGCGACCTTGTTGGCCATGTCGTGCGCGTCGGCCAGCTTCTTGTCGTTCAGATGGCCGCATTTCTTGGGCAGGATCTGGTCCTCGATATGCACCGCCGCCGCCCCGGCGTCCTCGAAGCTGCGGACCATCGCCATGACATTGAGGGCCTCGCCATAGCCGGTGTCTCCGTCCACCAGCACCGGCAGGCCGCTGGCGCGCACGACCTGGCGGATGAAGAAACAGACCTCGTCCACCGTGATCATGCCCAGGTCCGGCAGCCCCATGCTGGCTGTCATCGCGGCGCCCGACAGGTAGGATGCCGCGAACCCGGCGGCGCGGGCCTGCAGCGCCGCCATCCCGTTATGGGTGCCGGGTATCTGCAGGATGCCTCCGGCCTCGACCATCTTGCGGAAACGGTGGCCCGCAGGCTCGGTCGGCAGGTCTGCGGCAACAAGGTAGGTCATGCGGGAAGCTCCGGAACGCTTGGGGGGTGCAGCCGTTTATCACCTCCGAGATGGTGCGTCAGGTGGGCTGGTTGCGTGCGCAACCCCCTGCCATTAGGGTCCGGCGCATCAAACGGAGCACGCGTATGGACATGACAGGCGAGCGGCGCATTCCCGCGCCGCGCCAAAAAGTTTGGGATGCCCTCAACGACACCGAGGTCCTTAAGTCCTGCATCCCCGGCTGCGAGAGCCTGCAGCGCCTGTCCGACACCGCCATGAAGGCCACTGCCGCCATCAAGATCGGCCCGATCAGCGCCCGCTTTACCGGCAACGTCGCGCTGTCCGACATGGACCCGCCTAACAGCTACCGCATCAGCGGCGAGGGACAGGGCGGTGTTGCCGGCTTCGCCAAGGGCGGCGCCAACGTGCGCCTGTCCGATGACGGGCCGTTCACAGTGCTGTCATACGACGTCAAGGCACAGGTCGGCGGCAAGATCGCCCAGCTCGGCGCGCGGCTGATCGACGCGACCAGCAAGCAGATGGCGGACCTGTTCTTCGACCGCTTCACCGCCGAGGTTTCCGGGCCGCAGGAGATTGCCGCCCAGGGTCCGGTCGTCGCCCCGGCCGTAGTCGCCGCCGACGCGGCAGGCACGGCGCCGGAAGGCACCGCGACGCCGATGCCCCAGGCGACAAGCACCGCGGCGCCGGTGCCGCAGACAGCCAACGCGGCAGTGCCCATCCGTAAGATGACGCCCGCGCCGGCGCTGAGCATCTTCTCGATGATCCCGAACCGGATCTTCGGCCTGCCGATCGTCGCCATCATCGGCATCCTGCTCTACATCCCGGTGTTCATCCTGATCTTCAAGGTTTACGTGTTTGGCTGACCTACCAGCAGGTGCCCACCTGTCCGCCTCCGGCCTGCCGGCGACGGTGGCCGACACGGCGGCGTTGCTGGCGGCTGGCGGCTACATTGCCGATCCGGCGTTGGCCGTCACCGTACACCTGGCGCTGGCTATGCAGCGCCCGCTGTTCCTGGAAGGCGAGCCTGGCACCGGCAAGACCGAGATCGCCAAGGTGCTAGCCACTGGGCTGGGCCGCAGGTTGGTGCGGCTGCAATGCTACGACGGGATGGACCTGTCCGCCGCCGCTTATGAATGGGACCATGCCAGGCAGTTGATGGCGATCCGCCTCGCCGAGGCCGGCGGTGACCGCGACCAGGGGCGTCTGGCCGCCGCGATCCACAGCCGGCCCTATTTGCTGGCGCGTCCGCTGCTGTCCGCCATAGATCCCGACCAGCCGCCGGCCGTGCTGCTGATTGACGAGTTGGACCGTGCGGACGAGCCGTTTGAAGCGTTCCTTTTGGAACTGCTGGCGGATTTCCAGATCACCGTGCCGGAATACGGCACCATACGCGCCACCGTGCCGCCGGTGGTGATCCTGACCAGCAACCGCACGCGCGAGGTGCATGATGCGATCCGCCGGCGCTGCCTGTATCAGTGGGTGGACTACCCGACCGCGGCCCGGGAGCGGGCGATCCTGGATGCCAAGGCGCCGGGGCTGGCGCCGCGCTTGTCGGCGGAGGTCGTGGCCTTCGTGCAGCGGCTGCGCAGCACCGACCTGTTCAAGCTGCCCGGCGTCGCCGAGACGATCGATTGGGCGGCTGCGCTGCATTACCTGGACCAGAACGAGCTGACGGCTGGCGGGGTGGATGAAACGCTGGGCGTGCTGCTGAAATATCAGGACGACATTGCCAAGGTGCGTGGCGCCGAAGCGGCCCGACTGCTGACCGAAGTGCAAGACGCCTCTGCCTCTGCTCCCTCTCCCTTCGGGAGAGGGCCGGGGTGAGGGGGTCTTCACGCGCGGTTCTGGCCCATGAAAGGCTGAGTTCTACAGGGAAGTTTGCGCCCCGCTCCGCAGCCAAGACCCCCTCACCCCAACCCTCTCCCGGAGG
>CAXTCI010000319.1:0-2133 GCA_964242325.1 uncultured Acetobacteraceae bacterium
AGTCAATGCCCGCCGCCTCCAAGGCGGCGCGGATGGCGGCAACTGTGTCCACCTGCTCCCTCGGCCGGCAATACAGCTTCGTAATCTGCCCCGTTCGCTCAAACATCCGCACAACGTGAAAAGACGTGCCGCTTTGGATGCCGAGCTCCGTTTGGCTCCATCTGAGCAGTTTTCGAGCGAACTTAACTTGATTGGGCGTTATTGGGGTGGTTTCCGCAGCAGCAACCCTTAGTGCCTCCCCATTTGTAAACTCAACGCCGGCTGCTTCTAAGGTGATGCGGATAGCGGCAAGGGGGTCAGTCAGGTCTGGTCGCCGTTGCACAAACGCAACTCGCCCAGTCTGCTCAAATGCCTTCACCACAGCTAGGGACGTGTTGCTGCGAAGGCCTAGCTGCATCCTGCTCCAGCCCAGCAACATGCGTGCAGCCTTGACCTGATCCGGAGTCATTGGCTTGGCTTTCACACGATCACCGTCGTTCATCCATGCCCCGCCACGTCCTGGGGCGGGCCTAGCAGGTCCAAGGCATCCAGTAGCCCATCGCGCACGTCCACGGCCGGCTCAAGCCGGCGGGCAAGGATCACAATGGCCTTGCCGCTCAGCACCAGCTTGACGGCCTCGGCCAGGATAACCGGATGGATCGCGGCGAACTCGGCATCGTCGGATAGCAGCCATATTCGAGCAACCGGGGCCGCGCCGTCCCGCGCCACCATGGAACGGTGTGGATACTCGTCCAGCTTCTCTTCGGTCAGGTCCGGGATCGTTTCGTCGAGGCTGACGCCCTCGGCGTTGAACATAGCGCCGGGGAAGCTGCTCATGCGCTGTCCTGCGGCTTCCGCAGCTTCACGCCCGGTTCGTCGCCGTTGGTGAACACCACGCCTGCGGCTTCCAGGGCGATGCGGATGGCGGCGACTGTGCGGCGCTGCGGATCACCTTCCCCCAGCTCCATTCGAACAACGGTGCGCTTGGGCACTCCGCTTGCGTCAACAAGCTGATCCTGCGACCAGCCTATCAGGCCACGGGCTGCACGAACCTGTCCAGGCGTAATGGCAAACCTAGTGCCGTTTTCGCTTGTCATCATAAGCGCATTATGGCAAGTCTGGTGCCGTTCCGCAAGGAACAAGCGGCCGGACGGGGAGCTACTACCTTCCCAGCCCGGCCTAACCGCAACCGCTACTGCATGAACAGGAGCTGTCATGGCTGCACACGCCCATACCACATCCCGCCGCCGCTTGCTCTCCGCAGCACCTGCCATTCTGGTAATGTCTGGCGCTGCCATCGCCGCACCCGCGGCGCAGAACCCCGATGCCGAGCTGATCCGCGTATGTCAGGCGTTCGCGGAAGTTGAGTTCGCTGATTGGTACCGCTACCTCGTCACGGATGACGGTGAGGCTGAGCATCAGTTTGAGGACACGCTCCCCGATTGGGCGACCCTGCGCCAGATCGAGGCGACACCGGCCACCACGCTAGAAGGGATGCGGGCCAAGGCCCTCGCCTTCGTCGCCTGGGATCGGGAGTCTTACGACAACTCGCCGGACAGTAGGGACGGCCACACGACGCTGCTGGCCTCGCTGCTGCGGGACTTGGCCGCGCCGGCCCGCGCAGCGATCATCGCCCGCCTGGCCGCGCAGTATGGGCCGCTGCCGGAGGGCTACACCTCGGATGGCGTGTGGGTTGGGAGGGCGGCGGCATGAACCGACGCAGCTTGCTCACAGCAGCTCCGGCCGTCGCGGTCCTAGCCGGCGCTGCTATTGCCCCGGCCGCTGCTGCCGCGCCCTCGCCCATTCTGGACGCCGCCCGCCAGATCGCGGCGCTTGGCCGGCAGTATGACAACGCAGACACGCCCGATGCTGACGGGCGGGTGCTGGATGCCATCTGGACGCAAGTGTGGACGCATGAGCGGGTCATCCTTGACGCCACGCCTGTGACGGTCCTTGAGGCGACGGTGATCGTGATGGTGGCGGCTGGTAAGTTGGATGTGGCCAGCGGCAACGATAACAACGGTGAGATGGTGAACAGGGCCATGCACGCCACATCTCGCGCCAGCCGGTTCCTGGCCGGCGCGGCGGGCGTCGCCGTCGAGGATATCGGCGGGGGTGTCTACCTGCCGGAAAGCGACGGCGCGGCAAGCATGG
>CAXTCI010000320.1:0-2034 GCA_964242325.1 uncultured Acetobacteraceae bacterium
CGGGTGGAACATCGTCGCCGGTGGTTTCTTCAAGGGCCAGCCCTGCGGCGGCGGATTGGTGGGCGGCTACGTCCCATTCGCCCGCACGGAGGCCGAGCGCCTGAGCGCCGGGGACCCCCGGCCCTCACTGGAGGAGCGCTACGGTAACTCGGAAGGCTACTTGTGCGCCGTCCGCGCCGCGGCCTCGCGCGGGGTGGCAGACCGCGTCCTGCTACGGGCCGATGCAGCGCGTTTGGTGGCGGAGGCTGCTGACGGCGATCCGTTGGCCGGCATCGGCGCAACAAACGACGCGCGGGCGACTGCGCGCAGGATGTGTGGGGCAATCAAGTGAGGCATCATTGGGCAGCGCCGTCCCCATTCCTGGCGGCAGACCCGGCCGCGGTCGGCAACGCGGGCGAGTACGGTCCAGGAACCGCGGCAGCATGGCGGGATCAACGGCGTTTCAGCGCTCGTGCCCTTCCCGCCGCTGCAAGTCCTCCTGCCGCATCCACGCCCTCGCGGTGCCCTCGACCGTTGTACCCACGGGAACCGGTGTGAACAGGGACCCGTCGGTCGGCGGTGCCCGCGGGGCGGTCGTGACCTGCGAGGCGTGCACCACGTCCGCGGCCACGCGCTCGGCCAGCCCCGGCCACACCCGCTCACCGAGCAGGGCGCCCGTTGCCTTCTATCCCACGGCATACTCCTTCGTAGGGTGGATCGAGACCCACACGATGGCGTCCACCACCGGCCCGGCGTCGTCCATCGTATAGATCCGTGGCGTGCCGCCGCTGTAGTTGCCGGTGTGGTCCCAAAACGGGGTGTCCACCGCCCAGGGCAGGACGGTGGCGACCCTTATGGCATCGAGCTTGTCCAGCCGCAGCTCCTGGATCAGCGCCGCGTCCAGCCCGATGATGGCGTGCTTGGTCGCGGCGTAGCTGGCATGGTAGGCCAGCGGCACCCGGCCCTCGACGGAGGCGATGTTCACCAGCGTGCCGAAGCCCTGGCGGCGGAACTGCTGCAGGGCGGCCTCGCTGCCGTAGATGACGCCTTTGAGGTTCACGTCCACGACCCGGGCGTGGTCGGCTGCGGGGATGTCGGTGAACCGACCGATGACGGCCACCGCGGCATCGTTGATCCACGCATCTATCCGGCCGAACCGGGCGAGGGCGGCTTGAGACAGGTGCTCCACCTCCTCCGGCCGGCTCACATCCATTGGCACGACCAACGCCTGGCCGCCAGCCGCCCGTGCCTCGGACGCAACCCTCTCCAGCACATCGTCACGCCGGGCGGCCAGCACCACATTGGCGCCGTAGGAGGCGAGCTTGACCGCAGCGCCCCGGCCTAGCCCGCTGGACGCCCCAGTAACCACGAAGGTGCGTCCGGCGACAAGCTGACGGTCCCACTGCCCAAGCTGGGACGGCGCGGCGCAGCCGGCCAGCATGAGGCCGAGAAACGAAACCAGCATCCATCCCATTTGGTTCCTCTGCACGCTGGGTCACCTCCTTGTGGCCCGTCACGGGCTGGCCCGTCCTCAGCGCTGTCGCTCGCGATCCGGTTCCATGCTGAAGCGCGCGCTTAGGGGCACAGGGCTGATTGATGGTGGGCGTATGTTGATGGTCTAAAATCAGCTTTCGCTGCTATGCGCCGAGTGCATAAGACTCTAATCAGCGGCAAAGCCGCGGCGCTGCGTCGTCCACCGATCCAATAATGCCTCGTTGACAGCGAGATCGCACCCCTGTGTAGTTCCATAAGATCGGTTCTGCGACTAATGATGTGTAAGCGCGGTGCGTTCTATCCTGAACTGCGACAACCTCGCCTTCTTAGCATACTGGGTCGGCTTTCACCTGACTGGAGGCCAAGCCCTCGACCCGGTCGAGGCTGACCACCTGCTTCCCGGCATGGAAGCCGACACGCTGATCGTCAACAGCAACGCCGAGATCATGCACGGTTTCCAGCGGGCGTTGCCGGTCGGGCTGGGCACCCCGGCCTCGAACAGCTGTCACCGCGGCCTCGTCCTCGACCACCTCGAAACGCGCCACGTCGTCCCCGGCCTCG